>NZ_JBEFAK010000006.1:0-374822 GCF_040137845.1 Nonomuraea sp. B19D2 | reverse complement strand
CGCGGTGAAAGGCCCACAAGCGCGGCTCCCGGCGTCCGACTAAAGCACGGCCTGAACGACCAAGGAGATACGACGTCAGCGGGCAACCACCCCGATTTTCAGGCCAGAACGGCCTCCTCCACCAGGGGAGATCGGAGACTAAAGCGGGTGCCGCAGGTTCGAATCCTGCCGGGGGCACCAGGTTCGGCCAGCAGCAAAGCGCCCTTGACCAGCGGTAACGCGAGCCAAGGGCTTTTTGATGTGTCCGGTGAGCTACGGCAGTCATCGATCATTTGCGGCCAGTCTTTCCCAATGCCTTCCCACGACAGCCTGGAACCTCGATCGCAACGTCAAGACGCGCCGGCGCATGCCGGCCACCGGGCGGGGATGCTTTCGATACTCGGCCCCCCGGAGGGCAACCACCACCTGGGGCGTGGGTGGCCACGATGCCGCACGAGACGTCGTTTCGATGCTCGGCCGCATTGGAGGGCACCACCACTACCACTACGACGGCTGATCGGCCGACATACCAGCCACCCGGCCCTCGGGTGGTGTGCCCCGGGTTAAGTGGAGGCGGCTTTCTGGATTCTTGTGCCACTTGATGAGAGGAAAGTGGCATGGGGCGACAGGGCTACTCGCCGGGGTTCCGGCGCAAGGTATTGAACTTGCTCGAAGCGGGCCGCACGGTTACCGAGCTGGCCCGTGACCTGGAGATCAGCACTCAGACGATCTACACTGTGCCGGCGGCAAGACCGCATCGGCCGGGGCAAGTGGCTGTTGCGGCGCCCCCATCGCCGTACAGAGCGCTGAGATGGCCCGTGGAGGGGCGCCTGTAAGAACCTTGCACGAGCCCCAACCAGGTTGATCTGTCTGACGAAGGGTGCCGTGCCCGGCCGGATAGGTCGTCCTGTCGCTTGCTGCTGGCAAGGAAGGTTCAGTCGTGCGCCCTGACTCCGTCCCAGGACACCTGCTTCAGTCCACGAACCGAGCTGGCCCAAGCCGCCGGCGGTCGATTTCGACCCGGAAGACATCGCCGCGCGCGTAGTGGCCGATGGGGTCGAAGTTCTGCCGTTCTTGCCGGACTATGGCCGGTTGGGCATCGGCGATGATGAGCCGCTTCTCACCGGAGACTGGCGGTGCGATCCACTGGCCGTCGGGCCCGGCGATGGCCGAGCCGCCGTCGCAGTTGGAGACGCGGTCGGCAAGCCGGTCGCGGAAGGGAAAGTCTGCCGGGATGTCCTCGTAGGAGAACAGCGCGCCCGTGGCCAGTGAGTAGACCCGGCCTTCGCGGGCGATGAAACGGGTGATGTCGGTGGTCGCACGGGTGGAGCCGGGCCAGACTGAGATGTGCACGTCCTCTCCCTGGGCGTACAGAGCATGCCGGGCCAGCGGCATCCAGTTCTCCCAGCAGATCAGACCGCCAACCTTCAGCTCCCCGGCCTGGTGCACGCGTAACCCATGGCCGTCGCCGGTGCCCCAGACCAGCCGTTCCTCGTGGGTCGGCATCAGCTTGCGATGCGCGCTGACGATCCCTTCACCAGGTGAGATCGCCAGCAGCGTGCAGTACACCGTGCCGTGGACTCGCTCGGTGATGCCCAGGTAGGTGAAGACGCCAAGGTCCCGGACGGCCTCGATGATGGTTCGCACTTGCGGCCCGTCTATCTCGACGGCCGCGTCCAGATAGGCGGCGTAGGCCCGCTTCTGCTCAGGATCGTTGAACCTGGCTGCGTCGGTGTGCTTCACCCAGAACGGGTATCCGGACAGGAAGGTCTCGGGGAAGGCCAGCAGGGCGACGTCGTCGGCTGCGGCTTTGCCGAGGAAGTCGAGCACCTTCGCTGTTCCGGCGGCCAGGTCGAGCCAGGGACAACGGGCTTGGGCGGCGGCGATACGCATGCCGTGATCTTCGCACCGCATGCTTTACGTGGCTACGGCGCGACCTTCGACAATACCTCGGCACTGACCGACTTGCGGCTGGGCAATCCCAAGGCCGACCGGAAGTGGGCAATTCCGGAAGTAGGAGTGCCCGCCGGCGTGCCTGAGAGCTTCCATTCCCCCATTTCATCGACTATCGTCGATTAACGATGAATGAGGAAAAGGGACCGCTGCCGCGCGCGGAGGCTGAAGAGTACGCAAGCTGGTTCAAGGCCCTGGCGGACGCGACGCGGATCCAGATCGTGTCGTTGCTAGCCCGGCGGCGCGCGCCGATGAGCGTGGGCGAGATCGTGACCGCGTCCGGGGTGGGCCAGTCCACCGTCTCGCACCACCTGAAGATCCTGGCCGAGGTGCGGTTCGTGCTGGTCGAGAAGCAGGGCACGTCCAGCCTGTACCGGATCAACGAGAACTGCGTGAGCTGTTTCCCGACCGCCGCCGACGTGGTCATGGGCAACCCGGTCCCGGCCGCGCCCACCTGCGAGTGAAGGAGCTTCGGCATGGCGCACGACGAGATCATCGACCACTACTCAGCCCTGGCCCGCGCTGCAGACTCGGGTCGAGTCGTCGCCGACTGCGGGCAGGACGCGTTCGAGCAGGGCTGCTTCGGCGCGGCCGGTTATGACGAGCTCGGCATGCTGCCAGAGGGGGCGGTGCGGGCCAGCCTGGGCTGCGGCAACCCGGTGGCCGTCGCCGAGCTGAAGCATGGTGAGACGGTGCTCGACCTTGGCTCGGGCAGCGGCATCGACGTGCTGCTTTCAGCCCGCCGAGTTGGCAAGCAGGGCAAGGTCTACGGGCTGGATGCCAGCCCGGACATGCTGGCGCGGGCCCGGCACAACGCCGAGCAGGCGGGCGCGACCAACGTCGAGTTTCTGCACGGCACGATCGAACGCGTACCGCTGCTGGACCGGTCGGTGGACGTGATCATTTCCAACTGCGTCGTCAACCTGTCCGGCGACAAGGCGGCGGTGCTGGCCGAGGCGTTCCGGGTACTGCAGCCGGGCGGCCGGTTCGGCGTCAGCGACATCGTGGTCGACGGCGAGCCGAACGCGGCGCGGCGGGCGGCGGCCGAGCAGCGCATCGGCTGCGTCGCCGGGGCCCTGCCGGTGGGCGAGTACCGAGCGCTGCTCGTGGCGGCCGGGTTCATAGACGTCCGCATCACGCTGACCGCTGGCCACGGCGACGGTGTCCACTCGGCGATCGTCCAGGCCGTCAAGCCCACGGCCGGGCCGGGAATGGAGATCCGGCCGATGCGCCCAGCTGACGCCGAGCAGGTGCTGACCATCTACCAGGCCGGCCTGGACACCGGGCAGGCCAGCTTCGAAACGACGGCGCCAAGCTGGGAAGGGTTCGCTGCCGGCAAGCTGCCGTACCTGCGCTATGTGGCCGCCGACATCGAGACCGGCGAGATCGTCGGCTGGGTGGCCGCCTCGGCGGTCTCGGCCAGACCGGTGTACGCGGGGGTCGTGGAGCACAGCGTCTACGTTCATCCAGGCTGCCAGGCACATGGCATAGGCCGAGCCTTGATGTCGACGTTCATCGCGGCCAGCGAGGACGCCGGAGTTTGGACCATCCAGTCCGGGATCTTCCCGGAGAACGCCGCCAGCCTGTCGCTGCATCAGGCTCTGGGCTTTCGGGTGGTCGGCACTCGGGAGCGTATCGGCTGCCACCACGGCATCTGGCGCGATGTGCTGATGATCGAACGGCGCAGCACGGCAGTGGGCCGCTGACGAGCCGCCGGGCTGGGCTCGCTCAGAAAACTGGTGGCGGGCCTTCAGGGTGGCACGAGCGGGTGACCAGGTCGTTGTCCATCTGAGGTTCATCTCGGCGTGTCCCAGCTGATATCCACGGACATCAATATCGATGCCCATGGATACGCTGAAGGTGCTGGACTGCTGCTCGCCGCTGGCGCGTGAGCCGCTGGACGAGGAACAGGCAACTGGATTGGCTCGGGCCTTCAAGGCGCTGGGCGATCCGGTACGGCTGCGCATCGTCTCCATCGTGGCCAGCCACCAAGGCGGCGAAGCCTGCGTATGCGACCTGACCGCGAGCTTCGACCTGGCCCAGCCGACGATCAGCCACCACCTCAAGGTGCTCAAGGATGTCGGCCTGCTGACCAGCGAACGGCGGGCCTCGTGGGTGTACTACCGGATCGTGCCGGAAAGGCTCGCCGAGTTGTCCGCGTTGCTGGCGGCGCCCGTGGAGGTGGGCAAGTGAAGCGCCCTTTGCTGGCCGAGTTCCTCGGCACCGCGCTGCTGGTGACGGTGGTGGTGGGCTCAGGCATCATGGCCCAGACGCTGTCCCCGGGCGACGTCGGGCTGCAGTTGCTGGAGAACTCCACCGCCACCGTCTTCGGCCTCGCCGTCCTCATCGTCGTGCTGGGGCCGGTCTCCGGCGCCCACTTCAACCCGGTGGTGTCGCTGGCCAACTGGTGGCAGGGACGGCAGAGCGGCCAAGGTCTGTCCGGCGGCGAACTTGGCGGCTACGTGGTGGCCCAGGTGCTGGGCGCCATCGGCGGTGCGGTGCTGGCCAACGCGATGTTCGACAAGCCCGTGGTCGCCCTGTCGGTCACCCAGCGATCGAGCGCGCATCTGTGGCTGGGCGAGGTGGTCGCGACCGCCGGCCTGGTGCTGGTGATCTTCTGTCTGACCCGGTCGGGTCGTGCGGCCGTCGCCCCGCTCGCGGTGGGCGGCTACATCGGGGCGGCCTACTGGTTCACCTCCTCCACCAGCTTCGCCAACCCCGCCGTCACCATCGGCCGGGCCTTCTCCGACACCTTCGCCGGCATCGCGCCCGCCTCGGTGCCCGGCTTCATCGTGGCCCAGCTGGTCGGCGGCGTCATCGGCCTGGTGCTGGTGCACGGCCTGTTCGGTCGTCCTGAGGTGGGTGCCGAAGAGCCGGTTGTGCCCCATCAAGAGGCGCGCTGACCAGCGGCCGCTTGACACCGAGGAATACCTCAATAATCATTGACTCAATGAACATTGATGGGTTTTCCTCGCTGGAGGCCCGGGCTCGGGTGCACGCGGCGCTCGGCGACCCGGGCCGGCTGGCCATCGTGGACCGGCTGCTGCTGGGCGACGCCTCCCCGGGCGAAGTCGGGCAGGTGCTCGGCCTGCCCACCAATCTGCTCGCCCACCACTTGAAACTGCTGCAGGACGCGGGCGTGATCGAACGCCACCGCTCCGAAGGCGACCGCAGGCGCACCTACCTGCGCCTGGTTCCGCAATCCCTGTCCGGTCTGGTGCCCGCGGCAGCCCGTCCTGCCCCGCGCATCGTGTTCGTCTGCACCCACAACTCCGCACGCTCCCAGCTGGCCGCTGCCCTGTGGAGCCGTACCAGCGCCGTGCCCGCCACCTCAGCAGGCACCCAGCCCGCATCCCGCGTCCACCCCAACGCCCTCGCCCTCGCCGCCCGCCACGGGCTGGACCTCGGCCATGCCGCGACCCGCCACGTCGAGGGAACACTGCGTCCCGACGATCTGGTGGTGGCCGTGTGCGATGCCGCCCACGAGCAGCTCGCCGACCTCGAACGGCTGCACTGGTCCATCCCGGACCCGGTCCGCATCGGCAGCGACGAGGCGTTCGAGCGCGCCTACACCGACATCGCCGACCGCGTGCAACGGCTGGCACCCGCCATCCATCCTCCCGAGGAGTAGCCATGCCGCAGACGTACCGCCGCCTGGACCTGCCCATCGATCAGCAACACGCTCTGCTCACCGCCGCCCGCCGGCTCGCCGAGGAATTCACCGGCACGTTCGGCACCGAAACCATCGAGCGGTTCCTGCACACCAGCTACGACCAGTTCGCCCTGCACAGCACGATTCCCAACTACCTGCCGCTGCTCGCCGAGCGCTTCGCCCGCCAGCGCCTGCACGCCCTGGCCCGTGTGGAGGGCCACAACAACGGGCGGCCCGTCGTGCTGTTCCTGTGCGTGCACAACGCCGGACGCTCCCAGATGGCCATGGGCTTCTTCCAGCACCTGGCCGGGGACCACGCACTGGCCTGGTCCGGCGGCTCGGAATTCGCCAGCGAGATCAACCCCACCGCGGTGGCCTCCATGGCCGAGCGGGGCATCGACATCTCCCGCGAGTTCCCCAAGCCGTGGACCGAGGAGATCGTCCGCGCCGCCGACGTCGTGGTGACCATGGGCTGCGGCGACGCCTGCCCCGTCTACCCCGGCAAGCACTACATGGACTGGGAACTGGACGACCCCGAGGGCAAGAGCGCCGAGGACGTGCGGCCCATCCGCGACGAGATCGAGCGCCGCGTCCGCCGGTTGCTCGACGAACTCGAAGTCCCCACAGCCTGAAGATCAAACAGCAAGAGAAGGAGCCCGTCGCGTGAGTGACAAGCCCAGTGTCCTGTTCGTCTGCGTCCACAACGCCGGCCGTTCCCAGCTGGCCGCCGGGTGGCTCGCCCACCTGGCCGGGGATCGGATCGAGGTCCGCTCCGCCGGTTCGGCGCCTGCCGATCAGGTCAACCCGGTCGCGGTCGAGGCGATGCGCGAGGTCGGCATCGACATCACCGCCGAGCAGCCCAAGATCCTCACCGTGGATGCGGTCGAGGCGTCCGATGTGGTCATCACGATGGGGTGCGGCGACACCTGCCCGATCTTCCCGGGCAAGCGGTACGAGGACTGGAAGCTGGACGACCCAGCCGGACAGGGTATCGAGGCCGTACGACCCATCCGCGACGAGATCCGTACCCGGATCGACAAGCTGATCAGCGAGATCCTGCCCGGGGATTGAGCCCGAGGAGGGCTGGCAGGTGGGACTGGCGCCTCCTGAAGAGGGGTTGCATCCGGTACCCGAGTACAGGCTTACCGTCGAGACATGAGTATTCGCCGGAGCACTACCAGCGCCGATGCTTCATGGGCACCGTCGGCGTGCACCTTGCCCAGTGCGGAACAGCCACTGCGAGTGGCGGAGTTCGCCGCCTTGTTCGCTGCCTCGCTGCGCGGCCTGGAGCGCGAGGAGGCCGGCATCCTACGACTGGAGTTGGACGGCGCCGCCGAGGTCGAAGCCCGGGCGCGTGATCTGGCGGCGCGAGAGAGCACTTGCTGTTCCTTCTTCGCCCTCTCCTTCTCTCGCACCGATCAGGACCTGCTGCAGATGCGGGTGCGGGTGCCGCAACAGCACCGCGCGGTGCTTGATGGGCTGCAGCGGCAGGCTGCAGACGCGGCCGGGTTGGCGTGATGACCGCTCAGCCGTACGTGGGGTTGCGCAGCGGCCAGGTGGCCGAGGCGGCGGGGGTCAACATGCAGACGTTGCGCTACTACGAGCGGCGCGGCCTGCTGGCCGAGCCGCAGCGCACCTTGGGCGGGCACCGTCTGTACCCGCCCGAGGCGGTGACGCTGGTACGGGTCATCAAAGCAGCACAAAGTCTGGGATTCAGCCTGGATGAGGTGGCCGAGTTGCTGAAGGCCGGACACCACCACACCGACGGGCCACACCAGGCACATCACCGGCCGGGCCGACAGCACTCCGACGTCGATCTGCATCAGCGCGCTCAGGTGAAGCTCGCCGAGGTCCAAGCAAAGATCGCCGACCTGACCGTCATCGCGAACACGTTGCGGGCGGCGATCACGGCCGGCTGCGACGATCTGATCGCCTGCGCGGCCACGCCGAACTGTCCCTTGCCCTTCGCAGACCTGGCCGATGCGAATCTTCGCGACCAGAGCGCATAGGTCAGCGGACGGCGCCGATCTTGGGCCACACCTCGACTGGCAGAGATTCCCACGTTCATAGGGTGAGTTCATGACCGTCCTGCGCTCAGTCGCCGTGTTCATCCTGGCCGCCGTCGCCGAGATCGGCGGCGCCTGGCTCGTCTGGCAGGGATGGCGCGAACACCGCGGCGCGCTCTGGATCGGCGCCGGCATCCTCGCCCTGGGCGCTTACGGCTTCGTCGCCACCTTCCAATCCGATCCGCACTTCGGCCGCATCCTGGCTGCCTACGGCGGCGTCTTCGTCGCCGGATCGCTGGCCTGGGGCATCGTGATGGACGGCTTCCGCCCCGACCGCTGGGACATCATCGGCGCGCTGATCTGCCTGATCGGCGTCGCCGTCATCATGTACGCACCGCGTGGCTGAACCCACCACAGCCCGAGGATTGGACGAATTCGCGACCAGGCATCCGACGACGAAGCAACTCATCAAACATTTCGACGAGCTTGGCTCATCAAGAAGCTTGAAGCTGACGAGTGATCTCGGCGACCATCTGCCGTGCAGTACGGCCTGCGCCGATCAGGGTGGCGGAGGCAGAGCCGGTCCAGTCTCCATAGCCGAGAAGGTGCAGGCGGGGCTCGGCGACGGCGCGGGTGCCTTCGGTGAGAATGAGGCCATCGGGCCGGCGGAGTCGCAGCGGGGCCAGGTGTCCGAGGGCGGGGCGGAAGCCTGTGCACCAGATGATGGCGTCACAGGCCAGTTGGCTGCCGTCGGCCCAGGCGACACCGGTTGGGGTGATCCGGCTGAACATGGGCTCGGCTTTGAGTGCTCCGCGATCACGTGCCTCGCGCACCGCTGGCACGGCGACGATGTCGCCCAGGCCGCCGACCCCCTCGTCGCTCTGCCCGGCCAAGGCGGCGCGATGGCGGCGGGTGGCCAGGTCGAACAGCGCCCGGCCGTCAATGTCGTCGGGCAGCAAACGCGGCGGGCGCCGAGCTACCCAGGTGGGCTGCGCGGCCGTGGAGAGTTCGGCCACGATCTGGGCGGCGGAGTTGCCGCCGCCGACGACCACCACGCGTTGACCGCGGAAGGGCTCGGGATCGCGGTAGTCGACGGTGTGCAGTTGCTCGCCCTGGAAGTCGCTGATGCCTGGGTAGTGGGGAACGTACGGACGAGACCAACTGCCCGTCGCGCTGACCACGATCCTGGCCGCCCAGCCCCCCTGATCGGTCTCGGCCAGCAGACGGTTCGCGTCGGGCCGTACCGCCTTTACGGTCACGGGGCGGACGATGGGGAATTCGTAGCGCCGTTCGTAGTCGGTGAGGTAGGAGACGGTGTCATTGGCGCTCGGGTAGCCGCCGCCGGGCGGCTGCGGCATCATCCTGCCGGGCAGCGAGCTGTACTGGGCGGGAGAGAACAGCCGCAGGGAGTCCCAGGTATGCCGCCACGCACCGCCGGGGCGGTCCTGGGCGTCGAGGATGACGAAGTCGGCTCCGGCGCGGCGCAGGTAGTAGCCGGCGGCCAGCCCGGCCTGGCCGCCGCCGACGACCAGAACGTCGACCGGGCGGATCACGCGGAGACAGACTCGGACAGCGGGGTGAACAGGGTGCCGAGCTTGTTCACCGCCTCGGGGAGGATTCGGTAGTAGACCCAGGTGCCGCGCCGCTCGCCGTCGATGAGGCCGGCGGTGCGCAGCACCTTCAGGTGGTGGCTGATGGTGGGCGCGGTCAGGTCGAAGGCGTCGGTCAGGTCGCATACGCACGCTTCGCCGCCCGCGTGGGAGCCGATCATCGACAGCAGGCGCAGCCGTACGGGGTCGGCGACCGCCTTGAGCATGACCGCGAGCTCGGCCGCGTCGCTCTCAGACAGCGGTTCACGCGCGATCGGTGCGCAGCACTGGCTCGTGACCGCAGTCATCCGACCCTCCTTGATTCGAAATCTGTCGAAATTATAGGCGGTGGTAGGTCAACAGCGCGAACGCGGCAATCGCGCACGCCAGTCTGACTGCGCCCGCCGTAGTCGATGGTTCGGGTGATGGCCAGGGCCGCCACGATGCGCCCGCTCTGCCGAGAAACGCGACTGACCGCCGCCCTCGGTGTTGAGGGCGGCGGCCTGGGCAGTGAAGCTCATGCCTGATCCGCTCAGCCGCAGCATCCGCCGCCATCGGAGGCGGAGACAGTGGCCAGCGGGAGCGGCGTGGACAGCAGGCCGCCACTGATGCCGGTGGCCAGTCCGACACGCTGCTCCTGGGCCTCGGCCAGGCTGGAGGAGCACACGCCGGTCTCGGGCAACTCCAACTGCACATCCCGTGCCGCCTCCCAGTCCCCGGCCAGAGCGGCGACGACCGAGCGGGCCTGCTCGTACCCGGTGGCGAGCAGGAAGGTGGGGGCGCGGCCGTAGCTCTTGACGCCGATGGCGTAGTAGCCGGGCTCGGGGTGGGTCAACTCGTCCACGCCGTGCGGCGGCACGGTGCCGCAGGAGTGCTGGTTCGGGTCGATGAGCGGGGCGAGCTGCCGGGTGGAGCCGAGGATGGGGTCCAGGTCCAGGCGCAGCTCGGCGGCGATGGAGTGGTCGGGGCGGTAACCGGTCGCGCTGATGATCCGGTCCACGGTGATCGACTGCTCGGCGCCGAACGGGTCGCGGCTGATCACCTCGACCCCGCCGTCTACGGCGGCAACGCGGTGAGTGAAGAAGCCGGTCACGAGCTGGATGCGGCCGGAGGTTACCAAGGCATGTAGGCGGGTGCCGAGCGCGCCGCGGGCGGGGAGCGCGTCGGCCTCGCCGCCGCCGTAGGTGCGGCTGGCGTTGCCCGCGCGGATCGCCCAGGTGATCGGGGTGTCGTCGAGTTGGGCCAGGGCGAGCAGGGTGGTGGCCGCCGAGTGGCCCGCGCCGACGACCAGAACGCGCGTGCCCTCGTACCGGTCGCGGTCGGTGCCGAGCACGTCGGGCAGGGCGTGGTCGATCAGTCCGGCGACCGTCTCCTCGCCGTGGGCGGGCAACCCGCTCGCGCCGAGCACGTTGGGGCTGAAGTAGGTGCCGGAGGCGTCAATGACGGCGCGGGCCTGCAGGTCCTGGCCATTGTCCAGGCGGATCAGGAACGGTGCCTGCTCGCGACCGTTGGTCCGGACCCGGTCGTAGCCGAGACGGCTGATCGCGCTCACCTTGGCGCCCAGGCGTACCCGATCGCCGAGGGTCTTGGCCAGCGGTGCGAGGTAGTTGTCGACGAGCTCGGCGCCGGTGGGCAGCCACTCCGGCTCGGGCTCGCTCCAGCCGCTGGCCTTCAGGAGGCGGCGGGCGGCGGCATCGATGTTGTACTTCCACGGGCTGAACACCCGCACGTGCCCCCACTTGGCGACGGACGCCCCTGCCTGCTCCCCTGCCTCCAGGACGAGGAAGTCGAGGCCGCGTTCGGCCAGCTGCGCGGCGGCGGCCAGGCCGACCGGGCCGGCGCCGATCACGACCACGGGCAGGGCATCGGTCTGCTCGGCCGTGGTGAACTGCTCGATCTCGATCGCGGTGGTGCCGCAGCATCCATCACTCATGAGTGTTCTCCCTGATGAGACGGGACTCCAGGGGCGAGCAGCCGGAGCGGAACGCACCGCCACCCCTTGGATAGACGTTCTTCTAATCAATCGGCAGCATGCCGCACTGATTAGAGAGATGTCAAATTAGAGCTTTGTCGAAGCAGCCGGGTTGCCGGCTGGGGCCAGCTTGCGCAGCAGGTAGCGGGCGTCGGCGCCGACGCCGCGCAGGCTGTTGGAGGCGGGGGTGCGTTGCCACTCCAGCCCGAGGTAGCCCAGGCCGCGGTGCGTGGTCGACAACCCGCCGGCCTGGCGCGGGCGACCATCGCCGCTCAGCGCGCCCATCGGTGCCAGATAGTCCAGGTTGAGGCGGTAGCCGGTGGCCAGTAGCACCACGTCGACGCCTTCGCGGCGGCCATCGGCCCACTCCGCCTTCTCGCCGTCGAGGCGGGCGAACATGGGATGACGAACCAGTCGCCCCGAGCGCAGCGCCTCGCGGTAGCGTCCGGGGTCGAGTACCGGCCCAGTGGGTGGGCGGTCGGCGCGGCGCAGCGGCAGCCGGTCAAAGCCCGTCACGCGGAACCAGAAATGCACGTCCCGGCCGAGCGGGCGTTGCGACAGGAACCGAATCGGGGCACGGCTGACCAGCGTGACAGTGGCGTATGCGGCAGCCAGCCCGGACTGCCCGGCCCCGACGATCAGCACGGAATCGGAATGGACGGACATGCCCGCGACGTACCGTCATTTCCTAATATGCCAATATGTTGATGTGAACGGTAGGGTGCGGACAGAAGGGAGCAGGCATGGCCGAGACCACAACATCTTCCGCAGGGTCCGCGATCCCGGCTACGCCCGAAGCGATGGCGCCGTCTTGCGCGTCGAGCGGGCCGGACGGCGACGGTGACGCCTCGTGCGCGCCACAGCTGTCCCAGGCCACCCACGATTTCCTCAAGGCGCTGGCCAACCCGGGCCGCCAGCAGATCATGCTGCTGTTCGCCCGGGGCGCCGAGTTGTCGGTCAACCAGGTCGCGGAACGCGCCGGCATCAGCCAGTCCGCCGCCTCCCAGCAACTGGCCCTGCTGCGCCGCGGCGGCATCGTCACCTCCCGCCGCGACGGCAAGGAAGTGCTGTATCGCGGTGACCGCGAAAGCGTCGCCCACATCCTCGGCGATCTCCAGGACTACCTGCGCTTTTGTTGCTGAGCGCCCGATGCCTTGATGGCAGTCCACCACTCCAGGAGCAGGAACGGGCTTACTACCGCTGCACCCAGGATGAGTACACCGCGACCTGCCCAAGAGCGGACAAGGACGCTCAGCTCGTTGGGCCTAGCTACACGAACGCTGTCTGCTGCCCTCAACGCCCACCAAAAAGACTTCTGCACACTCGCGCCTTGAAACCCTCAAACTGAGCACACGCCCGACGGGGCGCGCGACTGTGCCTGGTTCCGTGCTTGTGCCTCACGTGATGGTGCCGTCGCTTGAGGGGATTGCCCTTACCACGCTTTCGATGGACCTTCCGCTCAGACACTGGCCGTGAGGCGGATTTGGAGGCCGCATTGGTTCGGGTAACGACCGGCGATGGACGTATCGGTAGAGGAGTGGGGGAGGCCGGCGCATCTGGCCCTGTCCCGACCGACATGGCTGCGATGTGCGGAGTTGATGACTGTTCAGGCCCTTGGACTGCCTGTCCTACCGAGAAACCCAGCCCGCAGCCGAAACCCAGGGTTCCAGTGAACGCGAGCGCCAACCACAGTCCTCGCCACCTCCGCCGGGGCGCGGCCGGCGTACCGCGAAGGAAGGCAGACGGTGGAAGGTTGTTCATGGTCACCCCTCGGGTTGCGAGCAGATAGTTAGTAGACGATCACGTTGAGATATTAGTCCGCGTGAGCGGATCCGGAGGGAGCCCGGTCCGTGCATCGGGCTCCCGCTGGTCAACGCGCTCCTATTCGTCCAGGGCAGCGGAGATACGGCGCTTGGCGGCCTCGTCCTGGCCGACGATGCATTTGGCATAGATACGCAAGAGCACATCCACGCTGTGTCCCGCCCACTCGGCGACCTGGGGCGCCGGGACTCCGGCGTTGAGCCACATGGACACGCAGGCGTGGCGGAGGTCGTACGGCCGAGCGGCCAGCGGTGAAGTGAACTCCTTGTCCGTCAGTGCGGCCTTGCGTGCGGCTTTCCAGGCGCGCCGGTAGGTGATGAACGGCAACTCCCCTGCCTTGACCCCATAGAACAGGCGCCCATGTGGCCCCCTGTCGAAGGCCGCGAGGTGGGCTCGCAGGATGCGCACCAGAGGGGGCGAGGGGTCCCAGTTCTCCATCGCGTCGCCGTCGCAGCCGGCGACCCCCATGCCGAACGCGGTGCGGCACAGCGCGGCCGCGACGGCTGTCTTGATCGTGCGGAGCATGAGGTCCTCCAGTGAGGGAGTCGACGCCGGGATGATGCGCACGGTGGTGTAGCGGGAAACGCAGACGGAGCGTGGCCGCGCTGTAACGCTACGGATCGGGTGGTCCGAGATCGTCCCCGCACGGTGGACATTCGCCGGTAGCTCGTGCGAGGGACAAATGCGGTCTGCCGGGCAGGGCCGCGATCGCCGCGCTCTAACGTCCGGTGCGGACGTCGCGGCGGCGTCGTACGACGAATCGCATGCGCGCCTGTCCCCCGTGCGAGCTACTCGCGAATGTCCACCGCGCGGGGACGATTTCAGGCCGCCGAATCTCTAACGTTTCCCGGCGTGGCGGCGGCGCTCCGCCGCGGAGTCCTCCACGTAAGAGAGTCGTCATGCGGTTGTTGAAACAGCTCGTCCCCGTCGCGGTAGTCGCCTTCGCCGGCGGCATGATCGTGGGCGCGGTGCAGGGAAGCCCGCTCCTCACCCTGCTCCTCGGCGTCGCGACGGCCGTGCTCGCCGTACTCGTGTACGCCCGGATGGTGCGCTGGTCTGAGCGCCGCGCACCGGTCGAGGTGGTCGCGAAGGGCGCCGTCGCCGCTATCGTCCGCGGGATGCTGATCGGTGTCGGGATGTTCGCGGCCGTCATCGTGAACATCGCCTTCCTGGGCGGCTACCGGATCGACGGCATGGGCTCGGTGCCGGGAGCGGTCGGGCTGGTCGGGTTCATGGCCGCCGCCGCGGTGACGGAGGAACTGCTGTTTCGCGGCATCCTGTTCAGGATCGTCGAGGAGCGCACCGGGACGTGGATCGCGCTGGCGCTGACCGGCCTGCTGTTCGGCCTGTCGCACCTGTTCAACCCGCACGCCGACCTGTGGGGCGCGATTGCCATTGCGATCGAGGCGGGCGGCATGCTCGCCGCCGCCTACGCCGCCACCCGCACCCTGTGGGTGCCGATCGGTGTGCACTTCGGCTGGAACTTCGCCGCGGCCGGCATCTTCGGCACCGAGGTCTCGGGCAACGGCGCGTCGCAGGGCCTGCTGCACGGTGTGACGTCGGGCCCCGCCCTGCTCACCGGCGGCGAGTTCGGACCGGAGGCGAGTCCGTACGCGGTGGTGTTCGGCCTGCTGCTGACGGTCGGGTTCATGTGGCTGGCCCGCCGGCGCGGCAACGTGGTCCCACTCCGGCGCGGCGCGACCGTTACGCTCGCCCAATGATCGAGCGACGACGAGTCACCGACCTGTGGCGGCGGTCCGACGTCACAGGTCGGGATTTACCGTTCGGGCTGCTGATGGCCGCCGTATCGCTCCTGCCGGCGCTCCACGGTAAGGGGACGCAGGTCGGCGACCTGCCGGCCCGCCCCTTCGACGCGCTGGCCATCGTGGTGATCGCCTTGGAGTGCCTTCCGCTCGCTGTGCGGCGGCGGTGGCCGGCAGTCTGCCTCGTCCTGGTGTCGCTCGGCTTCGCCCTCGACCAGATCCGCGCCTACCACGTGTTCGCGAGCAACGCGATGCCCATTGCGCTCATCAGCGCGGGCGCCCACCTGGAGCGCGGCCGACGCGTCACCGTGGTCCTCCTTTCCATGGCGTACGTGCCGCTGGCGCTCGCGCTCGGCCGGCTCGGCGCGACCGAGAGGCCGGAAGGGTACGTGGTGTTCTACCTGGCACTGGCTCTCGCGTGGGGCATCGGGGCCTGGCTGCGCTCCACCCGCGCCGCCGAGGCCGAACGCCGCCGCCACGTCGCCGAGGACACTCGCGCCGCCGAACGCACCCGCATCGCCCGCGAGCTCCACGACGTCGTGACCCACCACGTCACGGCGATGGTCGTACAGGCCGAGGCCGCACGCTACCTGACGGCCGCGCCCGATCGCCTCGACGCGACACTGAGCGCCGTCACCGACACCGGCCGGCGGGCCATCACCGACCTGCGGCACATGCTCGACCTGCTCAAAGCCGATCACGACACCGACGTCAGCATGCCCTCCGCGGGTGAGCTCCACACGCTCGTGGAGCAGACCCGCCGGGCCGGGCAGCCGGTGGAGCTCACCGAGGAGGGCAGGCCGGCGGAATCGGCGGGCAGCGCCGAGTTCGTGACCTATAGGGTCGTGCAGGAATCCCTGACGAACACCCTCAAATACGCCCACGGCAGCCCCACCGCGGTCCGGGTGCGCTACGGCGAGAAGGAAATCAGCGTGGAGGTCAGCACCGACGGCCCCGGCTCCCGGGCCGCCTTTCCCAGCGGGAGCGGACGCGGCCTGGCCGGGCTCCGTGACCGGGTCGAGGCCCTCGGTGGCGAGTTCAGCGCCGACCGGCAGGCGGGCGGCGGCTTCCTCGTCCGGGCCCGCATCCCCGCCGAGAACCCGTCGTGACGACACCGATTCGGGTCCTGATCTCCGACGACCAGGCGCTGATTCGCACCGGCTTCGCCACCATTATCGACGCCCAGCCCGACCTGGAGGTGGTGGGCGAGTGCGGCGACGGCCGCGCCGCGGTCGACCTCGCCCGCCGGCTCGACCCCGACATCGTCGTCATGGATGTGCGCATGCCGATCCTCGACGGCATCGAGGCGACCCGCCTGCTGGCCGGCGCCGGGGTGACGGACCCCGTCAAGGTGCTCGTGGTGACAACGTTCAACCTGGACGAGTACGTCTACGAGGCGCTGCGCGCGGGGGCGAGCGGCTTCCTGCTCAAGGACGCCCCACCGGCGCAGCTCCTGCACGGCATCCGCACCGTCGCCTCGGGCGCCGCGCTGCTGGCGCCCGAGGTGACGCGGCAGCTCGTCGGCCGGTACGCCTCCCGGATCCGCCCCGCCGAGGCCACGCCGGACAACGTCCCGCTGACCCCGCGCGAGCTGGAGGTGCTGCGCCTCATCGCCGACGGCCAGTCCAACAGCGAGATCGCCGCCACGCTGGTGATCAGCCAGGAGACCGTCAAGACGTACGTGTCACGCATCCTCACCAAGCTCGACCTGCGCGACCGCGTGCAGGCCGTGGTCTACGCCTACCGCCGAGGCCTGGCGACCTGAGGCACACCGCCCGGAAACTTCGATGGGGCGAACGCCGCAGACGTCAGGAACGGTCCGTGGCCCTGCTCGACTATCAGCGCGCGGCCGTCGGCCCCGGTCCGGCGTGTACACGCGACTAGTGGGCCGAGACGACGTCGAGCAGGTTGAAGAGCTGATCGAGCTGTTGCGGGTCCAGGCGGCCGGTCGCGGGCGCCAGGGCACGCCGGATGTCGTCCTCCACGCGTTTGGCGATCATCGCGCGAGCCATCACCCTCGGCCAGTACGACGAGGACACCATCACCGCGATGCACCCGATCGGGCGCATGGGCCAGCCGAAGGAGATCGCCGAGGGCATCCACTGGCTCCTGTCCGACAAAGCGTCGTTCGTGGCCGGCGCGATCCTGAACATCGACGGCGGCTTCCAGGCGAAGTGACCCACGCGCACACGGCCCGCACGCCCACACACCACGCCATGCGGGCCAGCGCCGGGCCCGCCACGGGTCTGTACGGCCATCGGCGCAACTCCCGATCATGGAAACAGCACCTGATGAGCGACCACGGGCTCGATCGGCGCCCGCCGTTCGTGGACAAGAGCTCACGTATCGCCCTCTCAGCTCGCCGAGCCCCGCTCGATGACCGCGTTAGACGGGAGCATGGTTCCGCTCACTCGCGCGGCACCCCGGACCTCCTCCAGCCGCTGAAGTGCGGTCACTTCTCGCGAACATCGATCATGCTTACGGTCGCCAAGCGCGGTCACAAGTCACGAGCAAGTGCGGTCAGTTCCCGCGAACAAAACCAAACGAGAGTGCGCGACTTTCTTGGGCGGCTTGTGTCTCACACGGTGTGAGGTCGTATTCAGGAGGGGCCGACTTCAGGAGGTGCATCGTGGGAATGGCAGAGCGGGTCGATGAGGTCCTGCGTTCGGGCAAGGCGCCGAACCTGCACGGGCTCGTGGTGATGCGGGACGGGCAGGTGCTGGTCGAGTGGTACGGGGCCGGGTGCGAGTGAATGTAGCTATCGTCCCACAGGTCAATTCGCGCCCCCAGCCGTTGCGTCCCCGGAGGTCCGCATGTTTCCCTTAGCCGCTCATAAAAGAAGGGGGGTGTGGCGAACCATCTCCGGCCTCGCTGTTCCTCTTTTTGTGGCCGGGTCCCTCAATTTCGCTGCCCAGCTCGGAATTATCGCCGTTCTGGGGCGTATGGGGGGAGAGGCGATTTATGTGCGTTCCCTGTATCAGCCTGTCAGCCTCATCGTCCTTGCCCTGAGTGTGGGCTTCGCGGTCTGCAACCAGGTCGCCGCCGCGATCAGCAAGGGGGCCGGGCGCCCCCAGGACGTCATTTCGAACGCCGCCAGCCTGGCCAGGGTATGGCTCGGGCTCGGCACGGCACTGTACCTGGTCCTCGCGGTCGCGGCTCCCTCCCTGACCGGTCTCCTCCATGTGGACGCCGGACTGCAGGACACGTTTGCCTCCTTCCTGCGCTGGACCAGCGCCGCCAGTCTGCTGGCCGTCGGGGCGGAGCTGTGCGCGGCCAGCCTGCGCGGCTATGGGTATGTGCGACAGGCCACCGTCCTGGTCATCTGTACGGCGAGCGTGCGGATCGGCCTCGTGGCCGGCCTCGGGCTCGGTGCCGACATCGGGATCGCGGCGGTGCCCATCGCCGAGGCGGCAGCGGGTCTGACCGGCCTGACCATGGGCCTGGTGCTGCTGCGCCGCACCGAGCTGTGGCATCCGCCGGCCGCCCGGATCTGGCGGCGCGAGGTGTTCACCGACCTGCGCCGCATCGGTGTGCCCATCGCCATGTCCTTTCTCGTGCTCTCGGCGTACAATCTCGCGGTCATCGGCGTCCTCGGGGACTACGGGGAGAACGCCGTGGCCGGGTTCACGGTCGCTTCCACCCTGCAGAGCGCCGTGCTGCTGCCGGGCATGGTCCTGGGTACAGCCACAGCGATCACCATCAACCAGCAACGCGGCGCGGGCGAATGGCGGCGAATACGTGAATCGATGCGCGGCGGCATCGAGGTCACCGTCGTGACCTACGTGGTGATCGCGGCGCTGGTGTGGTCACTGCATGACCCGCTGGCGCGGCTGATCGGCGGCGACGCCGGGGTGGCCGCAGCTACGGGCAGTTACCTGAGCGCCGTGGCGCTCACCTACGCCGTCCAGGGACCCGTGCTCGCCTCGCTGACCGTAATGGAGGAGACCGGCGGCGGCTTCCGGGCCATCGTGCTCAACGCAATCTACTTCGGCCTGATCGTCGCGGTCGGCGCGGCGGCGGCACACGCCGTCGGCAGCGCGGACGGCTTCTACGCCGCGGTGGCGTACTGCAACCTGATCGGCGTGACGGTGCCGCTCATCGCCGTACGACACATACGAAAACTGTCGCAGCTGAAGGTCAGGTTCGGGTCTCCAGCAGGCGGACGATCCCGGGTGGAGGGCGCCGGCGTCGTCGCGTACTTCGGCCACCATCCGCATGCCGCCGCCGTCAACCGTGCCGGGCGAAGTCGTCGGGGGCGCTCCAGTCCACCAGGGCCGCGCCGTAGTTGAGGCCCGCGCCGAACGCGACCAGCACGGCACGCTGCCCCGGCCGCAACCGCCCTGTGTCCATCGCCTCGCGCAGCACCAGCGGGAGCGAGGCACCCGACGTGTTGCCGATCCGCTCGATGTTGGTCAGGGTCTTGCTCAGCGGTACGCCCAGGGTGTCCAGCACGCCGTGGACCAGCCGCAGGTTCGCCTGATGCAACGCGAAGAAGTCGATGTCCGCCACCTCCAGCCCCTGGTCGCGCACGAACGACTCGATGAACTTCGGCAGCGTGCCCAGCACGAAGTCGCGGATCTCGCGGCCTTCCATCGTGGTGAAGTTCTCGCCGAAGGCGGAGGCCTTGGACCTTCCGTCCGCGTCGAGGCGTGCCTCCCGCGCCACGTACGCCGTCCAGTACCCGGCAGGTTCGGTGCGCAGGGTCACCCGGCGGACGCCGCGGCCGGCGCGGGTCCGTTCGAGCAGGTAGCAGGCGGCGGCGTCACCGAAGATCACGCCGATCGTCCGATCCTCCGGGTCGAACGCCTTCGAGTTGACGTCAGTCAGCACCACCGCCACGCGCGCGTACTCACCGGACTGGACGTACCGGTGCCCGACGTCGAGCGCGAAGACCCCGCCGGGGCAGCCGCCGGAGTTGACGTCGAAGCCGGCGCCGCCGGCCATGCCCGCCTTCCTCATGATCGCCACGGCCGTGCTCGGCAGCATGAGTCGGGCATCCTGTTCAACCACGAGTCGCCGCGCCGCGGCCGGGAGTTCGTCACCCGCAAGATCACGCGCGCGGTGGCGCGGATCGCGCTGGGCCTGCAGCACGAGCTGGTCCTCGGGAACCTGGACGCCATGCGCGACTGGGGATTCGCCGGGGACTACGTCGAGGCGATGCATCTTATGCTGCGGCAGGACCGGCCGGACGACTATGTCATCGCGACCGGGGTGACCCATTCCGTGCGCGAGTTCCTCGACGTCGCCTTCGCGCAGATCGGCGTCGGCGACTGGTCGCGGTACGTCCGCACCTCCGCGCATCTCGTCCGGCCCGCCGAGGTGGACCTGCTCGTCGGCGACTGGAGCAAGGCCGAGTCCGCCCTGGGCTGGCGGCCGAAGGTGGGGTTCGAGGAGCTGGTGGCCATGATGGTCGCCGCGGACCTGGACGCCGAGGCCCCCGCCGAGACCGCTCCGGTGCTCGCCGGCCGGCAGGCACCGATGGGACCGTGGCGCTCAGGCACCGCCGCCGGAGCCATCGCCACCTGGTGAGCCAGTAGAGGCGTGGACATGCGTGCCGTCATCTCGGCAATGATCGGGATGGCCATGGCCGCCACCGGCTGCACGTCGGTGGTGAAGGAGCGCGAACCGGCGGCATGCAAAACGGAGTAGCCGCGATCGGAGAGCACCATCTCGTACGCCAGACGCTGCTCGGCCGGCAGGACGAACTGGTCGCGGTTCTTGATCTCGCCCGCGGCGACCTTCAGCAACTGCTTGGACGGGCGGATGGCGCTGGACTCCAGGAGATCGGCCGCCGCGGCGCCGGGCTCGGGCGCGAACTGAGCCCTTGAGGCAGTGGTGTCTTGCTGAAGAGCCGGGTGCGCTCGTCCTCAACGTGGTCATAGAGATGGTGGATGTCCGGATCGCTGGCGTTGTGCAGGTAAGCAACCCCGCGCACCGCGTTCCTGTGCCGGCGAACGCGGCGCCGTGCCCTTGCGCCGACTCAGCGTCGACCCAAGCCGAGCCGGTGAGCGATACGCGCCATCAGCTGGGACATCTTTGACGGAAAGGCGTCGGGCTCGGGAACAGTGACGGGGCGGACGCGGCCGTTGTGAATAGCGCTGATCTTCCAGCCCGTTTCTGTCCGCACCACGACGATGGTCTGCCGCGACAGCCGCCGCTTGGGGAGCGTGGATCGCCACGGCATCAGGACGGAGGCCGTGCCGTACACGATCGCCACGTCCGGCGTGACGTAGCGGATCGATTCCAGATCTCCGACCAGCGCCGAGCCGGCCAGTACGCCGCGGAAGAGCTTGTCATGGTTGTGCTGGTGCTGCGGGCGTCCGCGAGCGATGGTGCCGTCGTAGGAGACGTAGTCGGAGTCGTCCGTGAACAGCGCACCGAACGCCTCGGCGTCACCCGCCGTCCAGGCTGCCATGAAGTCAGCGAAGAGCCCTTCGATCCGAGCAGTGTCGCCGGTGCGCGTGCTGGCGGTGGATCCGGTGAGGATGGTTGAGCGCATGGTGGTGCCTCCACAGATGGTATTGTTTCGACCAACGAAATGTACGATATCAGAAAGCTTCGAATGTCGAAACATGGTGTCATTGGAGAGATCGCCGTGGAGCTCCGGCTGCTGCAGCAGAGCTTCGACGTCTTCGACGAGGCCGCCGCCACCCGGCTCCGCCTCAACCGCACCGACCTGCGTTGCCTCGACGTGGTGCTGGCCGACGGCCCGGTGCCTGCGGGCCAGATCAGCGCCGCGCTGAAGCTCAGCCCGGCGGCCACCACCACGGTCATCGACCGTCTGGAACGCGCAGGAATGGTGGTCCGCTCCCCCGATCCAGGCAACCGCCGCCGCGTCCTGGTCACCGCGACCGAAGCCGCCCGCTCGGCCGAGGCCGAAATCTTCGTCCCGGTCGGTCAGGCGGGCGCCCGGGCGCTGCAGCGGTACGGGACGGATGAACTGGCTATCATCCTCGACTTCCTGCGTACTGCCCGCAGAATCCAAGAAGAGCAGGCCGCCAGCGTCAGGGCCTCGTCCTGAGCTGGGACCGGGCAATGCGATGAGGGCCGGGCCAGGGCGAGCACGAAGATGCGCCGGCGGCCGAGCAGGTCGGCCGCCCGGCCGCCGAACAGCAGGAAGCCGCCGGCGAAGACGACGTAGGCACTTACCACGAGCTGCTGGATCTGGCCGGGCAGCCGGCTGGTTTCACCCCTGACAGGAAGCGCCCTCGTTGAGGACCGATCAATCTCTTGGCGGTCCGATGCCGGCGTGGCGAAAGTAGTAGATAGACAGATCATCTTTTACGGAACTATCTGCTAAGGTCCTACTTGTCGTCGCACCTTCGACCACAGGAGATGTCATGTCCACGCGCGCCCTCATCGTCGACCCGTCCGCCCCCGCGAACATCGGCTTCGGCGAGATCGCAGACCCCGTCGCCGGACCTGGGCAGTTGCTCGTTGACGTGGTGCATGCCTCGCTCAACTACGCCGACCTCAACAACGCGATCTCCGGACGCGTTCCGGCCGGGGCGCCGCTGGGGCTCGACGCGGCCGGGATCGTCCTGCAGGGGGCTTCGGACGGCTCGGGCCCCGCCGCCGGGACCCGCGTGGTGCTCTTCGCGGACGGCGCTTTCGCCGAGCGGGTGGCCGTCGATGTGTTGGCGGTGGCCGAAGTCCCTGACAGTGTCGGCCTGGCCGAGGCGGCGGCACTGCCGACCGCGGGCCTGGCCGCGCTGCGCTCGCTGCGCGCCGCCGCGGTCGCACCAGGCAAGCGCGTGCTGGTGACCGGCGCCTCGGGCGGCGTGGGACGGTACGCCGTGCGACTCGCCGCCCATGCCGGGGCGTACACCATCGCCTCGGTCGGCTCCCCCGCTCGCGGCAACGGCCTCGCCTACGCGGGAGCCGATGAGGTGGTCGTGGGCCTGGACGACATCAAAGAGCCCGTCGACATCGTCGTGGAGACGGTCGGCGGACCCCACCTGGTCACGGCCTGGGAGCTTCTCGCGCCCGGCGGCAGCCTCCAGTCCGTCGGGTGGACCTCGGGAGAGCCGGCCGTCTTCCCGCCGTACGCGACCGTCGGTCCGCCCAAGACGCTCACGTCCTACGTCAACCAGTTCGGGGCCGCCGAGGACCTGGCCGAGCTGGTACGGCTCACGGCCGAGGGCGCCCTGGTCCCTGAGATTGGCTGGCGCGGCTCCTGGGAACGTTTCGCCGAGGCATCCGACGCGTTGCGCGGCCGGCGCGTACCGGGGAAGGCGGTCTTCGACCTCAAGTGACGTGCCTGCGCTCCTCGGCCGTGCAGCGGGAGCCAGCCAGCCAGCTCACAGCGCTGCGGACAGCCCGGGTGGCACCGACCAACACGCGCTCCGCGCGAATGCCTCGATCCCCATCGGACCGATCCACAGCGAGGAGCAGGTGGGCCAAGCCTTGGGACCGCCCTCCACACCCTGCTTCGGAGCACTCGCGCGATCCACCAAGGGCGACTCGACGACTCCGATTGGACGAAGCTCGTACGTCATGACTCCTCCCTACCGTGGGTCGGCCCGACGGGCCAGCCCCGTTTTCCGCACGTCGGGATAGTTGAAGGTCGCCCGGGGTCGTGGTCGATGCGCTCGCCTGTGCGCGCGTTCCAGAAGCGGATCACGTCGTCGGCGCCGAAGCGCACCCGTGCTATCACCAGATTGTTGTCGGCGGTGAAGGCCAGACTCTGCGCATTTTCGGTCAGCTGGGCACCCAGCGGTCGTACGTCCCACGGGTAGAGCGCGTACTCCGGGATTCTCTGGACGACGGCGACCGCGCGGTCTGGGCTGAAGGTCAGGTAGAAGGAGTCAGCACTGGTCTCGCGCGGAGGCAGGGGCCAGCTTCGGGGCCGCCACCCTGGAGGGCGCCACCACTTCCACTACGACGGCCGATCGGCCGACATACCAGCCACCTGGCCCTCGGGACGTTCCGCCCGGGCTTCCGGGGTGGATGACGGTTGCTGTTCCAACGGTGGTCGCCTGCGCAGCAGGAGTGCGGTCAGGCCGCCCGCGACCAGGCCCCAGAACGCCGCGCCGATGCTCAGGATCGTCATCCCCGACGCGGTGACCACGAAAGTGACCACCGCGGCCTCCCGTCCCTCCGGCTCGGTCACCGCGCTGGCCAGCGACGAGCCGAGCGCCGACAGCAACGCGAGGCCGGCCACCGCGATGACCAGCACGGGTGGGGACAGCAGCACCAGAGCCATGGCCAGGCCGGCGCCGAGCCCGAGCGTCAGCTGCCCGGCGCCGAGGGCCACCGTCGCGATCCACCGGCGGGCGGGGTCGGGGTGGGTGTCCGGGCCGGCGGTCAGCGCTGCGGTGATCGCGGCCAGGTTGACGGCGTGACCGCCGAACGGCGCCGCTGCCGCGCTCGCCAGGCCGGTCGCGACGAGGACCGGGCGCAGGGGCGGCGTGTACCCGTATGTCGCCATGACCGCCATGCCGGGGACGTTCTGCGCAGCCATGGTGACGAGAAACAGCGGGATGGCGATGCTCACCACTACGGACGGGTTCAGCGTCGGGGTGGTCAGCTCGACCGCGGGCCGCAGCGCCGCGCCGGACAGGCCGTTGCCGGGCCCGTGCACCGCGATGGCGATGACCGCCGCGACGAGCGCGCCAGGAACGGCCCACTGCCGCAGGTACCGCTGTAACACCGCCCAGGTCAGGACGACGGGCACGGCCAACAGCGGGATGTCGACGACGGCGCGGACCGGTGCGGTGCACAGGCTGAGGATGACGCCCGCGAGCATGGCACCGGCGATCGGACGCGGGATGGCGGCGATCGCCCGGGCCGGCCAGGGCGACAGGCCGGCGAGGAGGATGAGCCCGGCGCAGACGATGAACGCGCCGACCGCGGCCGGGAAGCCGCCGGGCACGGGACCGGTCGCCACCAGCAGCGCCGCGCCAGGGGTGGACCAGGCGATGCTGATCGGCATGCGGTATCGCAGCCCCAGGAAGAGCGCCGCCGCCCCGATGCCGCAGCAGAGGGCAAGCAGCCCGGACGCGGCTTGCCCCGGCGTCGCCCCGACGGCACGCAGCCCGGCGAGCACGACGGTGAACGAACTGGCGTAGCCGACCACCGCACTGACCAGCCCCGCCATGACGGCCTGCACCCGCACGCCCACCCCTCAGTGTCGCCAGACTCCCAATCGTTCCGTTTACGGAACGAACCATAACCACGTGGCCACCGCGGGACAAGCCCGGCGGCGGAATGCAAGGATTGCCGGGTGGACGGCCGTGACACGGATATCGGGAGCCGGCTGCGGCGATTGCGCGAGGCCCGCGGCATCTCCCTGTCGGCGCTGGCCCGCAGCGCCGGCATCGGCAAGGCCACCCTGTCCGGCCTGGAACTGGGCACCCGCAACCCGACGCTGGAGACGCTCTACGCGGTGGCAGGAGCCTTGGGCGTACCGTTGACGGCCCTGGTTCTGGAGCCCGGCGCACCGCCCGCAGAGGCCGTCCGCGTGCCCGGCGCCGCCGTAACGGCCACCCTGCTGGAGGTCTTCGAGGAGCCGACCGCAACGTTCGAGTTGCTGCGCATGCGCGTCCGCCCCGGCATCGTGCAACACTCGCCACCCCACGCCCCCGGCGTGACCGAACACGTCACGGTCTACGCGGGCGTGCTGCGCGCCGGCCCGGCCGACGCGCCCCTGCTGGCTGCGGCAGGCGAGCACATCTCCTGGCAGGCCGACGTCCCACACATCTACAGCACTGTCGGCCCGGACGAAGCACTGGCCACCCTACTGATCCGCTCTCCCCGACAGGCCTGAGCCAAGGTCAGCGCCTGTTCCTGAACCTCTGATCTCGGGTGGCAGTCATTCTCGCCCATGGCCGATCAGTATGGTGAAATAGCGATCAGGCGACATCCCGCGCAGTGGCACGCCAGTCACGCCACAGGCACGGTGCAGGACGACGATGGTCACAGCCAGAAAGGCAGTGTCAATGTCCGGCGCGCAGTTGTACGACACCATCGGAGCCACCTACACCGTGACACGGCGCACTGAGCCGCGCATCGCTGCGCGGATCTGGGCTGCGCTCGGCGACGCCCGGACCATACTGAACGTCGGGGCGGGCACCGGGTCCTACGAGCCCTCCGACCGCCACGTCCTCGCGGTGGAACCGTCGGCGCTCATGCGTTCGCAGCGCCTTCCGGACGCGGCGCCGTGCCTGGTTGGATCCGCCGAGAGCCTGCCGTTCGATGACCAGTCCTTTGACGCCGCGATGGCCGTTTCGTCCGTTCATCACTGGCAGGACCCGATTGCCGGCCTGCGCGAGATGCGGCGGGTTGCTCGCCGCGTGGTGGTGTTCACGCACGACACCAGCGACACCGGATGGCGTCATCGGTTCTGGCTTACTCGCGACTACCTGCCTGAGGTCGCAGACCTCCTGTCGGCCGGCCTTCGGTGACCGAGCAGGCCAGCGCGATCGGAGCCCGGATGGAACCGGTGCCCATACCGTGGGACTGCGCTGACGGCTTCTTCGAGGCCTACTGGCGTCGGCCGGAGGCGTACCTGGACGAGAAGGTCCGTCGCGGGGTATCGGTTTGGGCCAGAGTCGGGCCGGACGCCGAGCAGCGCGCAGTGCACAGCCTCCGTGATGACCTCGCATCCGGTCGGTGGGCTGAACGCAACCGAGAACTGGTCGATCTCGATGCGGCAGAGCTTGGCCTTCGCCTGCTGATCGCCTGAATCCCCGCCGCAGCTGGAGCTGCTCGAACACTTCCAAGGCGGTCACCTCGTCCGGTGCTCAGCAAACAGCCCGTACTCGACCCGCCAGATGTCGATGGAGCGCACCTGCATCGACCGGCCGCCGGTGAGGACCCGGTCGCCCCCTACATCGTGCGGAACGTCGGGCGCGGTGACCGGACTTCGGGTGATCTCCTCGTGCGCTCCGGCTAACGACCTGTCGCCCAGGGCATCAGCTCGGCCATCAGGGCCTTGCTCCACGGCCGGGCGAGAGAGCACAGCTCCTCGCAGCGTGCGGCGCCAAGTGCGGTGTACGGTGCCGTCCCCATCCGGTCGGTGGCCTCTTCGATCTCCTCACGCCGCCTGCCGCCTTCCTCGGTGAGAGATCCCTTGTTGAGCCAGCCGCGCTCCTCCAGTCCCTGTACGGCGGCCGCCCAGTCGGCCTCGGACCACCCTCGCGTACGCCGGAGTACCTCGGATGTGACGGTGCCGGTGGCCGCGTGGGTGACGAGGGCCTCGATTCCGCTCAGGCCGGCGGCCAGGAGGGCGGCGAGATGGCCGTCGCCGCGATACTCGCGCAGCAGGGTCTGGGCGTGCCAGAGCACCAGGTGGGGAGCCTTCGGCCAGGGCAGTGCCGCGTGCGCGGCATACAGCGGCCGGCCGCTGAGCTCGCCCGCGACGGTCTCCGCCGCCCGGCGGGCCAGCGCTGCTGCCCGCGACATCTCCGGGGAGCCCACGGCATCGCCCAGCACGCGGCGCAGCGTGGCGTCGGCCGATTCGAGCCGGGCGGCCAGGATGTCGGAGGGGGCGGCGATCTGCCAGGCGGCCGGGATCGCCTGCCGGACCAGATCAGGGTTGAAGTTGTAGAAGGTCGCGATCACCGCTTCAGCGGGAACCGGGCCGAGAGCGGCGGCCCGGGAGGCGAAGTACCCTGTCCGGCCGCTCAGCCCGAGGCTCTCGTAGGCGGCTCCCGCCTCGGGAGAGAAGTAGATCATGCCGTGCAACGGCTCCAGAGTGCGCCAGGTCCGGCGTTCCAGCGTCATGCCAGCGAAAATACCGACCAGTCAGTATGGCGTCCACAATTCTTGAACCCCGGCCTCAACTTCGGAGAACGGATCGCATGTGGTTCCCGGTAACCCCAGCTCTGCGTGCTACACGCATGGGGGGCCGGCCGTCGTCCTGGACCACGGCTTCCCGGGGCTGGCGTTTCGGGAAGAGCAGCGGCTCGGGTTGTGCCTCCGGAGCGTACTGGGCTCCCCGGACGTTGACGCGCATCGGTGTATTACCGGCTCTTCACAGTTGAGGGTGTAGTTGCGGTCTGAACCCGCCGGCTTCGAGCAGGCTCCTGGCGATGTAGTTGGTGAGGTTGCGGAACCCGAGGGCGGAGCCGCGCAGGTGCTCGAGTCGGCCGTCGAGGTCGCCGGTCGATGTCGGTTCCCCGGCGATATCGCCTGATCCTTCTTCGGCACTTTGGGACTGGAGCTGGCCATCGCCGAGGGTGGGGTCTGGGGCGTGGGCGTGGGTGTCAGCGGTGAGGTGGGCAGGACAGGGCGTTCGGCAACGCTCAGGCGAGGCTGCCTGCAGTGCACAAGACTGCGATTCCTTGAACTTTCCGCTATTCCGCAGCTACCCGATGTCGCGTAGGCCCAGCAAGGTTTCGGTCGCACGTATCGCAGCCACGTTGCTTTTCACGTCATGCACCCGGATCAGCCGCGCTCCGTTGAACACGCACATCGCGTTCGCGGCGACAGTCCCGCTCGCCAACTCCGGCGCGCCCCGCCCGACCCCCAGCGATTCCCGGATGAAATGCTTGTTGCTCGTGGCACACATCGCGGGGTAGCCGAGCCTCGCGATATCCGCGAACTGGCGGGTCACGTCCAACGAATGGAAAGTGTTCTTGTTGAGATCGTGCCCCGGATCGATATAAATCCGGTTCGGGCTGATGCCGCACTCCAGCGCGTGGGCCACCCGGTCCCGGAGGAACGCCACGACCTCCGCCGTCACGCCGTCGCCATAACCCGGCCTCGACAGACGGATGCCCGGACCTGTGAGGCTGTGCGTGATGATCACGCTCATACCGGTCTCACCGATGACCTCCGCCATTCCTGGGGTCTGCAGCCCGTACGTGTCGTTCACGATGTGCGCTCCGGCCTGGAACGCCGCCAACGCGACCTCGGGCAGATGCGTATCCACAGAAATGATGGCATCCGTTTTCTCTCGGATAGCCTCGATGGCAGGCACTACGCGGTCGATCTCGGCCTGCCCCGGCAACTGTTCCCGAACACCGACGAAGGCTCGTCCGCCGATATCGATCCAATCAGCCCCGTCCGCCATGACCTGCTCGGCCCGCGAAACGATCGCCGCCAGGTCCATGGACTTGTTCGGATCCAGGTTGGAGTTCGGCGTTCGATTCAAGATTGCCATCACGACCACTTGCCGAGAGAAGTCGAATTCTTTTCCGCCGATCACCCGGACGGGCTCGATCAGGTCTGGAAAGAACGGCGATAGTGCAAGGCTCATCACTCAGTCCTGCCCTCAGTATTGTGATTTCAACATGGCGAAACGGCCGCCGACCACGAACGCCGACAACGTTACAAAGAGTCCCAGTATATCGACGACTTTCAGCCGCCCACCCCTCCCCTATTCTCGCCACCAGCCGTGCGCCAGCATGTTCCGGATCTGCTCGCGGTCGTGTTGATCTGCATTTCGCGCATATAATCTTGATGCCAGCGCCTTTTCCGTCCGTCCCAGGCACGAGAACGCTCTGACCCTACGGAAATACAGATTACCACCGCCTCACCTCGACCGATCATGTGCGTCCGGATGCCGCAGGCGGCGAGCGCGGGGAACGTGCAGATCAAAGCATCGCCGCACTCCGACAACCATGTGTGCGCGCACTCATGCAGCTGCCGGAGACGGAACTCCAACCGCAATCTCTGGTCTCGCGCATAGACCACAGTCAAGCTCAGTCAGCCATGAATGCCCGCTCAGGCCGACCAAGCATTGCACCTGCCCTCAAATAAGCTGAACCCTTTGGGATTTCGGTGACTCTTCCAGCGGTCGCAGCCGTTTCGCCCCCTTTCCCGCCGATGAGGTGCGCCGGCACCTGACACTCTAGCCACCACACCATAAAAGGCCACCGCGGGGTGGCTTGACGAAGATCCGCGCAACCAGCCAGCCGGAGGCGAAAAAGCCGAGTTGTCCACTCATGACACAGTGACCGTAATACGACTTACGGGTGCTCTTAAATGCGGTGTCGTCGTTTCGACGCAAGCGGCTGTCACCCTCCCGAGGCTGCCAGGAGGTGCTCAGCACTCGCGCCGGAGAGCCGCCCGCACCACCTTCAACACCTCGGCGTCGTGGCGAGCCCTCCGCGAGCGGGCCGACCGAGTCAGGGTCTCTTCCGCTCGTTCGTCGCCTCGGCCGGGGCGCTGAGCCGAGTATGGGCGGCTGATCGGGTACGTCGCCGGTACTCGGTGGGTGTCAGCCCGACCAGTGTCCGGAAGCGGCGGGCGAAGTACGTCGGGTCGTCCCAGCCGACGGCGGCGCCGACCCGGGCAGCCGGCAGGGTCGAGTGCGCCAGTAACGTGGCGGCGCGCTCGGCCCGCAGCCGGGCCAGGAAGCCCAGGGGCGTCAACCCGACGTATTGCCTGAACAGCCGGCCGAGATAGGCGGGGTCCAGGTTGACCGCTTGGGCGAGGTCATCCAGCCGCCACGGATGGGCAGGCGCGGCCTCGAGCCGGGCGATGGTGGCGGCGACTGCGGGGTGGATGGTGGACTCGAGCGTCTGCCGTTCGGGGTCGCGGCCGTCGGACAGGACGCCGAGCACGGTGATCAGCCGGCCCAGCACCCGGCCCGGTCGGCGCTGATCGGCTCCGAGGTCCCGTTCGAGCAGTCCGATCTCCGCGATGGCCGCTTCGGCGGCCGCCGGATCGACGGTCGTGAGCGCCACGCCGTGCGTGCCGGATGCCACCGGATCGGTCCACAACATCCGGCGGAGCATCGGGATGTCGTACAGGGCCGCCAGTTCGGACCGTAGCGCCTGGGCGGACAGGCAGCAGTTGGCGACGGTCAGGTCGGTGCAGTCCCGGAACCCGTGCCAGGCACCGGGGCGGAGCACGATGACCTGCCCGCGCCGTAGCGGGTGCTCGCCCTGGCTGGTCACGTGCCAGCCGTGACCGGTTCCGATCACGGCGATCTCGAGGAAGTCGTGCGCGTGCGGCTCGATGTCGGGGTTCGGGTGGTGGACACCTGCCAGGACCGGGCTCCCGGCGAACAGCGCGTGCTCGTGCAGCGTGGCAGGCATGTCGGGATCGTACGAGTACTCGCCGGGATCGGCCTAGCCCAGAGCGGCACACCACGACGACGCTTGCAGCATCCAAACGGCAAGAACCTTGGAGGTCAGAGATGGCAACGACCACGACCGGGCAGTCCGGCAGCGACGTCGGCGCCGACGGCCGGGTGCCGGAGGAGCTTGTGGCGGCGTACCGCGAATACGGTTTCGTCCGGGTACGAGGCGTTCTCGAGCCCGACCAGGTCGAGCGCTTCCGGGCCGGCGCCGAGGCGTTCCTGGAGGCACACCGCGCGGAGAGCCTGGAGAAGCAGGGCGTCTTCAGCCAGCTGGTCAACGTCTGGCAACGCGACCAGACGCTGAGAGAGCTCACGTTCGACCGGCGACTCGGCCGGATCGCCGAACAACTCGCCGGGTTCTCGCTGCGGCTCTGGCACGACCAGATGCTGGTCAAGGAGCCGCACAACAACGCCGCCACGGAGTTCCACCAGGACCGTCCGTACTGGCCGCACGCAGGCGACCGGCTCCCGCTGTCGGCTTGGATAGCGCTGGTCGACGTCCCTCCGGAGCGGGGCTGCATGACCTTCCTGCCCGGCACCCAGCATCGCATCGGCCTGCGCCCGCAGGACCTCCACCACGAGGAAGACCTGTTCGAGCTGGATCCGTCTCTGCGCTGGATCCCCCGGGTCACCGTGCCGCTCCGCGCCGGCGACTGCACCTTCCACAGCGGCTACACCGGCCACATGGCGCTGCCCAACCGCACCGACCAGGCCCGATTCGCGCACGTCACCATCTACATGGACGCGGCGACCCGCTACAGCGGGGCCGGGCACATCGTGACCGATCCTCTCGGACTCACCGTGGGCAAACGGTTGGACGGCGACGCCTTCCCCCGCCCCTGGGCATAGACGGCTGCCGCTGGGCAGCCGTCTTGGTGCACTTTGTCGCCGAACGTTGCCGTCTGGACCGTCGTCTCCTGCTCACTCCGTGGTTGCTATCCGGGCGCTGTCGGCGCGTCGAGTAGTCGCTGGAGGTCGTCGAGTAGTTTGGCGTCAGCCGCCAGATGTGCCTCGGAGTTGTCGAACAGGGCGTCTGCCAGCGGTGACAGTCCTGCCTTCGCCTCGCGACCGGCGGCCAGGGCCGTGCTCCTGGCCGCCAGTTCCCGGGCGGAGGCGGCGATCAGGTCACGGGCCTCGCCTGACTCCAGCAGGGTGTGCCAGCGCAATGCGAGGGCGAAGTCGGAGCGGGCGGAGTGGGGCGGCGCGGCCAGGGTCTTGCGCAGCAGGTCGTGCAGCGTGCGGCGCCCTTCGGCGGTGATGGCGTAGACGCGCCTGAGCCGGTCACCCGTGCGCTCCTCCGCATGGGTCTGCGCCAGCCCTTCGTGCTCCAGCTTCGCCAACGCGTGGTAGATCGAGCCAGGTTTCACGTCGGTCCACTGCTCCAGCGCCCCGGCGGTCGCGAGCTGGTTGATCTCGTAGCCGTGCCGCGGCCCCTCATGGAGCAGGCCCAGGACGAGCAGTCGGGTCGACGACACGCAACACCTCCGCTGGATAGTCAAGCTTGACCATATCAGCGACCCATGCTCTGATAGTCAAACTTGAATAAACAAACTGGAGTATCAATGATCCTCTTACGACGCCGGATGCACGCGCTGGTCAGCGCGTACACAGAACTCGGCAGGTTCAGCGGCGCGGTGCTGGTCGCGCGCGGCGAGCGGGTCCTGTTCAGCAAGGGGTACGGCCTCGCCAGCCACGAGCACCGCGTGCCCAACACGCCGGCCACGGCGTTCCGCATCGGCTCACAGACCAAGACGTTCACCGCGATCGCGATCCTGCAACTCCAGGAACGGGGCAGCCTGCGTGTGCACGACCCGATCGAGCGGCACCTGCCCGGCTACCCGCGCGGCGACCGGATCACCCTGCATCACCTGCTCACCAACACCTCCGGCATCCCCGACTACGTCACCACGGAGAGCTTCACCCGCGTCATGGGAGCACCGCACACCAGGCGGCAGCTCATCGACGAGTTCAAGGACCGGCCGCCGCTGTTCGAGCCGGGCGAACGCATGAGCTACAGCAACTCCGGCTGGGTCCTGCTCGGCGAGGTGATCGAGCGGCTCTCCGGCCTGACCTACGGCCAGTACCTACGCCGGCACCTCTTCACCCCGCTCGCCATGCACCACACTGGCCTGGACGACGGCCGGCAACTCGTCAAGGACCAGGCCCGCGGCTACATATCCGCCGACGGCCGGATCACGCCCACCCCGTACCTCGACAACTCCAACCAGGACGCCGCGGGCGCGCTCCACTCCACCGTCGAGGACCTGCACCGCGGCAACCGCGGTCGCCACCGCCTGCTGCACCCCGACTCGCTCGCCCAGCTCGTCAAGGCACACGTCGAGGCCGACGGCACCGCCTACGGCTACGGCTGCGCGGTGAGCCCCGGCCGTTTCGAAAGCGCCGGCGGGACCATCGGCTTCGTCAGCATCTCGACCCGCTATGAGAGCGACGACCTCTTCGTGTCCGTGCTGTCGAACATCGAGAACGCCGCCTTCACCGACATCGAGCGAGGCCTGGCGGCCATCGCCCGAAGCGAGCCGTACGAACTACCCAGCAGGCGCGTCTTCGTCACCATCGATCCCGCCGTCTTCGATCGGCACGTCGGCCGCTACACCATGCGGTACGCGGGACGCACCTCCACCATGGACATCACCCGAGAGGGCGACCGGCTCATGGCCGAAGTCCACGGACTGGCCAAGACCGAGCTGCGCCCCATGTCCGAATCACGGTACTTCGCCAGGATGAAGGGCGAAGTGGAACTGGACTTCCACCCGAGCGGGACGGCGACGCTCAACTGGGCAGGACGCGACGTCACCGCCGAGCGAGTGGATCCGAAGACCCACATATAGCGTAAATTGTTGCCCGCCGGTCTCACTATCCGCCGACAACAACTCCTTTTGAGTAGAGCTCGAGGATGACAGGAGCCCAGCGAGAGGAGCCTGTATGGCGACTGATCTTGCGACTGAAGCCGGCGACTCTGCTGTCATCCCGGGCGCGGCGGAAGCAGCGGCAGGCCGATATGACGTGGCCCTGCGCCTGCTCGAAGGGGTTCCAGCGGCCGACCCCAGGCATCGTGACGCCCTTCTCCTCCGGCTCAAGGTCCTTCTCAAAATGGGCCGATACAGAGCCGCTGAGCGAGTCGCCGAGCAGTGCGTCACGCAGCCCTTCCCTGCCCGCCTGCTGGAAGTGGCCGAAATCTGCTCGCTGGAGGACGCGGATTTGCTCGCCGCACGGCTCGCAGGACGTGCGGTCGCCTTCGATCCCTCGTCCTGGGAGGCGTACCACGATCAGATTCGCTACCTCGGCTATGCGGGCCGCCCGCTGGAGGCGCTCCGCCTGGCCAGGCTCGCTGTCCGGCGCTGCCCTGAGAGCGTGGAGCTCTGGAGAGATCTGGCCCGATCGGCGGAGCAGGCCGAGCTTCGCGGCGAGGCGCTGCGCGCGCTGGACGCCGCCCTGTCGCATGCCCCTGATGACGTGGCACTGCACCGCGCCCGGGGTGCCCTGCTCCTGGACCTGCTGCGCCTCCCGGAAGCGGCGCAGGCATTCGAGGCCCTCCCTGACGACGCTCGGGCGGACATCGCCGTCGAGTACCACGGTCACGGATTTCCTGACGTCGCGCTGGACTTCGTCGACCGAGCGCTGGCAGACGATCCTGAAGACGTCCGCCTCCGCCTCGCCCGCATCGACTACCTTCGCGAGGCCGCACACTTCGACGAGGCCGAAAGGGAGTGGCAGCTGCTCCGGGAACACCAGACCGGCGACCCACAGGTGGTCGAGCGCCTCATCGAGCAGGGGCTCCTGGATGATGCTGATCGCGTCGCCGGCACTCCTGATCTGCTTGTGAGACTCGCCCACTCCTATGGCGAGCGAGAACGTGACCTCGATGCGCTGGCTGCCGCCGAACGGGCATTGGCCATCGACCCAGTCGATGATCGCGTTCGCCGATCGGTGGCGACGTATTTACTCAAGCTGCACAGGGATGGCGAAGCTCACGCACTCATCGATGGATGGGCTCCCGAGGACGTCGCCTCGCTGTACGAGTCGGCGGACCGGGCCGAAGACGCGATCACGCACTGGCGCGCGGCTGCCGAACGAGCCCCCTGGGACCGAATCCACGCGGAACGTCTGGTGGATGCCCTCACCGACGCAGGGCGGCACAGGGAGGCGGCGCGCGAGTTGCGGAAGGCGATCGGCCGCAGGCCGGAGGACCCCGACGGCTACCTGCTGAAGCAGCGCGTCCTGGAGGAAAGGGGCAGGCGCCGCCGGGCACTCGGCGCGGCCCGTCGAGCGGCCGCTCTCGCTCCTGACGACCTGCGGGTCCAGTCGGAGTATGTCGGCCAGTTGCTCACGCTGCGTCGCTTCCGGCGCGCCGAGCAGACAGCGAGGGCGGTGGCCTCCCGCACGCCCGACGGCGCGGACTTGCTCTGCCAGATCGCGGACGAGCTGATCAGCCTGGTCCGTTACGAGGACGCGCTGCGGATCGCAAGGGAGGCCGCACGGATCGACCCCACCGGCCGCCGGCCGATGGAGGTGAGCGCGCACGCGCTGTACGGGCTGGGCAGGGTGGCCGAGGCCGACCGGATCGCCAACCGCCTGACAGCACTGGCTGGAGGCGGGGCACGCGGGCTGCTCGACGTCGCCGGATGGTTGTCGAGCGTCAACGAGGACACCAGAGCGGTCGGCTATGCGGAGCGGGCGCTGGACGAGGTGCCCGGCAACGCCGAAGCGACTGCGGCGCTGGCCGAGTACCTCTACTACTCCGGCCAGAAAGCGGAATGCCTGCGAGTGGCCAGGCAGGGCTTGGCCGGACATCCGGCGAATGTCGATCTGTGGTTGTGGCTGATCCGCAACGCCGATGCACGTGATGCGCCGGCTCTGGCGGCCGAAGCTCTTGCCGCCTTTCCGGAGAACCAGCACGGGGACCTGCTGATCCGGCTGGCCGCATCCCTCGAGTACTGGGTGCGGGCACCCGAGGCGGCTCTGGACTACTACGAACGGGCGCGCAAGACCGAACCCGACGCGTTCCTGGGCATTTCGCGCACGCTCCAAGAACTCGATCGGCCCTTCGCCGCGCTGGACCTGTTCAATGTGGCCAGCCATCCGCAGGCGGCGCAGGGACTCGCCGACTACTTCCGGCACCTGGGTCTACCGGTGCTCGCGGCCAGTGTGCTGGACGAGCGGGCCTTGTCGCGCCGAGCGTGGTGGCGCAGCGGTGGCCCGATTCGGCCACTGCGGCGTCTTCTGCACTCCACCGAGTGGACCATCATCTCCCGAGCCATGCAGCGCTGGCACGGCCCTCTGCGGATTCTGGACTCGATCGACGGGGTAGCCGCCGGCGATCTCGCGGACGCGCGGCAAGAAACCGAACATTACGTCCTTGGCCGGGTTCGGGTCGACACGTGGTGGTGGTGGGTGCTCTTCCACCTGAGGACCGTGGCGGGCATGGCTGGAGCGTGGATCATGTGGCCGGTAATCGGAACCTTCGCCCCCGCGGCGAGCACGGCCGCGACGGCGGCAGGGCTGATCATCGCGTGCGCGCTGGTCGGGACGCTCTTCCGCAAACCGTTCGGATACCTCACCGGCGCATCGATCTGCGGAGCTTGCGCCATCGGGGGTGCGGCGCTGCTTCGCATGTTTCCCACCACCGGAGCGGGCGTCGCAGGCGTGGCTCTGCTGGGCTTAGCGGCCGCGATCGTGACCCGCGGCGGCTACGTCAAGCTGGGCTCCCTGGTCAGCATCATCTGGATCAGCCGCATCCGTGGTGTGCACGGCAGGGGCGCCACCCTCGACGCGCTCTGTGACGCGCTCGACGAGGAAGGGCGGCGCAAGATCGGCCGTTGCATCGAGCAGGTCGCGCAGCGGATGGAACGCGACCTGCCGCGCTGGTTCAAAGGGGCGGGAGCGGCACCTGACGCCCAGCTCGACGGAACCCTTCGAGGAGCCGCTCGCGCTGTACGAGAGCTCCGGAAACAGGCGCTCGGACCGGGCAGGGAACGGGTGCGCGAGGAACTGCGCGACGTCGTACGAGCTGTCGCGTCAGGAGACCTCGCCACCCTGCGCCAACTCCCTGAACCACCGGTACCGGCCGAACAGCGGGGCTGGAAGGAGCGTCTACTGCTGATCAGCCGGACCGTCGTCGTGATGGGACTGCCCGTTCTGGCGGTCACCGCGCTGAAGCCCGTCATAGGACTGGAAGGCGACGTCTACCGGTCGGCGCTGCTCATCAGCATCGCTTGGGCGGTGTTCTGCCTGCTCCTCGCCATCGATCCGGCCCTGCGCGACAAGATCGAGACGGCTCGTGAGCTGCTCTCGTCGGTCGGGATAACGACGAACGCAGAGTCATCATCAGAGGCCAGAGCCAAGCCTGGGCACGAGGACTCGGGCAAAGAGCCGGGACCGGCGAAGCCGTGACACCGTTCCTGCCTGTGTCGGGCAAGCTGGGTGGGATCGTCCTCGAGTCAGATTCTCAGAGGAGACCGTGAACTGCATACTGGGGGCCTGGCCGCCGAGGCTGGTGTATGAGCCGCCGGGATCGTTGTCGCGCTGAAGCAGCCATCCGCCGGCGATGAGGGCGGCGGCACCGGTCGCCCCGCCGACGAGAAGGGCTCGCCTCCCCACCTTCCGAGCCGGAAGCACGTGAGGGTGCCCAGACGTGGCATCGCGCAGCGGTTACTCGGAAACCGTGTCCCGAGGGGAGGGCACTCGCGTCGCGGGCGGTAGCGAAGCCTTGCGCGCCGGTGCGGGTTGCGTGAGCTCGTTCAGGACCGCCGCGACTGTGGGGCGGCCGGCCTGGTCCTTGGCGAGGCAATGGACGATGAGCGCGCAGACGGAGGGCGGCACGCCGGTCAGGTCTGGTTCCGTGTTGAGCACCCGATGCACGATGGCAGGCAGGGTGGGAGCCTCGAACCGGCTGTGGCCGGTCGCGGCGAACGCCAGCACGCAAGCGAGTGAGAACACGTCGCTTTTCGGACCTGCGAGTTCGCCGCGCACCTGCTCGGGCGACATGTAGGTGAAAGTGCCCATGATCGTGCCATGAGCGGTGAGAGCGGAGGCGTCAACTGCGCGGGCGATGCCGAAGTCGATGATGCGGGGCCCGTCCTCAACCATGATCACATTAGCGGGCTTGAGATCCCGATGAACCAGTCCGGCTGCATGTACAGACAGGAGTCCTTCGGCCAAACCTGCGCCGAGCCTGCGCAGAGCGTTCTCGGGGAGCGGTCCGTGGTCGGCGACATGGCTGTGCAGGGACGGCCCAGGTATGTACGCGGTGACCATCCATGGTGGGTCGGCGTCCACAACGGGTGCGGTGTAGAAGCTGTTGACCTTGCGGGCGGCCTCGATCTCCCGGGCGAACCGGGCTTTGAACTGCGGATCCTGAGTCAAGTCCGGCCGGATGACTTTCACGGCGACCCGGCGGCCACCCAGGGTGGTCCCCAGGAACACGTGGCCCATGCCGGCGCGGGGGCACGGAGGTGGTCGCCCAGCTTGCCCGCGCCCAGGCCGAGCTGCTCCTCGTGCCCGAGGCCGAGCACCACTTCCATCGACTGTCTGCACTACGCGGCCACGGGGTCATGCCCGGCTGGCTACCTTCCCGCTGTCTGTCAGCGGCGGCGTCAGGACGGTGACGGCCCGATATCAGCGCGGTCGGCGATGGTGGACGCCATGACCGGTTCAGCGGTCGCGGCCTCGGGGCTGGTCTCGCAGCTCGAACACTGTACGCAAGGAGATTCATGATGGGACAGAACAACAGCGGCTTCTCCGCAGCAGGGCTGCGCAGACTGCATGACGTGCTGGCACGGACTGTCGAGTCCGGGAAGATCCCCGGGCTTGTCGCCCTGGTCAGCCGGGGCGAGGAGACGCACGTCGAAGCGATCGGGACGATGCGCCATGACGGTGGCGCGCCGATGCGCCGGGACACGATCTTCCGGATGGCCTCCACGTCCAAGCCGGTCGCGATGGCGGCGGCGATGGTCCTGCTCGATGAGTGCCGGCTGCGGCTGGATGACCCGGTGGAGGCGTGGCTGCCGGAGCTCGCCGACCGTCAGGTGCTGAAGCGGATCGACAGCCCGCTGGACGACACCGTGCCGGCGCAGCGGCCGATCACCGTACGGGACCTGCTGACCTCCACGTTCGGGCTCGGCATGGACATGACGTCGCTGGGCACTCCGATCATGAACGCGGTCTTCGAGCAGGGGCTCACGCCCAATATGCCGGAGCCGATGCCCGGGCCGGATGAGTGGATGCGCCGTCTGGGCGCGCTTCCGCTGATGTACCAGCCCGGCGAGCGCTGGCAGTACCAGATCAGCCACGATGTGCTCAGCGTGCTGGTGGCCAGGGTCACGGGCCAGTCGTTCGAGACGTTCCTGCGTGAGCGCATCTTCGACCCCTTGGGGATGAAGGACACCGCTTTCCACGTGCCCGCCGACCAGATCGACCGGCTGCCGACCCTGTATGCCCCCGACCCGCAGACCGGCGAGTTCCTCGTGTGGGACGAGGCCGAGCAGGGACGGTGGAGCCAGCCTCCGGCGTTCCAGGGCGGCGGCGGCGGGCTGGTCTCCACCGCCGACGACTACCACGCCTACTTCCGGATGCTGCTCAATGGCGGAATGCACGAGAACCAGCGGATCTTGTCCCGGCCCGCCGTCGAGCTGATGACCACCAACCGCCTCACCCCCGAACAGCAAGCCGCCCGACACGCCATGGCCGTCAACAACGTCCACATCTCGCACGGCCAAGGACAGCACGGCGGCTGGGGCTTCGGGATGGCGGTGCGCACCTACCGCGGCGACTACGCGCCCATCGGCCAGTTCGGCTGGGACGGCGGAAGCGGCACCTCGACCTACGCCGACCCGGAAAACCAGCTCACCGGCATCCTGCTCACCCAGGTCGGAGCGACCGTCCCGGATCCGATACGGCTGATGCACGACTTCTGGACCACCCTCTACCAGGCGATCGACAACTGACGCCGAACCCCGCCCCGCAGATCAGCCTTCAGCCCTCCGCTCACGTGACTTCCAGAACAGCTGTAAAGGACTCCACCGCCATGTCCATCACCCTCACCGACCAGGACAAGATCACCCTGCGGACCGCCGCCTACGGCGCCGTCTCGCTGCTGGCCGCCGCTGGTGCCGCCGGTTCGCCCCACAAGGTCGCCACCGAAGGCTCCATCGCCCTGGCCTCCGCCACCGGCCTGGTCGGGCACGTGCTCGCCGAGAAGAAGACGGGCATGAACCTGAACGGCAAGTCCGTGGCCGAACTCGCCGACCGCGTGCTGCCGGCCCTGACGGCGGCCATGAGCCTGCTCAACAGGCAGGATCCGGCAGAGGCCGACAACTTCCGCAGCACCGTCCTCGTCGCCATCGAAGCAGCCGCCCGGACCCACCAGGGCCAGCCCAGCGACCCCACCGTGGCGGACATGGCCCGCAAGATCACCGCAGCCCTCGACGCCGCCTGATGCAATGTCCCGGGGTCCTCTCCGGACCCCGGGACGCGGCGGCGTGCCGGGTCAGGGAGGGGTTGAGCCCTGCCAGGACGGTCACGCCGACTCGCTGGCCCTGGCATCCTCAGCCAAGGCCAGAACTACAGAACCAGGAGTAACGAGATGCATGTGGTGCTGATAAGGACAGACCGTGAGGGAAGTGGCCGATGACGAACGCCGACGTGATCATTGTGGGCGCCGGTCCGACCGGCCTGATGCTGGCGAACGAACTGAGTCTGGCCGGAGTGCGGCCGCTCGTACTGGAGCGGCAGCCGCAGCGCCGGGACACCCCCAAGGCCGGTGGTCTCGGCGGGCAGATCCTGGAGCTGCTGCGCTACCGAGGCTTGCTGGAACGATTCGAGGCAGCCTGCACCGGCCCGGTCCCGGCGCCCCGATTCCCGTTCGGCGGTGTGCATCTGGACTTCACCCAGCTGGCCGATCCCCCGATGCACGCCCTGCCGCTCCCGCAACAACTGCTCGAGCGGCTGCTCGACGAACGCGCCGGCGAACTCGGCATCGACATCCGCCGCGGACACCAGGTGGTCGAGGTGAGCCAGGACGATGCCGCGGTGACCGTGGACGTGCGGGGCCCGGACGGGCCGTACCAGGTGACCGCCCGCTACCTCGTGGGATGCGACGGCGCGCGCAGCCGGGTCCGTGACCGGGCCGGTATTCCGTTCCCCGGCACCACTTATCCGGAGGTCAACCGGCTGGCCCAGGTCACCTTGCCCGACACGGTGACCGTGCTCGGCAACGGCGATCTCGACGGCCAGGGCTTCGGCACGATCCGCGCGGGTTTCACCCGGACCGACCATGGTCTCTTTGGCGTCGGCTCATCGCCCGACTCCAACGTCGTCTCGCTCTACACCATCGAAGACGAGAGCACCGAATACGACGACGACACACCGATGACCCTGTCCGAACTCCAGGACAGCGTCCGTCGCGTGCTCGGTGTGACGCTGCCCGTGGGAGAACCGATCCGGCTGTCGCGGTTCACCTTCAAGGCCCGCCAAGCCGAGCGCTACCGTGACAGGCGGATCCTGCTGGCCGGCGATGCGGCTCATCTGTTCCCCGCCACCGGTGTGGCAATCAATGCCGGCATGCTGGATGCGGTCAACCTGGCCTGGAAGCTGGCCGCCGACATCCACGGCTGGGCGCCGGCCGGCCTGCTGGACACCTACCACGACGAACGCCACCTCGCCGGCGCCCGCACCATGCTGCACACCCGCGCCCAGGTGGCACTGCGGCGCGGGCACGACCCGGCCGCCGAAGCGCTCCGGGAAGTCTTCCAGGAACTGCTCACCGACGAACAGCCGCTGCGCCGCATGGGAGCGCTTGTCGCCGGCACCGACATCCGCTACCCGATGCCCGGCTCCAGCCACCACCCGCTGGCCGGCACCTTCGCCCCTGACCTCACCCTGCACACCGACCAGGGCATGACCAGCGTTGCGGAGCTCATGCACAGCGCCCGGCCCGTCCTCCTCGACCTCGCCGACCGCCAAGACCTCCGCCAGGCCGCCCGCGACTGGCAGGATCGCGTCGACGTCCACACCGCCAAGACCGATGACCGTCCTGCCGACGCCCTGCTGATCCGCCCGGACGCCCACATCGCCTGGGCCGCGACCATCGACGAACCCGCCGACACCGCCGCGCCCGCGCTGCGAGAAGCACTCTCCGGCTGGTTCGGCACACCCTGAAACGACGACCAGATCGCCACGCTGATGCATGCGACTGAATGAGAGGCCGCCTGGCCCGGCTCGCGATCATTCCGATCCGGGCCAGGACGGCCGATTGGTCATCGGCGGTGCCAGTGCTGCAATTTGTCCGGGTTCAGCACGATCCATAGGGCGGTGACCTGGGCTCCGGCGACGCTCACGCTGACCACCGCCACGGCCATGCCCGCCCGGCGCAGCACCAGACCTGTCCGGCCGTTCACGGAGCCGGGGGCCACGTCGGCGCCGGGTTGGCCGGCCAGCAAGGCTGTGACGAACCGGGCCACCGCGTCCGCGCCGTAGGTCGGGTTTACGGGGGCCGCAGTTTGCCGCCGCCGTCGCTCACGACTATCGCGTCCGTGGCCAGGACCGCCTGCAGCGCCGCGGCCGTGCCGGGTTGGGATGTGCCGCTGAGGAGGGGCGCTGTGGTCGTGCCGGGTTGGGATGTGTCGCCGGGTGCGTGGATCGGGGCGGCGGAGGCGAGCAGCTCCAGGCAGATGCTTCCGGCGACCCGCGTCAGCCAGGCGCGCGGCACCTCGATCGCGGCGCGTTCCTCATCGTCGAGCATCTCCGCCAGCGACTCGGCGCCCACTTCGGTCATATCCTGCCGCCCTCGCAGCCGGGAGAGTACGCCAGGGAACGGCGTAGCTTCTCCTGTTCACAGACTGTGGAGTCTTTCGGTGTCGGCAGCTATGACAGGACAGCCCGTCCTGTTGTGACTGTGTCCGCTCATGGTGTCCCTTCGACCGGTGTTTCCTCGCGGAAGCCGATCTCCCGGTGGGTCCCGTCGCACAGCGGTTTGTTGCCGGAGTGGCCGCAGCGGCACAACGTCATCCGGTTGCGGGTCTCCAGTTGCCCGCCGTCCGCCCGCAGCACCGGCACTCCGCCGGTGACCCACAGAGCGCTGGCCAGTTCACCCTCTTCTTCCAGGACCGAGATGGCCTGCGGGAGGTCGGGCTCGATCGTGTCGCCGCCGCGTTGGAGTGCGTAGCTGTAGGAGCCGGAGGGGCAGTGGTCGATGCGGCCCATGACGTTGGAGCGCACGTCGCTGTCGCCGGTGTCGGCGAGCATCTCGGCGATCGGCCTGGTGCGGCCGATGCAGAAGGCGGCGTGGATGCACAGCTCCCCCACCCGTTGGGCCGAGATGCCCACGCCGTCGTGCACGTGCTGCAGTTCCTTGTACGGACGCATGACCGGGCTCTCCGTGCCGTCGAACCCGATCAGGGCGTGGGTCCCGTCGCAGAACGGCTTGGCGCCCGAGTGGCCGCAGCGGCAGAGCGCGTAGGTGTCCTCGGTCTCCAGGGCGTCGCCGGTTTTCCAGGTCAGCGCGTTTTTCTCCGAGGATACGATCTTGCGTTTGCGCCGGAGCGGGACGCCGCCGTACACGATGTACGGGCCGTTGCGCAGGACGACGATCCGCTGCCGGTCGCCGACGCTCCACCGGCGCAGTTCGGGTGCGGCGTATTCGAACGTGGGGCCGGCCGTGGTGCCGTCGCGGTCGGGCATCGCCATGAGGGCCTGGGCTTGGGCCTTGAGCGCGTACATGGTGCCGGTGGCGACCCCGAGCAGCTTCGGGCTGCCGTTGAACGCCTGCTCCAGCAGATGCAGGACGGCGCAGTAGGTGTGGTTGAACTCTTCCTGGGCGGTGCGGATCGCGCTGCCCGGAGCGTGGTCGGACAGGCGCGGGTTTCGCCTCATCGGACGTACGCCGGCCGGGTCCACGGAGATGGCGTCGCCGGTGGGTCCGGACTGCGGGGTGTCGCCGCGCCGGTAGCGCCGGCCGATCTTGAGCTCCTGGAAGCGGTAGTAGTGTGCGACCTCGTCCCGTTCGGGGTGGAAGACGTCCTGGTCGCCGTCCCAGACTTCGCCGCGTGCGGTGCCCTCGCCCTGCTCGACGATCTCCTCCAGGGCCGCCAGCGCGGAGTCCAGGTCGTGGACCGCGATCAGCCGTCCGGCGGTGTGCCGGAAGTGGCCGGCGTTCACCTGGCGGGCCGGATCACCGCAGAAAACCGCCTGCTCGCCGTGCTGGGCACACAGGTGGCGCAGGCCCTGTTCGATCGCGGCGTAGAACTGCCCGATCGTCTCGTATTCGTCGCCCTCCGCAGGGGCGCCGGGCGGCGCCGGCTGCTCGATCCGCAGGAACATCTCCAGCGCTTCCGGCCCGAAGGGCACCAGCGACAGTTCCAGGGAGCGGTCGCCGTGGGGCAACCGCCGGGGGTGCGGCGGGAGCATCCGCGGCGTGTCCAGTCGCGGGCTGCCGCCGACGGCGTTGAGCAGGTTCGCGGCCAGCGCCAGGTGCAGCATCTCCTCGGCGAAGACGCTGCCCACCACTTCGACGGCTTCGGGGTTGCGCGCCGGGTCCAGCGAGTACAGCGCGCACAGGTACGGCGGCAAGGTCGCGTGTTCCAGCTCGATCGCCCACTGCAGGTGCTCGCGGAGGCTGTCGAGCGTGTCGATCCGCGTCTCACGCGGCATGATTGCCCGGCCCTGAGTCCTCCTCCAGCACCTCGACCGCGTCGATCAGGCCACGCAGGCCGATTTCCTCGCGCTCGACGTCCGTCGGGTCGAACAGCCAGTCGGTGACCGGCAGGTCGATCTCCTCCTGCGGTCGGCTCGCCTCGGCCACGGTCAGTTCGATCTCGACCTCGGCCTTGAGCTCGTACAGGAAGTCGTCCTCGCCGTTCGGGGAGCTCATCTTTCCTCCATGCGTGGCTTGAGCGGATGTGCGGCGGGCCGTCGATCGCGGCTCGTCTGGGCACCTTCGATGAGGACGTGTTACTTCGCGGCGGCGTTCCGGCCGAGCCAGTCGCGGTAGCGGATCTGGCCGAGGGTGGCGCCGTCGTCCGGCACCAGCGACCGCTCGAGCAGCTCGCCGCCGAAGTAGAGCGCGTGCGGGTCGGTGACCACCTCGCGCGGGTCGCCCCAGGCGGCCAGCGCGTCGCGGAAGAACTCGTCCATCCTGACCTGCTCGGGCCCGCCCACCTCGACCATGCCGTTCAACGGGGTCCCCACCGCGACCCTGCCGACCGCCTGCGCGACGTCGTCGCCCGCTATGGGCTGGAAGAGCACGGGCGGCATCCGCACCGTGTTGCCGTCCGTGGCATTGTCGGCAATGCCCCGGACGAACTCGAAGAACTGAGTGGCGTGCACGATCGAGAACGGGATCGACGACTTCTCGATCAGCTGCTCCTGAGCGACCTTCGCCCGGAAGTAGGCGTTCCCGGGCGGCCGCTCCGTACCCACGATCGACAGCGCGACGTGGTGGCCGACACCGGCCGCGGCCTCCGCGGCGAGCAGGTTGCGGGTGGAGGTCTCGAAGAACTCCCGTACGGCGGTCTCCTCCCAGGACGGCGAGTTCGACACGTCGACAACCACCTGCGCGCCCGCCAGCACCTCGGCCAGCCCTTCCCCGGTGATCGTGTTCACGCCGGTGTTCGGGGCCGCCGCCACCGCCTCGTGACCGTGCTCACCCAGCTTCGCCACCAGCTTCGACCCGATCAGGCCGGTCCCGCCGATTACCACGATCTTCATGGCGAACCCTTTCTGTCTGCCGGGGCACCCATGTGCCAACCGATCGCCAGCTAAGACCGGGCAGCGCCCGAACTTGTGACAGCTGCCGCGAAATTCTTTCCGGGCTGCGGTTGAAGTCGTCGTCGGCCGCCCTGGTGATTGATCGCCGCGCTGAAGGCCGCCGAGGGCGGGCGGGCGGCGGTCTCCTTCACGACTCGCCGGAGCCGGGCGGCTGCCTCGATGGCGACGATGACGGTGCGGTCGTGATCGTGACGGCGACCAGCAGGACGCAGAGGGCCGTGATCGCCGCGACCACGGCGGCCACGCCGATCACGGGCGTCACGAGTGGCAGCAACAAGACGAGGGTGACACAGCCCAGGACCGCAGGGGGATAGATGACGGCCTCTGCGACGACAAGCGCGTGCACCGCCCACAGCAGGGCGAGATACACACCGACCGGGATGGCGACCGCGTAACCGAGCGCCAACGACGACGCCTCCACCTCGTTCCCGCTCTGCTCCACCGCCACTTCGAGCCCGGCGCCGAGGGCCGCCAGGGCCGCGAAGATGCCGAAGTGGCCGTATCCCCACAGGTACGACCGATGACGGCGGTCACTGAGACCCTCCCCCGCTTGGATGAGGAAGTAGAGCCACCAAAGAGCGAACAGCAGGACGAGGCCGCAGCCGGCGATGACGACGAAGGGCACCCTGATCTGGCCCGCTTCGAGCGCTCCCTCGACTCCCCTGCTCGCGGCAAGGACGCTCTCACCAAGCAGAATGATCGTGAACAGGCCGTAGCGCTCGGCGATGTGGTGCGGGTGCCAGTTGGTGGGCCTGGCCCGTTCCGCCCACCGTGGCACCGCGAGCTCCAGGACATCCAGGCAGACGAAGAACAGCAGTCCGGCGAATGCGGGCAGGGCGACCGTCTCCCCGAGCAGGAAGCGAAGCACCCAGCCCGTCGTCACGAGGCTGATGCCGATGGCGTAGCGCAACGCTGTGCGGCGGCGGGCCGGGTCTTCGAGACCTGCCCGCAGCCATTGGGCGACGAGCCCGATCCTCATGATGACGTAGCCCAGGGTGATGATCCCGTAGTCGGCGTGAGCGGTCGCGGCGGGCACGCCGGCGGCGAGGGTCAGCACGCCGGCCATCTGCACCATGGTCAGCAGCCGGTAGGCGACATCGTCGGTGTCGTAGGACGAGGCGAACCAGGTGAAGTTCATCCACGCCCACCAGATCGAGAAGAACACCTGAAGGAACGGGACCAGTCCGGTGAGGCCATGCCCGTCGGCGATGCTGTGCGCGAGCTGGGCGGTGACGGCCGCGACCGCGACCACGAAGGTGAGGTCGAACAGCAGCTCGAGCGGGCTCGAAGCGCGGTGCGGCTCGTCGATGGCACGAGCGCTCATCCGGACCCGGATCCGGATGGTGGTACCGGGTGGTGGCAAGGTCTCGCTCCTGTCGCTCTGCGAACGTCGGGTCCGCCTGAAAGACAGGGCAGCACGGCGATCTGTGACAACGCGGCACCTCGGTGCCGCCGCCTCGTCCGGAGGAATGATCATCAGTCGTGCGGACGCCGGGCACCGTTTCTCGCCTCCGGTCTCCAGCGCTCGGCCGCCGCACGCGCGGCGGCATCGGATGTGAAGAGGCCGGACGCGGCCGATGTCAGCAGTACGCCCGCCACCATCGCCGATCCGGCACGCTTGAATCGCGTCATGCATCGTTGGATGCGCCGTATGCCCGTTTTGTTGAATCTTCATGTCCGGAGGAACAGGTTCAGGCACCGCTCCGCCCGCAGCTCCTCGTCCAGCTGGTGGTCTCGCCACTCCTGCGGCGGGTCGGCCAGCCAGTCGTGGCCGAAGATCGCGTACGGATGGTCCGCGTGGCCGCGTTCCAGCTCGTGCTGGCCCAGATACTCCATCAACGGCCGCCACCACTGCCCGTCCGCGACGACCAGGTACGAGGCCGCCAACCCCGGTTCGTGCAGCCAGCCGCGCATCATCCGCGCCTGGAACACGTCCGTGACGGGAGACGGCGTGGCTCGTGCGCCGGGTCGCCCGCTGGGGTGTCAGCCGGTGACGAGGGTGTTGAGCGTGAGGGTCTCCTCGCCGGACGGGCCGGCCAGGCGGATGGACAGTTCCCATGCGCCGGTCATGAAGAACAGCTCGCCCTCGGCGACGAAGTGGCCCGGGGCGGTCTTCCTCGCGGTGACCTCGGGGATCGCGTGGCCCATGGTGGTCATCACGGCGGCGATGGTGACCGTGTCGGCCTCGCCTCTGTCCAGCCGTACGTCGATCGTGTTCCGCTCGGCGGTGACGGTGACGGCGTAGCGGGTTCCCGTCGTGGTCACCGGGTCCCCGCCCGAGGTGCGGGCGACCACGAACGCGGCGACCACGACCGCCACGAGCCCGGCGAGCACCAGCAGGCGCCTCATGCTCTTGATCCGCGTCATCGGGGGACCTCCACGGTGAAGGGCACGGTGGTGATGCCGCGGTCGGTGGCGTACTGCGCCCAGGCGAAGTAGCGGCCCGGCGCGGGGAAGCTGAACGTGAAGCGCAACCGGCTGCCGGGTGTTCCCATCTCGTGGACGTGGCCGAGGAACTCCCCGTCCTCGCCGCGCACGATGAGGTGCCCCGCCATCCCGAGCCACGGCCGCGGCGTCCCGCCCGTGGTCACCTCGACGGTGGCCGGCCGCCCCGCTTGCGGCACGGCGGGCGTCACCGTGGCCGGCCCGGCGGTGGCGTCCTGGGTCGCCGGGTCGGCCGAGGCCGTGGGCTCCGCCGTCCCGGTGACCGTGAAAGCGCCGGTGAGGAGCTGGCCGCCGGAGTCGGTGCGTTCGAGCTCGACGTAGGTGAGATGGCGACCGGGGCGGTCGGCGCGCAGCCGTACCTCCAGGCGGCCGGGCGCGGTGCGCAGCGGATGGACGTGGCGGAAGTAGCGGCCGTCCTCGCTGGTGACCACCACGTGGGCCATGGCCTCGTGGTGGACGGTGAGGTCGTCGACGGGTCGCCCGGTGGCCCCGTCGAACAGTTCCACCCGCGCCACGAACTCCTCGCCCGCGACCGGGCGGGCGGGGACGGTGGTGACCACCCCCTGTACGTACGGCCGGCCGATCGCCGAGTCCGTGGGACGGGGCTCGGCGCCGTCGGGCGACCGGGCGGGCAGCCAGGGTTCGAGGATCACGATCAACGCGGCCACCGCGACCCCCGTGGCGGCGACCGCGGTCACCACGAACGCCGACCGGCCGCGCCGGTTGAACGCCCCGGTGAGCAGGCCGCCCACCAGCAGCAGGCCGGCCACGAACAGGCCACCGTAGATCAGGAACTCCCAGCCGGACCCGCGGTCCACCAGGACCCGGAACGGGATCACCGCGGTCTCGCCCCCGGAGCCGACGGTCAGCTCGTGCGGCCCGGTCTCCTCCACCCGCAGCTGGGCGGGGCGACCCGGCGCCACCGTGCCCTGCACGACCCGCCCGTCGGTCACCGACCGGAGCCGCAGGTCCAGTGCTGGGGCGGACGGGAACCCGACCACCTCGACGCGCAGCGGCCCCGGCACCCGGGTCGTGGCCTTGATCACCAGAGTCAGCTCAGCACCCGCGATCGTCTGCGCGATCCGCAGGTCCGCCCCCGCCTTGACGTCGTGCGCCGCCGCGGGCGACGCCAGCACCACCACCAGCAGGCCGACCAGGCAGAGAAGCCGGATCATGCCCGCCGGGCGCCGGACTCGCCTGCCTGCGCGGGCACCGCGTTCGGGAGGAACAGGGCGCCGAGGGCGAGGCCGATGAGACCGGCCACGACCGGGGCGCCGGTCCACAGTTCGGGCACGGCGGGCAGCTGTCCGGCGACCACGGAGGCGACCGCGAGGTACAAGGACCAGGTGGCGAACGCCGACAGGCCGGCGAAGGCCCAGTAGGCGGCCCGGCGCTCCCGCGAGGGACGCAGCCACCGGATCAGCAGGTCGCTCACCAGCCCGGCGGCCACGAACGCCAGCAGGATCGGCAGGTTGCGGAAGGCCGTCTGCGCGCCCGGCATCAGGACGCCCACCACGGACAGCACGGTCACGCTCCCGAACGGCAGACGCCACCGCCGCTGGAGGAACAGCACTGGAGCGAGCAGCACCACGTTCGTGATGATCATCGCTGCGGCCAGGCGGTCGGTGCCTTGGCCGTCCAGGTTGGAGAAGGCCCGGACCACGCCGTTCGCGCTCCACTGCATGGCGTCGCCGTACGACAGGAACAGCGACACCAGCGTGGCGCCGAAGCCGAGCCCGACCAGCGCGGGCAGCAGCCGCGACAGCCGGGGCCGGTCCCCGATGTCCGGGGCGTTCCAGGCCGAGCGGAGCGGGGTCGTGATGATGAGCATCATCGTCACGATCAGCCCCAGGTGGGACGGGCTGAACAGGATGTCGATGGTCTGCTCGATGCCCAGCAACTCGTGCCACATCATGTCGGCGAACCCGAACGCGGCGAACCCCGGGATGGCGAGCAACCCCGCGAGGTACCCGTTCGGCACCGCGGCCAGCCCGCTCCGGCCGGCGCGCACGTTGCGGTAGACCTGCCAGATGATCCACCCCGACACTGCCGCGAACCCCGAGTAGAACGCCGCGTGCCAGGGCGTGAAGAACGTCTCCAGCTCAGCCAGGTTGCTGTGCGCCCAAGCGTCGATCATCAGCCCGACGCCGAACCAGACGCCGAGCAACGCCATGACCAGGTCTGTCCGGGGGCTCACCCACGTGCGCACCTCCCCGGAATCCGCGAGCAACCGCCGCACCCCAGCATCCACCGCCACCATCAGCACGCTCCTTCCGTCGGTCCGATCCTTCGCGACGGCCGCCGGAAGGGGAACCCGGCTGGCACCCTTTGAAAGGTGCGGTTACCCGCCCCCCTCACGCGTTCAGGTATCGCAGCACCGCGAGCACCCGCCGGTGGTCGTGCGGGCTCGCCTCCAGGCCGAGCTTGGCGAAGATGCTCGTGCAGTGCTTCTCCACGGTGCGCTCGGCGATGGACAGCCGCTCGGCGATCGCCATGTTCGTGCGCCCCTCGGCCATCAACCGCAGCACGGCGCGCTCGCGCTCGGTGAGCAGGCGCAGCGGGTCACCGGGCTGCCGGTGACGGCCGACGAGCTGCTCGACGACGACCGGGTCCAGCGCGGACCCGCCCGACCCCACCCGGCGGATGGCCGCGGCGAACTCCGCCAGGTCCGACACCCGGTCCTTCAGTAGGTAGCCCACGCCCTCGGTGCGGCCGCCGAGCAGCTCGACCGCGTAGCTCACCCGGACGTACTGCGACAACACCAGCACCCCCACCTGCGGATGCCGTTCCCGCAGCTCAACCGCGGCGCGCAGCCCCTCGTCGGTGTGCGTGGGCGGCAGCCGGATGTCGAGCAGGGCCACATCGGGCGGGTCCTTCGCCACGTGGGCGAGCAGGTCCTCGGCGTGGTCGACGGACGCCGCCACCTCGAACCCGGACTCGGCCAGCAGCCGGGCCAGGCCCTCGCGGAACAGCGTGGAATCCTCGCAGATCGCTACGCGCACGGCAGGACCACCTTCAGCACGGTTCCCTCCCCCGGTGGGCTTTCGATCAGGAGCTTGCCGCCGTTGGCCTCGGCGCGGTCGGCGAGCCCGGCGAGCCCCGAGCCGCGCGCGAGATCTGCCCCGCCCACGCCGTCGTCGCCTACCTCGACCACGAGGCGGCCGCCCTCGCGGGCGAGCCGTACCCACGCCTTCGACGCGGAGGCGTGCTTGGTCACGTTGGCCAGGGCCTCGTTGACGATGTAGTAGGCCGCGCTCTCTGCGGACTGCGGCAGCGGCTCGTCCAGTGCCAGGTCGCAGGTGACGGCCATGGGGGCGACCGCGGCCAGCTCCTTGACCGCGCCCGACAGGCCACGCTCGGTCAGCACCGGCGGGTGGATGCCGTGGCTGACCGCGCGCAGGTCGTCCAGCGCGGCCAGCACCGCCGTCTTGGCCTCGCCGATCAGTGGTACGGTCCGCGCGGGGTCGGTGCCGGCCTCGGCCAGCCCGAGCGTCATCGCCACCGACAGCAGCCGCTGCTGCACGCCGTCGTGCAGGTCGCGTTCGATTCTGCGGCGCTCGGCCTCGCCCCACTGCAACATCCGCCGCCGCGAGGCCGCGAGCTGCCGCAGCCGGGCCCGCAGGTCCGCGGTGAGCCGCTCGTTCTCCAGGGCGAGCGCCGCGGCGGCGCACGCGGCCTCGACGAGCAGCGGCTGCTCGAGGAGCGCGGCGTCGTGCACGAGTACGGCGAGCGGCGCCTCGCCCTGGTCGACGCGGGTGACGACGCGGCCCGGCCCCGGGTCCAGGTCGACCGGGCTGCCGTCGGCGTCCACGTATCGGTCCTGGTCTGCCGTCCAGTAGCCCACGGCCAGCCCCGGGTCCCGCAGGGTGGCGGCCAGCTCGTCGCGCAGCGTGTCCGGCTGTTCGCGCCTGCTCAGCCGTACCACGAGGTCGGCCACGCGGCCGTGGTCCATCCGGCTCCGCATGAGTCCGGCCAGGTACGCCAGCGGCACCGCGATGAACGCCCCCAGCATGACGAGCGTGAGCAGGACCTCCAGCGGGTTCGGGCCGAAGAGGCCGACCATGCGTTTCCCGGCGAAGGTGACCGTGGCGACCACCGAGGCTCCGGTGACCGGCGCGACCGCCCGGCGCTGCGCCAGGCTCGCCTGACGCCAGCGCTTGACCGTGATGGCGAGCACCACGCCGCAGATGAGGACGGTCACCTGCCAGGAGGAGTCGTCGAGGGCGGTGGCGAAGTGCCGGAGCGGTACGGGCAGGGGAAGGTGTGTGGCGGCCTGGGCCGAGGTCAGCACGAAGGCTGCGACGTACGCCAGGCCGGTCAGCACCCGGTAGGACACCAAGCCCAGCCTGCCGGTGGGGAAAGCCAGGAACAGGTGGCAGGCGACCCCCGCCCACATGCCGCACAACGCCAGCGCCCACAGCGCGCCTCCGGGCAGGAACAGCAGCTGCTGGGGAATCCAGGCGACTCCGAGCGCCACCATGAGCGGGCCGACCCGGTTACGCGGGTGCGCCCGCCACGCCACTATCCCGGCCGTGAGGAAGGAGACGCCGACCAGCGCGCCGAGCAGCCAGATCGGGTCGTGCCGCCAGATGGAACTCTGACCGGTCCCGAGAACGTTGACGACCAGCAGCCAGAGCCCTGCCGCCGCGACGGCGAGTAAAACGGTGGTGCCCCTGGAACGCGTCGCCATTGCCCACCCCCGATGGGATTGTACGGGCGAACCGCCCAGAAGCGACCACGGCAGGATGAGGGGCGTTTAGCTCTCGTCAATGATCTGTCGGCGCACTGGTCCTACCTTGGTGCGCCATGTCCACACACGAGATCCGGATAGATCCTGCCTATGTACCCGGGCACCCCGAGAGTGACACCCGGACTTCCGAAAGCGCCACCTCCTCGGAAGAAGAGAGCGATGGCGGCGTTCTCGGACTGCTCGAGCGCATCGGGTCCGTCATCGTCCCGATCGGCGTGGCGCTCTACGCGGTGCTCTACCTCGGCGTCGAAGAGATGTACGGCGTCTTCGGCATCAGCAGGCTGATCCAGGCCGTTCGGCGGCGGCCCTGGATCTCCGCGCTGATCGCCGCGCTGTGGTCCGGCGCGACCTACTGGGGACTGTTCAACCTCTTCGGCAGCCTCGACATCGCCATCATGGTCGTCGTCGCCGTGGGGCTGGGCATCCTGATGTTCCTGGTCCCGTTCCGGCTGCTGCGCCGCAAACCGGTCGGCCGCGCCGGGATGAAGATCCTCGTCGGCGGCCTCACCGGCGAGAAGAATTGAGCCACCCCGAGCCGGTTCAGCGCAGGGTGGCGGTGAAGGTGCGGCCGTGGGCGTGGCGGGTCGTCGCCTGGACCAGGGTGCCGCCCGGCACGCGTCGTACCGTCACCCCCTCGTCGGCCGCGCCGAGGCGGAGAGACGTGCCGAGCAGCACGACGGAGACGCGGTCACGTTTCATCGTGGGGTCGGACAGGGCGACGACCGTGCGCTCGCCGTACTGGACGATGACCGAGGCGGGGCCGTCGATGAGCAGGCGCTCGGCGTGGCGCGGGCCGTCGCTGAAGACGTTGGCGGCGACGATCCCGAGGGTCTTGTGCTTGATCGCCTGTACGTGCCGGTCGTTGGCCAGGACGGTCAGCGGGCTGTTCGCGTAGCCGCGCAGGCGGGTCTCGGTCGCGTTCGGGACCAGGGCGTAGGCGAGGGCGGGGACGTCGCCGGCGGCGGGGTGGGTGATCGATGCGGTGAAGACGTTCTTGGTCACGCTGGTGTCGGGGTTGGACGTGCGCACGACTCTGCGGCTGCGGGTCACCGTCTCCAGCCCGGCCGCGACGGGTTGCCTGGTGAGGAAGACGTAGCCGATCGCCGTATGGCGGGTGTCGTTGGCGTAGCGCAGCCAGCGCGGCGGCCTGGTGTCGCCCGTCTGCCAGGCCCCGCCGCTCCAGCCCTCGCCGGTGAGCGCGACCGTGTCGCCGGGGGCGGCGATGCGGCTGTCCACGGTGGTCACCGCGTCGCGGCCGCCCTGGCCGGAGACGCCCGCGGCCAGCACCACGATCTCGTCGTCGAGCATGAACCAGGACTTGGTCGAGCGGGCGTTCTGGTATGCGACGAAGTCGTCGGGCAGGATGCCCGCCTGTTTGGCGGTGTAGGCGGCGTCGTCGGACTGGACCATGCCGGCCGCGCCGTACGCGCCGAGCGTGGCGCCGCCGGAGAAGGCGTTCCCGGCGCGGGGGAAGTACACGTAGGTGTTCTGGGACTGCGAGGAGGAGGTGAAGTTGAGCGGGTGTCCCGGGTTCTCGTACCAGAGGCGGCCGTACAGCTCGGGCACCGTCCGCCGCTCCGCCACCGGCGCGGTGATCCCGGCCAGCCGGTACGGCGAGACGGCCGTGTAGTAGTCGACGCCGAAGACCTCGCGCTGGTCCTCGCCCGCGAGGTAGAGGTAGTACGCGCCGTCGCCCTGGAACCAGGGCATGAGGTTCTCGCCGCTCATGTACTCGTACTTGCTGATCCGGTCGGAGCTGCGCGCCAGGGCGAAGGCGTAGCCGGGGCGCCGGTGGACGGTCCTGTCCATGGCGTTGAACGCGACGCAGCGCGCGGGCGGGTTCAGGTCGGCGGCCGGGACGGCGGAGTCGGCGCGGATGGCCGCGTAGCGGGCGATGCTGACCGGGGAGACGAAGGCGGCCGGGTCGGCGGCCGGCAGGAACCTGACGTACTTCTTCAGGGCGAGAGCCTCGGCGCCCGCCACGTGGTCGGCCAGGTCAGTGATGGCCTCCACGATTACCCCGACGTCGGCGTAGCCGGTGGTGGTGCGCGAGACCGCCCGCCCCTTGACGATCTCCATCATCCACCCCTCGAAGATCAGCGGGGCGAAGCCGTCGGCGACCCAGCGGTACACCACGCCGGCCAGGTCCTCAGAGGTGCCGCCGCTCGTCGCGCCCTCGAGCGTCTTGAGGGTCTGTACGACGCGGGTGAGCAGGCCCTTCCCGTACGAGCCGGTGTAGGCGACCGAGTGGTGCTGGATGAAGGAGCCGTCGCGGTAGTAGCCGTCGGTGTTCCCGTGCTGGAGGTTGTAGGGGTCGATCGTGGCGAAGACGGTGGCCTGGTCGGAGATGGCCTTGCCGACGCGGGCGTCGTCGGTGGCGAGCGCGCCCTGCAGGATCCGGTTGGCGGTGATGTCGGCCAGGTTCGCCCCGGTGTGGAAGCGCGAGTCGAGGTCGACGTCGCCGTCCTTGCCGTTGCGCAGGAAGGCGTCCATCGAGGCGATGTACGTCGCCGTCAGCTCGGGTCGTTCCGCCCGCACCCGTTCGGCCAGCAGGGCCAGCGTCCTGCTCACGTGGGTGGGGATGCCGATCTCCCAGTTGTGCCAGTTGCCGTAGTAGCCCGTGGCCTGGTCACCGTAGTAGCGCTCGTGCAGCCACACCAGACCGTCCACGACCCGCCGCTGGGCGGCGGCGTCACCGTCGAGCTCGCCGCCCAGCGTGCGGGTCGCGAGCGCGATCTCGTACAGGTACTGGAAGGCCAGTCGCAGGTTGACGTCGTCGGTGCCGAGCTTGAGGCCGGAGAACAGCTCGCCGGCGCCCGCCTTGTCCATGGCGGCCAGCCGCTGCCTGGCGGTCCCGGCGATCGCCGCGAGCTTGCCGGCGACCTCGGGCCGGGCGTTGACGTCCGGTGTCCCCGCCAACATCGCCACGGTGTTGGCGACCAGCCGCGCGTGATCGACGCCCGCCGCGGCACGCGCGGGGGAGGCTATGGCGAGCAGTCCGGCGGGGAGCAGAGAGAGAACCTGGCGACGAGACATCTGCGGCACGGCGGGCTCCAGGCCGTTGGGGGGATATGCCGCGCTCACCATACATGATCTGTTTTTGGCGGCCTAGAAGTGCGACGGCGGCCGGTCCGCGGCGTCGCCTGAGCGTTCTCAGGACGCCTGCTTGCCCGACCGCCACTCGGGCGCGAGCACCGACCAGATCTCCATGTCGTGCCGCTTGCCCCGGTACGGGTAGCTCTCCCGAAGCACGCCCTCTTTCGTCATCCCGAGCCGCCGGGCCACCGCGATGCTGGCCTCGTTCGCCGCCGCGACCTGCCACTCCACGCGGTGGATGCCCCGTTCCTCGACGGCCCAGTCGATGATCACACGTGCGGCCCTCGTCACCAGGCCCTTGCCCACCGCCGCGGGTTCCAGCCAGCAACCCGCTTCGGCGATGCCGAGCGCCACGTCCATCGTCCGGAAGAGCACTCCGCCGACCAGCGTGCCGTCCGTCCAGATGCCGTAGATCCGCCCGGTGTCGGCCGCGGCCTTGTCCGCGTACGACTGGAGGTACGACCGGCTCGACTCCACGTCCTTGACCACGTCCGGCAGTGCGATGTACTGACCGATGAACTCGCGGCCCCGCTCCATGTGGGCCAGGAACTCCTCGGCCCGCCACGGCTCCAGCGAGCGCAACTCGGCGCCGTCTTCGCCCAGAGATGTTACGTACATCGCCCCGCCCAACGCTCGAAACCAGGCCATATCGCCAGGAGATCCTCTCACCCTGTTCAGCCGAGTTTGTAGAGGGCCTGGCCGCTGCTGTCCGTGCCGCCGTAGGCCGAGGCGTCCACCAGGGTGCCGTTGGCCTTCACCCACTCCGTCACCGAGGAGTCGGTGCCTCGCGGACCGTTTCCGCTGGTGATCAGGAGGTACTTCAGCTGACCGCTGGAGACGTACTCCGTCAGCTTGGCGACGGTCATGGCCGGGTCGCTGCCGGTGAAGCCGCCCATCGCGATGACCGCCTTGCCGCTGGACAGGATGATCGAGGACGCGCTCTGCGCGCTGTTGACGGCCACGAGCCAGGCGGCGTCGCCCTGGTTGGCCTCCAGGTACTCGATCAGTTGGGTGCTCACCTGGCCGCCGTCGGGGCCCGCGGGCCGGGCGATCCGGCCGCTCTCCGACTGGCCGGCGGGAAGGGCCGGCCGCTCCTGGCGCGCGCCGCCGAAGCCGCCGCTGCCGGCCGGGCCCGCGGTCGGGTTGGTGCCCTGGACGGCCGAGCTCAGCGGGGTCAGCGCGTACGCCGTGGGCCCGGCCAGGCTGCCGAACAGCCCGGCGACCAGGGCCACGGCGGCCAGCCGCCGGACTCCGAAGGCCGCCACGAAAAGGCCTGCCACCGCCACCGCCGTCGTCCCGGCGACCACCCAGGGCAGCCACGGCACGAAGTCGCCGGCCCGGCTGAGCACCACGAACGACCAGCCACCGGTGACGGCGACGCCGAGCGGCCATCGGCCACCGCAGCCCGCGTGATCGCCGTCAGGCTTGGCGGTGGAAGCGCTCCACGAGTTGCTGGACTCGCAGGCCGGCGGCGAAATCGGCCAGGGTGGTGTCCTCGCCCCGCATCGCGCGGGCGAACTCGCCGAGCCTGGTGTGCTCGCTGCCGCGCGGCTCTTCGAGGACCACCGGGGTCCATTCCCGGTGGTCGCCGCACCACAGGCGTGCCCAGTCGGTGATCCGGTACGACCGGTCGGTTCCGTACAGGGTCCACTCGTAGGTCTCCGGCCCCGCGGCGACCTGGCCGGAGAGGGTGACGGGCACGTCGCCCGCCAGGAACAGTCCGTAGGCTGCGTCCTCTGCGGCTGCGCTGTAGGTGACGTGGGTGTGGACCGGTGAGAGCGGCCCCAGCAACCGGTCGGTCAGGAACAGGTAGTGCGAGGCGACCTCACGCAGGAAACCGCCCTGCGCCTGCCCCGCCACCCACCGGGCGTCCTCCTGGAAGGCCCGTGGCCACTGGGGAAAGGTGAACCGCATCTCGATCCGGCGTACTGCGCCGACCTGGCCGGTACGCAACGCCTTGGCGACGGCCAGTGCGGCGGCGCGGTCGGACATGACGAAGTTCAGGGCGTTCACCGTTCCCGTCGCCGCGGCCACGGTCACCATCTCCTGGCCCTCGGCCAGGTCGACGGCGAGCGGCTTCTCGGCGAAGACCGCCAGCCCTGCCTTCATGGCGCGTACCGCGTAGCGCGCGTGCGTGGCGGGCGGTGAGGCGATGTAGACGGCGTCGAGCGCGTGCTGGCCGAGCAGTTCGTCGGGATCCTGGACGCAGGCCAGTCCCGGGTGGGCCGCCCGGGCCCGTTCGAGCGCCCGCGCGCTGGGATCCGCGGCCACGACCACCTCGAACTGCGGGTGCCGCTGCGCGACATCGAGCATCTCAGCGCCCATCACACCCAGGCCGATGACGCCGAGGCGGATCTTGCTTGCCACTTCCATGCAGGAATCCTCTGCTGTGCCTATATTTCAGCACAAGCGATGATTTCTTAACCATTGTGAAGTGTGACTGTATGATTCGGTCGTGCTCGACGTTCACCGCCTGGCCGTGCTGCGTGCCGTTGTCGAGACCGGCTCGATCCAGGCGGCCGCCACCAACCTCGGCTACACGCCCTCCGCGATCAGCCAGCACATCGCCGCGCTGCAGCGTGAGACGGGCACGCCGCTCGTGGAGCGCCACGGCCGCGGCATCCGCCCCACCGAGGCCGGCCGGCTCCTGGCGAGCCACGCCGGGCAGATCCAGACCCAGATCGCCCGCGCCGAGACCGCCCTCGCCGACCTGCGCGCCGGTAAGACCCGCCGGCTGACCATCCGCTACTTCGCCACCGCCGGAGCCGTCCTGATCCCGCCCGTCATGGCGGAGTTCAACCGTCGGTTCCCGGAGGTCAGGGTGGAGCTACGGCTCGGCAAGGGACTGGCCGGCGAGGCCGCCGACGCGGAGATCATGGTGCTGGACGACACCGCTCGGCTGCCGGCCGGACTGCGGACCATCCACCTGCTCGATGACCCCTTCCTGGCGATCTTGCCGCCGGGGCACGCTCTTGCCGCCGCAGAGGTCATCGAGCTGGGCAGGCTGTGCGACGAACCATGGATCGACAACGAGTGGCCCACCAGCATCTGCCGGCAGACCATGCTCGACGCGTGCGGCGCGGCCGGTTTCAACCCCAACTTCGTGGTGGAGGCCCACGACTACGCCACCGCGGTCGCCTTCGTCGCCACCGGACTGGGCGTGACGATGATTCCCCGGCTCGCGCTGAGTACCATGCCCGTCGCCTCGTTCACCGGCGTGCCGGTCACCCGGCCCACTCCGGTCCGCTCCATTTTCGTCGTCGTCAAGGAAACGGCCGAGAGTCACCCACCTCTGTCGGCGTTCCTCGACCTGCTCCGCGAAGTCGTCGCCGCGCGTCGTTGACCCGCCCGCCGCGTCGGCGCCCGGGCGATGCCGCACGTCACGCCCCGACGGCCACCTGGGCCAGGTAGTCGGCCAGTTCGCGTGGGCGCGACAGCATCACCATGTGGCTGCCGGGCAGCTCGTCCGGGACGATGCCGAGCCGCTCCTGCACGTGGCGGCGGACGAAGTCCGGGGTGAAGAAGCGGTCGTCGCGGCAGAGCAGGTAGCTCGTCGGCACATCCGGCCAGGCGGCCAGCGGCCAGGGCTCGCGTACGGCGCGGTCCATGCTCATCTTCCCGGCGAGCTCGCGGTCATGGGCCAGCACCCGCTCGCCCAGCTCGCGCGGGACGTCGTGCAGGAAGAGCTGGTACTCGTCCTCGATGTCCGAGGAAGGCCGGCCGCTGCGCTCCCACCAGTCGTCCGGCGCCTCGCCCGGACTCGGGATCATGGCGGTTACCAGCACCAGCGCGGCGGCCTTGACCCGCGCGCAGACGAGCGGGCCCACGAAGCCGCCCCATGAATGGGCCACCACGACCAGGTCAGGGCGCTCGCCGGCGGCCTGGACGACGGCGTCCGCGTAGTCCCAGAGCCGCGCCTGCGGGTTGGACATCGGGAGGTCCACCGCGACCGTGTCGTGCCCCAGGCCGCGCAGCTCGGCTTCGAGCAGATGCCAGTCGAAGGCGCTTCCGCCGCCGCCGTGGATCAGAGCGAAGGTTGTCATGCCTGTGATGACCTGCGGCGGGGCGGAAACTCATCGGGGACCGGCGCCCCGGGCCCAGGACCGGCGCAGGGCGTCGGACAGGTCGCCGGCTCGGGGATGGCGCAGGACCAGTGCGGGTTCGACGCTCTGCCCGGTACGGCGTTCCAGCTCGGCGGCGAGGCGGGTGGCCAGGAGGGAGTGTCCGCCCAGCCGGAAGAAGTCGCTGTCCCGCCGGATCGGCTCCACGGCCAAGGTGTCGCGGAACGCCGCGAAGACCATCCGCTCCACCTCGTCCTCGAGGGCCTCCGTCGCGGCCGCTGCGGCAGCTTGGTATGTGCGCACGTACTGCTCGGTCAGCAGCCGCTTGCGAACCTTGCCGTTGGGCGTGACGGGCAGTTCCTCGGCCACCACGATGTCCAGCGGCACGTGGTCGCGCGGCAACCGCTGTGCGCAGTGTTCGCGCAGGGCGGCCGCTGTGGCGGGGGCCGTCAGGACGACCGCCGCGGCGACGGCCCGGCCGAGCGCGGCGTGCGGCACCCCGAACACGGCCACGTCCTTGACGGCCGCATGGGTGCGCAGTGCGGCCTCGACCGTCGCCGAGGCGATGTTCAGCCCGCCGGAGACGATGACGTCGTCGGCGCGCTCCACGAAGTGCACCAGGCCGTCGTCGAGCCGGCACAGGTCGCCGGTCGCGATCCAGCCGTCCGCCAGGTAACGCGTACCCGTCGCGGAGGCGTCCCCCGGCTCCGGGGCGGGCTCCAGATAGCTCAGCGCCGGGCCGGTGTGGCGGAGCCAGAGCTCCCCCACCTCTCCGGGGGCCACGTCCCGGCCCGCGTCGTCCACCACGCGCGCGTCCTGGCCCAGCGCGCCGAGCGCCGGGGGACGGCCGGGGAGACACCGGTGCTGCAGCCCGGCGCCTCCCTCGGCCACCGTGTAGACGTTGAAGATCTCCGCCTGCGGGAACACCTCGGCGAGGCCGTCCACGGTGGGCTGATCCAGCGGGGCCGAGGACGACACCACCGAACGGACCCGCGCCGGTGCGTGACCCTGCCGCCGCAGCGCGGCCACCGCGAGTCGCGCCGTGGTCGGCACCACGCTCAGCGCGCTCACCCGATGCTCCTCGATCAGCCCGGCCAGCCGTTCGGGCGCCAACGGCTGGCCGAGCACCACGTGCACGCCGTTGAGCAGGCAGCTCTTCAGCACGGACTGCGCCGCGTTCGTGCCGATCGCCACGGAGGTGAACAGGGCGTTGTCCTGCGGAGGCGGGACGTCGTCGCCCTCCGGCCAGTCGTCGGTGAGTGAGGAGTGGCTGCTCAGCACGGCCTTGGCCGCGCCGGTGGTGCCGGAGGTGAGGATCACCGCGGCGGGGTCCGTCCCGGCGCGACGCACCGCGCCGGCCGTGGCCCCGCCGGTCGGAGCCGCGCCGGTCGGAGCCGCGCCGGTCGGGGCCGTCAGGTCGGCGGCGTGCGCGAGCCATCCGCCGGACGCGGCCTCGTCCGCTTCCGTGGCAGCCTCCCACCACCGGCCCCCGACGACCAGGCCGGCCGCGCCCACCCGGGCAGCGGTGGACAGCAGGTGGGGCGCGGGGACGGGAGCGCGTACCGGCACGGCCACCCCGCCCGCCGCCAGCACGCCCATGAAGCAGGTGGCGAAGGAGAGCCAGTCGCCGTCCTCGAAGGCGAGCACCACCCGCTCCCCCGGCCGCGCTCCGCGAGCGGCCAGCCCCGCTGCAACCCGCAGCGCGCCCAGGTGCCAGCTCAGGTAGTCGAGCGTGCCCACCCCATCGACGGTGAACGCCGGCGCCGCCGGGTGGGCGGCCGCCCTCCGGGCGAGGACGTCATGCAGTAACCCGGGCAACAGCGGTCCCTCCCCGCGCATGGCGTACAGAGCAACTTTCTCACCATACGCACCGCAGGTCGCCATGATCAGTCCGCTCAATGCGGATAAATGTTCATCGTTGACGCCATTGCCGCCATTTCTAAGAATCGTGCCCAAATTCGCACCCGATAGGAGGTACGAAATGGGGCACAGCGACCTACCACGTGACAGCTGTGGTGGCGTTCGCCGGTGCGGCGGCAATCTCCTCGTCGCCAACGCCGTCCAGCCGAGCGAGTCGGCGGTCCGCCGCAATGTCCGGGCAGTTTCTGAGTTCTGGGCCACGTTCCGGGCATCCCGCAAGATGCTGAACAAGAAGCGGTAACCGTTCCTTGCGATCAGAACTCAGCACGTCTGGAGGGGTTTCGGACATCCTGTCCGAGCCCCTCTACTCGCGAACGGAGGACGGCGCGCTCGACCACGATCCGCTGCGCCTGGTCACGTCCGCGAAGCGGTTCTCGCTGGAGCGGCTGGCGCTGCTGCTGGACGGGCTGCCGTTCGAGGCGGAGTTCCCGCCCGAGTGCCCCTGGGAGGGCGTGGTACGGCACCGCCCGCCCCTCGATCTGCCGCCACTCGGCTCCTCCGACGAGTCGGCACTGGGCGAGGAGTTCGCCGCGGCCGTCTCCCGCTGCCTGGGCGATGCGGAATCCGCCGTGGTGCTGCTCTCGGGCGGCATGGACTCGTGGGCCGTCTTCGTGCACGCCTGGCGGCAGGCCCAGCGGGAGGGACGGCGGCTGAGCGCGGTCGTGTGGAACCTGCGCGACCAGTTCGGCAAGGCCACCGCCGCCCTGGTCCACCGGCAGCTCCAGGCCGTGGACATCTCCTGCGACCTGCACGTCCTGCCCGCCGAGTGGCAGGCGCTGCCCGAGCCGCGATGGTCGCCGCTCGGCCCCCGGCACGACTACTACACGCGCCTGCACCAGGCCACCGTGGACCACGCCGCGGACATCGGGGCGACCGTCCTGCTCAGCGGCCAGGGCGGCGACGAGGTGCTCGGCGCGTGGAACCACCTGTCCGCCTCCCTGGCACGCGGGCGCAAATGGCGCGACCTGCGCAGCTATCTCGCGGCCTTCGGCAAGGGCGACTCCCTGGTGGAGGTGGCGGGCGAGGCGGCCGCGCTCGTGGCGCGACGGCTGCCGCCGCAGCTCTCCTTCCAGCTGTACGTGGCGACCGCGCTGCGCGACGTCGTCAACAGCGGACGTCCCTCGGTGCTCGCCGACGTCTACCGGGAGTCCGTCCGGGCATGGACCGAGCACTGGCTGGCGGGCAGGTTCGAGTCGTTCCAGCAGGCCGGCGGGGACTGGGCGACGGCCAGCCTGCGCGACTCCATCTTCCCTTGGGCGTACGACGCGCATCCGCTCGGGGCGCCGATCCGGCAGCGCTCGCCGTTCGTGGACGAGCTGTTCGTGCGGTACGCCTTCGGGCTGCCGCCGGCCACCCGGTTCCAGGCCGTGGGGCCGTACCCGTACCAGTGGTACAAGGCGCTGCACCTGCGCCTGCTGCCGCCCGCGCTGCGTCCGCTGCTGCCGGGCTACAAGCAGAGCTACTCCGACGCCTTCCGGCGATACGTGCTCGACGTGCTGCCCGAGGGGCCGCTCCTGGTCGAGGAGCTGGGGCTGATCCAGCCGATGGACCGGCTCGACCTGGAGCGGGTCCATCCGCGGCTGCCCATCGTGGTGCGCAACGTGGAGCGGTGGGTGGCGGGTGCGCTGGAAGCCGGCGCCGAGCCGGTGGCCGCCCGATAGCATGCGCGGCGCGGCACGCAGGTGGTTCGGCGCCGAACCGGCCGTCAACCTCGCCCTGTCACCCGACGGCCGGGCGGTGAGCTGGCAGAGTGAGCAGGAGCCGGGCCTGTTCGTCTGGCGGCGGGAGCACGGCGTGCGCAGGCTTCCGCTCGGGCGCGTCCGGATCGCCGATCACGCCTGGTGGCCCGGGGGCGGCGCGCTGCTCGCGGTCGTGGCCGGCCAGACCGACCGGGTGATCGTGTACGACGAGGCCAGCGGACGGACGACCGACGTCACGCCGGAGGCAGCCGACCGGATCCACGTCGTGGACCGCGACCAGCCGCGGCTGCGAAGCCTGCTGCTGAGCGGCGCCGACGCGGACGGGCGACCGGCGTGGCACATCCTGTCCTCGCCCCGCGGACCGGCCCGTCGTGTGCCAGGGGCCGGCACGGCAGGCCGCCTGTTCAGCGACGCCGGCGACCGGCCGTGCGCGGCCACCGCCCGGGCCGGCGACGGTTCCCTCGTGGTGTACGCGGCGGAGGCGGACACCTGGTGCGAGGTGTGGCGCTCGCGGCCACCCGGCTCCCTGGTCACCCACCCGGTCGACGTCACGGCGGACGGTCAGGGCCTCTACCTGTCCGGCCCCTGCCGTGGCGGTTTCCTCGGCGTGCGCCTGCTGGACCTCCGTACCGGCAAGGTGCGGACCGTGCTCGAAGACGGCGAGCACGACCTCGACGTCGTGCTGCATCCGGTGACGCGTGTCCCGCAACTCGCGCTGGTGTCGGGAGCCCGCCAGGGCCACCGCGCGCTCGACCCCGAGCTGGCCGCGGACCTGGCCGAGCTCACCGCTCGTCATCCGGGCGAGCTCGAACTCGTGGGCCTGACGCGGGACAACGCCACCTGGCTCGTCCAGCTCGATTCCGGGCACCTGCTGTGGGAGCGCGGCACGGGCACCGCACATCCGTTCACCCCGGAGCGGCCGAAACCCGGCCTGGCCGCGCGGATCACCCGCGCGGCGAGCCGGCGGGTCATCGCGCCCACCGCCACCGTGGCCGTTCCGGCACGCGACGGCCTCGTGCTCGACGGCTACCTGGTCACCCCGGTCGGCCTCGCGCCGCCGTACCCGACCGTGCTGCTGGTGCACGGAGGCCCGTGGTCGCGGGACTCGTACGGCCTGTCGCCGCAGGCCCAGTGGCTGGCCGAGCTCGGGTACGCGTCCCTGCGCGTCAACTTCCGCGGCTCGGAGGGGTACGGCACCCGCTTCCTGGACCTCGGCCGCGCCGACTGGGGCGGCAGGATGCACGACGACCTGGAGGACACGCTGCGCTGGGCGGTCGCGCAAGGGCACACGCACCCGGACCGGGTGGCCATCATGGGGCAGTCGTACGGCGGGTACGCGGCGCTCATGGCCGCGACCGCCCGGCCGAAGGCATTCGCGCTGGCCGTGGCCGTCTGCGCACCCACCGACCTGGTGGCGTTCCTGCGGCACGTCAAGCAGTCGTCACACCACGAGCGGGCGCACTTCCTGTACCGCGTGGGCGACCCGGAAGGCGACGCCGACCGGCTGCGTGCCCGCTCGCCCCTCACCCACGCCGCCGGCTGCCACACGCCGGTGCTGCTGGTGCACGGCCGGGACGACCCGCTGGTCCCCTGGACCCACTCCACCGCCATGGCCGCCGCGCTCGCCGAACACCGCCATCCCCACCACTGCCTGGTGCTCTCCGGCGAGGGCCACGGCATCACCCGCCCCGCCAACCGGATCCGGCTCGCCCGGGTGGTTGGCCGCCAGCTCGCGTTCCACCTCGCAGAGAGGCGCACATGACCAGCCCTCAGCACGCGCACCTGACTCCGCCGCGGGTTGCCGCCGCGGAGCGCCCGTCCTTCCGCTACACCGCGGCCCCCGACCGGCTCTCGCCGTTCGTGAGCGGCCCTGCCTACCGGGAGACCGGCTCAGGGCGTGCCGCCGGCCCGCCGGGCGCCGGTGGCGCCTACTCCCTGGCCGCGCTGGCCACCTGGTTCACCTGGCCGGCGCTGAGCACCGATCTGTTCCCGGCCGCGCCGTGGGCCGGTCTCGAGCGCGTACGGCACGCGCCGCCCCGGCCCCGCGGCCACGCCCGCCCCGGCGAGCTGCGCGACCGGCTCGAAGCCGCGGTCGAGCGGGCGATCGGCGACCGGGAGCACGTGGCGGTCGCCACCTCGGGCGGGCTGGACTCCGCCGCCCTGCTCGCCGTCACCGCCCGGGTCTGCCGCCGTACCGATCGGCGGCTGCTGACCGTCACCATGGACATCCCGGACGACCGGGGGCGCCGGCCCAAGACAGTGGTGGACCGGCTGCTGGAGTTCCTCGGGCTCCGCTGCCTCCACCTGCGCGTGGACGCGGCTCCCCGGCGCTGGCCGGAGCCGGACTGGTGCGAGCACGGCCCCCGCTTCGACGGCTTCCCCCGGCTGCACCGCGGCATGGCCGAGCTCGCCGCCGACGCGGGAGCGCAGGTCCTGCTCCATGGCAGCGGCGCCGACCAGCTGCTGGAGGCTCCCGGTTACCTGGCCGCACGGCTGCTCGGCCGGGGCTCCCTCGGCGGCCTGGCCGCGTACCTCAGGGACGCCTCGGCCGGCGGCGGGCCTCCCCTGCGGGAGCTGACGGCGGTGCTGGCCGGACGGCTGAACCGCGGGATCTCCGCCGCGCTCTACTGGCCGACCGCGTGGCCGCAGCGGACGCGGGAGCCCGGCTCGGCCCTGCTGACCGAAGAGGTCCACGAACAGGCGTGCGCGTGGGAGCAGGACTACCGGCGGGAGTCGGCGAGGGTCGCCGCCGAGGCGGGCGCGTCGTGGGCGGAGGCGCTGATGATCCACCGGACGTTCCCGTACGACGTCGTGGTGCCGGCCACCGAGCTGCCCGAGGCCGCTCCGTACTATGACCCCGCCTTCGCCGAGTACGCACTCCACCTGCCGCTGGCCGCCCGCTACTCGGCGGCGTACGAGAACGAGTACCTGCGCAGGAAACGGCTGGTCGCCGACCTGCTCCCGGAGGGGATCGGCTCCGTGCTGCCGCCGTACCGGCAGCGCGGCGCGCAGTCGTACGCCCGGTACTGGCGGCTGACGCGGGTGGAACCGTCGCTGGCCGTCGAGCGGGGGCTGCTGCGGCCGGACTGGCGGACGCGGTGCCGGGACACGTTCGAGGTCGCCACGGCCAGCGCGGTGGAGCTGTGGCTGCGCGGCGCGGAGGCGCGCGGAGCACGCGTGGCCGGCATCGGGGCGACGGCGTGAGCCGGCCCGCCGCGGACTTCCCCGTGAGCGGGGAGGCTCTGGGGAGGATCGACGTGGCCGCGTTGGCGCTGTACCTGTCGCGCCCGTCACTGGCGTTGGGGGTGTACCCCGCCTCTCCGTGGCAGGACGCCACCGGCCAGGGCGCAGCGAATGAAATCGGCACAGGCACGGCCGACCCCCGCGAGCTGGGCGAGCGGCTGGCGGACGCCGTCCGCCGGGCCGTCAGCCCGCACCGGTCGGTGGCCGTCCTGTACGACGGGAGCCTCGGCGCTACGGCGCTGCTGGTGGCGGCGGGCCGGGCGGCGGGCGCCGAGGTGAGCGTCGTGGTGGCCGACCACCCCGACCCGCACGGAGCGAGCGTGGCCGTGCCGGCGCAGCAGGTCCTCGCGCTCCTCGGCGGACACCACCGGTTCCTCCTGGCCGAAGCCGACCGGCTGCTCGGACCGGGTCCCACCGCGTCGAACCCCGTCGCGCCCGACCTGGCGCGGACGCCGCTGGTGCGGGCGGCCGAGGCCAGGGCCACGCAGCTCGGAGCGACGGTGCTCCTCACCGCGGACGGCTGCGAGGAGCTCCTCCAGTCCGGCCCCCTTCCGGTGCCCGCCAGCCGCACGGGGATGGGAGCCACCGGCCGCCAGCTGGCCGACCGGTGGCAGGCCGAGGGCGTCACCGCGGCACTCGCGGACGCCGCGGCCGTGCTGGGCCGGGGCGCGCGGGCACGCCGGCTGCGTGCCCGCCTGCACGTGGCCCTGGCGCCGTTCGCGCAGGCGCTGGGAGAGGCGCCACGCGTGCTCGCGCCCGGCCTGCGCGCCCACGTGGAGGCGTGGACGGCCGGCTGGATCCGCCGGCTGGCCGAGTGTCTCGCCGGCGACCGCGACCCGGTCCGCGCGTACGTACGGGCCCGCATGGCGCGCTTCGCCGGGCCGCTCCCGGCCGCGGTGGCCGCCGCCGCGCCCGTCCCGCGCACGTCGCCGTTCCTCGATCCGGGCTTCACCGCGTGGGCACTCCGGCTACCCCCGGAGGCCCGGTACGACGCGCGCCGGCCCACGCCCCACCTGCGGCGCAACGGGCTGCTGGGCTCGCTCGTCCCCCAGGCCGCCCGGGGCGCGCTTCCCACCGCGCCCCCGTCGGCGGCGCCCATCGCGGTCCCGGGCGAGGCGGGCGAGTATCCGCTCTGCCGCAAGCTCGGGCTGCTGGCTCCGGGCGACGGCGTACCGGTGGACGCGCAGGCCCGGCTGGCGCTCCTGGAGGAGTGGCTGTCGGGGGCCGAGCGGGTCAGCCGCCCAGACCGAAGCGGCGGTTGAACGTCTCGCTGAACGGGCTGACGAAGCGGCGCCGCACGGCCCCGCCCACGGCGGCCCGCAGCCGCATGCCGGGCGACCGCCAGGTGCGCCCGGTGGTGGGCTGCCAGAAGAACGTCACCGACGACGTGGTGCCCGGCCCTTCAACGAGGTGCCCCCAGTAAAGGGGGATGTAAAGGACCTCACCCGCTCGTACGGTGCACCGCACCGGCGAACCAGGCCCATCCGATACGGCGGAGAAATCTATCCGGCTGAAATTGAACCGGTACGAATACCACGGATGGAAATTCAGGAACCGGTGATCCTCCGGCGGATACAGCAGCACTTCCTTGGCCCCGCTCACCTGGCACAGCAGGGCCTGTTCGTTGCTGTGGTAGTGCAGGGCGGTCACCGTGTCGCGGCCCAGGAAGAACGCCAGTCCCAGCTCCGGCGCCCCGGACAGGCAGCCGGGCACCGACAGGTCGTCCGCCAGCTCCGGCAGCAGGTCCAGCAGCGGCACCTGGGCGAGGTAGCAGCGCTCGGCCTCCCCGGGTGAGGTGAGGATGTCGAGGTAGCGGTCCATGCGCAGGGGAGCCTGCACCCAGCTGCCGTAGTAGGAGCCGGAGGGGTAGAACTCGACGGGCACCCGCGTTCCCCCGGCCTTCTCCCTGAAGTAGTCCGGGTTCCAGCGGTCCAGGGCGGGCCAGCCGTCCAGGGCGCCTTCGATGAGGACCGGCCGGCGGCCCCGTTCCAGCTCGAGCACGTCGGCGATGTCCGTGACATGTCGCCGCGGCACCTCGGCCGCGCGGATCACCGTCCCGGCGGGCCGGCGCGGCGCGCTCTCCTCCGGCCTCTCGCTGATCATCGGCCTGCCGTCACCGTTCACTGCCCCGGACTCCTCTCGCCCCTGGCCGCGCCGTCCGCCGGCCACTCGCCCGTCACCACCGGCCGCTCCCGGCGGCGGGCCCCCGGGAGCGGCCCCGGGAGCGGCCCCGGGAGTGGCCCCGGGAGTGGCCCCGGGAGTGGCATCGCCGACGACGAGCTCCCGCCAGTTCTCCGTCTGCTCGAACGGCCGGGGCGGCGTCGCGGGCGAACCGCCTCCCGCCTCGAGCCACCGCCGCATCTCGGCCAGCAGCCGCTCGGCGTCCAGCCTCTTCTGGTCCACCGTGCCCGTGGGCAGCCACGCGCGCAGCCGGGCGACCTGCGCCGCGGCCTCGGAACCTGCGGCGACGTCGAGCAGCGCCGCCCAGTCCCGGTCGGGGTAGTACAGGTCCTTGGCGCGTGCCGCCAGCACGGCGGCGACGTCCTCGTCGATAACCGCCTCCCGGACGGCGGCCGACAACGTCGCCCTGATGTTGACCATGGGCTCCGACATGGGCCGGTATCCGCCCTGCGCCGGGGCGTGCAGCACCGCGACCTCGTCGTCGTCGGTCAGGAGTCCGAGGCGGTACTGCTCCGCCACCTCGCCCACGGGGATCATGCCGAACGCAGCCAGTTCGGCGGCCCGCAGCGCGCCCATGCTCGCCGCCCCGTACACCCTGATCCCGAGCGAGAGGGCGTAGAGGATCTCCTTGTGCCAGACGGCGGGGACGCGCTCGAAGTACCCGTCCACGATCCCGATGGCGGCCGGGCGCTCGCGGGCCGCGCGGTAGACGCTGCCCAGCTCGGCGGGCGGCCGGTAGTCGGCGGGCAGGATGCGCGCGGCCTCCTCGGCCGGCAACGTGGGCCCCAGGAAGACCACCGGCGGACGCCGGGTGTCCGCGCTCACTCTTCCCATGGCCGCCACCGCAGTCCCGGCACGACCGCCTTGACCACCGGCAGTCCCAGGTCCTCGATCGTCAGGTCGACGACCACGGCGGACGCGGCCCCGGTGGCCGCCAGCCGGGCCACCAGCCAGTCCAGGTCCTCGTTGATCGTCGGGTGGTCGACGTCCGGCACCTCGGTGTAGTCGCGCGACGGCCGGTCGCGGACCGCGTCGCCGACGGCGCGCCGCTGTTCCGGGTCGAAGTACCAGCTCTGCCGGTCGCGGCCGATGTCGTCGCGGGACCCCACGATCACGGTGGCCCGGGCCTGCGCCGCCTCGGTGAGCGCACGGGACAGCGCGATGGACCGGCGGGGATGGCAGCCGGAGCCCTGCGTCTGGGGCAGCGGGTGGTACCAGGGCGTGTCGGTCTCCACGGCCAGGCAGTTGAAGACGGGCACCCCGGTCTCCGAGGTCAGGTCCCAGACCAGCACGTCGATCCCGGCCTGGCGGAACCGTTCGAGCAGGGCCAGGCAGCCGGCGTCGTCGATCGACTCTGGGCGCACCATCCGCCGCGCGGCGAGCAGGTCGCCGGCGTCCTGCGCGGCGACGATGGCGTCGCGCTCGACGAGCTCGCACAGGGCGTGGACGGCGGCCTCGATGAGGCTGTTGCCGGAGGCCAGGCCGTTGGATCCGTTCTGCACGGCGTGGTCGCCCGGCGCGATCGGCACCCGCCAGTCGCAGTGCACCGCCTCGTACGGCACCCACACCGGCTCGCGTCCCATCAGGTCCCAGCCGCGCACCCAGCGCATCGCGCGGTCCGGGGCGTACTCGCTGCACGGGCAGCGAACGAGGGTCATCGGGTCGAGGACCGCCTCGCCGCGGGCCGCGAGCGCGCGGTAACTGTCGTACCGGAGGGGGAGGTGGTGGGTCTCGGCGTGCCACAGTTCGAGCGACTCCATGATCGCCGAGACCTTCGCGGCGTCCGCGGTGACGCCCTTGCCCTGGGAGACGGCCAGGCTCCGCGACGCGGGGCGGATCGCGCACCAGACCGGGATCCCGATCCGGTCCATGCCGGTCACGTTCGCCACGCGGGTGATGCCGGCGACGGCCATGGCCGGTGACACCCTGTCGAGGGTCGCGGCCGGGCTCACCGCTCGATCCGTGCCGTCGCGGTACTCCTTGCGGATCGGCCACGCCCACTCGGCGGCCCATTTGGGGGCCCAGCGGCCGGATATTTCCCCAATATCAGAACCAGAGATGAGATTTCCCCTTATGGCCACGTCCGGCGGACGGTGTTGTGCGCGCGATCTTTGACCTATGCTGCCCACCGATAACCAAAGAGACAAGTGTGCGATTGGGGATATGAGTGCCCACGCGGACGTTTCATGACATTCCCCCGTCAAATGACGGCAGGTTCGAGGGGCGTCCGAGTGACGTGGTGGTGCTGGGTGTGCCCATCGACTCGGGCACGGGCGGCCGGCCGGGCGCGCGCTTCGGTCCCGCGGCCATCCGCGAGGCGTCCAACCTCATCGCCGGCAACCTCTACCACGTCGGGCTGGAGACCGAGATCTTCGAGCACCTGCGGATCGTCGACGTGGGCGACGTGCCCGTCACCCCCGGCCAGCACGACCGCAACCTGAACGCCGCGGAGAAGTGGGTGCGGGAGCTCATGTCCGTGACGGAGCAGGTAGTCGTGCTCGGCGGCGACCACTCGGTGCTGCTGCCGGTGCTGCGCGCCGTGGCGGACAAACACGGCCCGGTGAGCTTCGTGCACTGGGACGCCCACGCCGACACCTGGGACGGCGGCCCGGAACGCCTGCTCACCCACGCCACGGCGGTCCGGCGGGTCATCGAGGAAGGGCTGACCAACCAGGTGTTCCAGATCGGGCTGCGCGGCTACGGCCCGTCCAGGGAGACCTTCGCCTGGGCCGGGGAGAACGGCGTCGAGCACTGGACCATGATGGACGTGGACGAGACCGGGCTCACGGACATCGTCCAGCAGGTGATCTCCACGGTCACCGGCAAGGTCTACATCTCCATCGACATCGACGTGCTGGACCCCTCGTACGCGCCCGGCACCGGCACCCCCGAGCCCGGTGGGCTGACCAGCAGGGAGCTGCTCGCCGGCATCCGCGACCTGGTCCGCAACACCGACGTCGTGGGCATGGACGTCATGGAGGTCGCGCCGCCGTACGACCACGCCGACGTCACCGCGCTGGTGGCGAACCGCTGCGTGCTGGAGTTCCTGGCCGCCACGGCGCAGCGCAGGGCCGCGGGCTAGCAGAGCAGGGCCGCGGGCTAATCGGATCGGGCGGCGTACTCGGCGCAGAGGCGTGCGTAGCTGCCGCCGCGCGCGATCAGCTCCTCGTGCGGGCCGTGCTCCACCAGGACCCCGTCATCCAGCACGAGCACGCGGTCCGCGGTCTGCGCCGTCTCCAGCCGATGGGTGATCAGCAGGACGGTCCGCCTGCCGCGCTCCGCGCGCAGGCGCTGGATCAGGGCGGCCTCGGCCTGCACGTCGAGCGCCGCGGTGGGCTCGTCCAGCACCCAGACGGGCGCGTCGCGGTAGAGCACCCGCGCCAGCGCCAGGCGCTGCCACTGGCCGCCGGACAGGTCGCGGGCCCCAGGGAACATCCGGCCGACCGGGTTGTCGGCTCCGTGCGGCAGCCGTTCGACGAGCCCGTCGAGCCCGCCGGCCCGCAGCGCGAAGCCGAGCCGGTCGCGGTCCAGCGGCCGGTCCGCCCGTCCCAGCCGGACCGACTCGGCCACCGTGAACTCGTAGCGTCCGTACTCCTGGTAGAGCACGCCGATCAGCTCCCGCAGCCGTGCCGGGTCCAGCTCCATCAGGTCGGCCCCGTCGATCAGGATCCGCCCGCTGACGGGGCTGAGCAGCCCGAGCAGGAGCTTGACGAGCGTGGACTTGCCCGCGCCGTTGCGTCCCACCAGCACGGTGAACTCGCCGGGCTCGAGCGTGAACGACACCTCGCGCAGCACCGGCGACCCGCCGGCGTAGGCGTACCCGACGCCCTGGAACTCGACCTTCGGCACCTGGCCCGGGGCGGCGGGCGGAGCCGCGGACGCGCGCTCAGCGGGCAGCGGCGCCCCGTACGCCAGCGCGACGAAGTCGGTGAGGTACGCGGCGTGCTCCTCGATGTCCACCACGATGGTGAACAGGTCGACCGTGCTGTTCACCAGGGTGCTGAAGGCGGTGAAGACCAGGAACAGCTCGGCCGCCGTCAGCGCTCCTGACTGCGCCTGACCGGCGGCGAGGTAGTAGGCCACCACCAGGCACACGGCGCTCAGCACGCCCGCGACCAGCCCGCGGGCCACGCTGTGGCGGCTCGCCGCGACGACGGCCCGCAGAGCGCGGCGGCTGACGTCGTCGTGCATCCGCGCGAACGGCGTGGCCAGCCCGTAGCTGCGCACGTCCTTGGCCAGGTCGTAGCGGACGAGCAGCTCGGTGAGGTAGTCACGGCGGCGCTCCAGCTCGGTGGTGCCCCGTCGCGCGAGGTAGACGGCCCTGGCCTCCAGCCGCCGCTGCACCAGCAGCGGCACCCCCGCCAGCAGGGCCAGGCCGATGAGCCGGAGGTCCAGTACGGCCAGCACGCCCACCATGCCGGCCAGCGAGACGATCTGGCCGCAGAACTCGATGAGGATCCCGGCGATGGCGGCCGGCCGCCAGGTCACGCCGTCGTGTGCCCGCGAGACCGCGTCGTACCAGGCCGGATCGTCGAACCGCTCCAGCGGCGCGAAGCCGGTGACCCGCAGCAGGCGCTGCTCGGAGGTGATGCCGACCAGCTCGGTCAGCTCCTCGCGGCGCACCGACAACAGCGCGCCCAGCGCGACCCGCATCGCGGTCAGCCCGCCGAGCACCAGGATCCACGCCGTCGCCCGGCCGTCCTGGCCGTGCGAGAAGGCATCGACGATCTCGCGCACGATGAGCAGGAGCGCCGCGGGCAGCGTGGACACGGCCGTGGACAGCAGCAGGACGAGAACGAGGAGCCTGGGTGACGCCTCGAAGCAGAGCCGGATCGCCACCCTCGCCGCGCCGGCCCCGCCCCCTTTGCTGGGCCGGCCAGTTGATGTCACGTCCGGCCGGGCTCCACGTCGAGCAGCCGCGACGTCGGGCGCGGAAGGAGCTCGTGCCAGCTCTCCTGCCGTTCGGGCAGCAGGAAGTCCACCTGCCGGACCCGCAGCGGAACCCGTAGCCAGCGCCTCTCGGCCCAGCCCGCCGCCAGGTCCTCCCAGCCGGGCACCCGGGGGTAGTGGTGCGGGCGCAGCGAGGCGAAGCAGACCGGCTCGCGCGACGACTGGTAGCGGTACTCCACGGCGCCGCGCAGGTACGGCGAGAGGTTCTCGTCCACCGCCCGCGTCGCCAGCGCGTGCACCACGACCACGTCGCCCGGCCCCAGGTCCGGGGCCCGCCACCAGTCACCCTCGCCCGGCTCGACCACGGCCTCGACCCCGCCGGTGTCCAGCACGGTCAGCGGGCGCACCCCGGGCACGGAGGGCTCCCGCAGCACGCGCAGCGTGCCGTCGTCCGCCGGGAACGGGGTGAACGGCACCCAGGCGGTCAGCACGTCCGGGGTGCCCTGGACGTAGGTGTGCTCCTGGTGCGGCGGGATCCAGAAGCCGGGATGCACCAGGCTGACCTGGCGCCGCGTGTGGTTCAGCAGCTGCTTGCCGAGGATGGCCCGCATCACCTCAACGAGTTCTGGCGCGTGCGCCAGTTCGTGCATCAGCTCGACCCGCTGCAGATCCTCGTACATGCGCCACCAGCGGGGGCTGCCGTCACGGCGGTTCGCGGCCGGGCGCGGCTCGGCGTCCTGCCCGTCATCGGCCAGCCACTCGTGGCGGCGCAGCACCTCGGTGAACCGGGCGCGCAGCTCGGCCAGCCGCGCCTCCGGCAGCAGGCCCCTGAACAGCAGCATGCCGTGCTCCCGAAGGCGCCGCCGGAGCGCGTCAGGGTCGCCGGCGATCGGGGTGGAGTCCTCGGCGACCACTGTGACGCCGTCGTTCTGCAGGCTCATCATGCTCCCCAGGCGTGTCGCGGATGGTTGGGTGGGCTGCTCACTCGTAGTGGTTGAACACCACCGCGTCCTGCAGCCACGCGCTCCGTGCCCGCCAGAACGCCATGCCGTCCTTCCAGTCGGGGTTGACCTCGGCGCGGAACATCCGCGCCCGCCGCCGGCGGAACTCCGCGATCGCGCCCGCCACGAGGGCGGACCCGATGCCGCGGCGCCGGCTCTCCTGACGTACGTAGAGCTCGCGGACGGAGCCGATGCGGAAGTCGTTGACGGACTGGGTGTGCAGCTCCCCGGTCAGGAACCCCTCCAGCTCGTGCCCCGTGTCGGCCACCAGGCAGAACGACAGCTCGTCGGTGAGCGCGGCGCGGAGCAGGTCCCTGGTGCCGTCGAGCGGGTCACGGGTGAACGCCTCCACCTCCGTCACCTCGGGCCGCGCCGGCACGGCCACACCCGGCCCCCAGCGATCATAGGAGAGCAGGGGCACATGCTCACCGGCGTTCAACCCCCACAGCACGAGCACCTCTTCGATGTCCTGCTCGGTGATCAGGCGGACCTCGTACGGCAACTGCCCTCCCTGAGGGAACGGTCGGGACGGGGACGGCGCGGTGCTCACTCCGCCCCGCCTTCGGACAGGGCGCCGACCGGGTGGCCGACGTACTCGGCGGCCACCTCGACGGGCAGCGCCTCGACCTCGCCGCGCACGCCGGCCTCCAGGAGCACCGACGGCTCGGCACGCAGCCAGGGGGCGGCCAGCAGCAGCCACAACATCGGTCGTGCGGTGCCGGTCGCGTTCGTGGTGCCCCGATGCCACAGGCGCACGTCGCGTACCAGCACGTCACCGGCGCGCATGGCGACGCGCTCTGGCGGTCGTGCCCGCCGCCGTTCCGCCAGGAGCTCCTCGCGTACGCACAGCGAGCCGTGGCGGTAGACGTCCTGGGAGGCGAGGTGGTGAGTGCCCGGCCAGACCTCGATGCTGCCGTTGTCCTCGCCGGTGTCCACCAGCGCGATGTTGACGGCCAGCATGAACGGCGGGTGGCCGGTCGCGCTCTGCGGCCACAGCGGCTCCCAGTCGGCGTGGACCGGCTGCGGCCTGGAGCCGGGGAGCACGGTGTGCCCGTGGTAGCTGAGCACGCGGGGCGCCGTCAACGGCTCGCGGCACAGGGCGAGCACGGCCGGATGGCCGAGGAACGCCGTCACGTGCCCGTCGCTCCCGCCAGGCGGGCGGTGCCGCATGTGGCCGTCGTCGTAGGCCATGAGGGCGTCGTGGTACTCCACCAGCAGGGGGACCTCCGCGAGCATGCGCTCGCCGACCTCGCGGGCCATGCCGGCCAGGCCCGTGCCGGTGAGCAGCACCGCGCCGTCGGCGGCGAGCGCCTCGCTCGCGGCGGGCAGCCACGTGGCCTGGTCGGGCGAGACGTCGAAGGACCGGACGGACGGGGACGGTGCGTGCTGTTCCTGCTGGGCGAGGGCCATATGACCTCCGGCTCCGGAGACGGGCAGGATGTTATCAACGGGCTTCTCGGGCATGTCAATGATCTCCATCCGGGGCCGGTGCGGTGTCCCAGTGACGTTCGCCCGGACTTCCTCCGCCCACCTCTCGGGCGTGCGCGAGCAGCCGGTCGGGCCAGTCGTCGTCCCAGAGCATGGGGTGCTGTGACCGGTACGCGGCGGCGGCCTCGATCTTGCGCCGCCAGTCGTCGTCCGTCAGGGGGGAGACGGCCGCCGGGCCGTTGTCAGGTGGTTCGAGTGCGTACGGGAGGTCCTCGTACCAGCGCGCCCGCGGCTCGTCCGCGGCGTCGCGCAGCGCCGACTCGCAGGCGCGCGCCGTCAGCACGTGGTCGAGATGGCCGCCGATCGCCGCGGGCGCGTGCACCTCTCCCGGCGCCAGCCGGGCGATCCAGCCGCCCAGTTCGGCGGCGACGGCCTTCTCCAGCACGAGGTCGTCCGGCCCCGGCGGCGAGAACAGGTCGTCCCCGGCGCAGCAGCGGGGCGACCCGCCGGCTCCGCGCCGGTACAGCGCCTCGAGGAAGTCCAGGTGCACGGGCTCGGCGCCGAGCACCGCGCACGCCCGCACGTCCTCATCGCGACGCAGCCGCATCCCGCCGGCCGCCGTGTCACCGGCCATCGCGCAGGCCGCCCGCCACCAGGTGTGGTACTGCTCGGCGTACGGCGGCAGCGGATCGCCCGCGCACCCGGCGAACACGGTGAGCACCACCACCCGCACCCCTCGCCCGGTGAGCGCGGCGATCGTGCCGCCCCAGGACAGGACGGCGTCGTCGAGGTGCGCGGACACCACGAGCACCGGCCGGCTCATCGGGGCACCTCCGCCAGCCGCGACCGCAACAACCGGTAGCGGCTCTCCCAGGTCAGCTCGCGCCCGCGGCGCAGCGCCCGCCGCCCCAGCTCGGCCCGCAGGCCCGGCTCGCTGATCAGGCGCCCGAGCTGCCGGGCGAGGTCGCCGGGCCGCCGGTAGTCGAAGTAGCGCACCGCGTCCCGCCCCACTTCCGGCACTCCCCCGCGCGCGCTCGCCAGGCAGGCCAGACCGCTGGCCAGGCCCTCGGTGAGGACGAGGGGGCTGGCGTCCTCACACAGCGAGGGCACGCACAACACGTCGGCCTCCCGGTACACGTCCCCGATGGCGGCGCGGTCCACGAACGGCGAGAACTCCACCCGGTCCCCCAGCAGGCAGGCACGGTGCTTCACCTGGCGCTCGAACCGGTCCGGCGCCGACGACGCGTGCAGTTCGGCGTTGCCGACCATGCGCAGCCGGAAGCCGGCACCGGTGCGCGCCAGCTCCACACACGCGTTGATCAGCGCCATCGGCCCCTTCTCCGGGGCGAGCCGGCCGGTGAAGAGCACGACCGGCACCGAGCCCGGCGGCCGCGGAGCGGGGTGGAACCTGGCCGGGTCGTGCCCGTTGTGCACCACCGTGACGGCCGTCAGCGGCAGGCCGGTCCCGTCGAGGAACCGCTCGGCCACGAACCGGCTCACGCACACCACCACGTCCGCCTCGGCCACCACGCGCGCCCGCTCGGCCGCCGGGAACGACCGGAACATGTCGGCGTGCAGATAGAGGCACACCCGCGCCCGCGGTCGCAGCCGCCGCAGCTCGGGAACGGCGGCGACCGCGTTGTGCAGCACGATCGGCCCGGCGAACCCGTCCGGCAGCGCATCCAGCGCCGGCCGGACGAACCTGGCGTAGTGGGCGCGGCGCTCGCCCCGCGCGGCGGACTCGTCGTCCTCCCGCCGCGCCTGTTCGCCCAGCGTCTCCCCGGGGCTGTCGTACGGCAGCAGCCGCACCCCCCGCGACGCGTGCTCCCCGGCGCGGTCGGCGACGATCATCGTGGCGCCGCCGTGCCTGGCGTGCTCGCGGGTGAGCTCGGCGGCGACCGTGCCGAGCGAGCCCCCGCTGGCCGGCGAGAAGACCTCGCCGGGCGGGAGCACGTGTGCCCAGGTCTCGCCCATCACCGCTCCCTGGCCACGAGGGCCAGCTGGGCGCCGATGGCCACCAGACGCTCATTGTTGATCATCAGGGGCGCCGACAGCAGGTCACGCAGGAGCCGGGCCACGGAGTGGGGGCCCTCCTCGGAGTAGCCGGCCATGCCGCACACCCGCATGGCGGCCAGCGCGACATCCACCGCGACCTGCGACATGGCCAGCTTGAGCGAGTTGACCCGCAACGTGAAGGCGACGGTCGGCTCCGCGGCCCCGGTCAGCACGTCCTGCGTCTCCCTGGCCGCGGCGTCGAGCTGCGCCTCCAGCCCTGCCAGCCGCCAGCGCATCTCGGCCAGGCTGCCGCTCGGCGGCCCCGCGCCGTCCCCGCGTGCCCTGGCATGGCACACGGCCCGGTCGGCGGCCTCGGCCGCCAGCCCGTACCAGACCCCGGACCACAGCACGTGGGACAGCGGGGTCATGACCCGGGCGACGAGGTCGCCGAACGGCACCGGCAGGATCCGCCAGTCCTCGAACTCGGCGCGGACCCGCAGCGCGGGGCTGCACGTCCCGCGCATGCCGAGAGGGTTCCAGCCGCCCAGGACCTCCAGCTGCGTACGCGCGGAGTCGACGAGCACCGCGACCTGGTCAGCGGGCGGTGAGCCGGGACCGCGGCGTGCGCTGACCAGCAGGGCGTCGGCCTCGACGCCGTAGGAGACGGTGGTGGCGCGCTTGTCCAGGCGGGCGGAGGCCCCGTCGCGCTCGACCGCGCAGGCACTGGTGCGGAGCGCGCCGCCGATGCCCGCCTCGCTGGTGGCCGAGGCGATGAGGAGCTGGTCGCGTACCACCCTGGTCACGGCCTCGCGCAGCTCGGCCCCTTCGTCGCAGGCGAGCAGGCAGGCGAGCTGCACCTGGTGCATCGCCCAGATCATGGCGGTGGCGCCGCAGCCGCGCGCCAGGGCGGCGGCCATGCCGGCGAGCGCGGGCACGTCCGCGCCGAGGCCGCCGCGCTCCACCGGGGCCGCGGCGGCGAGCAGGCCGTGCGCGCGCAGGGCGCGCAGCGCCTCCTTGGGGAAGCGCGCGTCCCTGTCGACCTCGGCGGCGTGCTCGGCCAGCACCCCCTTGGCAAGCTCCCGGCAGGCCCCGGCGGCGCTCTCGCGATCTCCCGTCACGGGCGGTCTTCTTCCTGCGTCAGGCTCATGACCGCGTCCGTGATGACCGACAGCGACCGGAACGTCTCCCGGGTGAGCAGCTCGTCCGGGAACTCGATGCCGAACTCGTCCTCCACGGCGACCATGACGCCCACCATGGCGAGCGACTCCATCCCCAGCTCCCACAGGTCGGCCTCCGCGTCGACCGACTCGATGACGCCGGGCAGCACCGCCCTCCGGGCCAGCAGGTCGCGGACCCGGCGCTCCACGTGGGTTCGCTCGTTGCCGTGTACGGCTTTCGCAGGCACCGCGTTCATCCTCTCGATCCGGTCTGCACAACAGTCGCGAAGGACACCCCGGCCGGGCGGCCGGCGTCCAGCCCCACCGGCCCCATCTCCCCCGAGACGCGGGCGAGGATCGCTCCGGTGGAGCGCAGCACGTCCCACTCGGCGGGGTCGAGCAGCCCCCAGCGGAGCATCGCCCCCACGATCAGCGGGTCGTGCGGCACCCACACCCCGTCGTTCTCGATCTCGGCCCAGTAGTGCAGGACGGAGAACGGCGGCGAGAGGATCACGCCCTGGGCCAGCCGGATCGGCAGACCGCGGCGGCGCCCCTCGCGCACCAGGAAGAGCGAGCCGCCCGTGCAGTCCGCGATGCCGGTGCGCTCGACGAAGTCCAGGTCCAGCCCGACCGTCATGGGCAGGCGGACGAACCTGACGCGGCCGAACTCCGCCAGCAGCTCCGCGGCGCGGGGCTGCGGCCGGGGCCACGAGGCCGGCAACTCGAAGCGGGCGGCGGCCGAACCGCCGGGGCAGGGTGCCCATCCGGTGGGCAGCAGGACCTGGAAGTCGCATTCCCGGCCCTCGTCGGGTTCGTGCGCGCACTCCGGCACGAATTCGACCTCGGCGCGCACGGCTGCTTTCGCGCGCAGGCCCTTCGCCCAGGAGGCCGGGCCGAACGTCCACAGGGACCGGACACCCAGGTCCAGCGAGACGTTGAGCAGGTCGAAGTGGTCGAATCCGCTCCGCTCGCCCAGCCCCGCGGCGAGCATCGTCCGCAGCACGTCGGGTGGCAGGCCGTAGTCGCGCTCGGCCGAACTCCACGGCACCTCGAAGCAGCGGGCGTCGTCCGGGACCAGCCGCAGCGACCGCAGCGTCTCGTCCAGCCCGCTCAGGCTGACGGCGGGCCCGGCGCTCACGCCGTCCCCTCCCCTCGGGGAGCCGCGATCCCGGTCAGGCGGCCCACCTCGTCCGGGCGGACCTCGCCGAACGCCGACTCGACCAGCAGCCGCTCGATCCCGAACAGCACGTCACGCACGGCCCCGGCGTCCAGGTAACGGGAGTCGGCGTGCAGGGTCAGCCGCAGCATCTCGGGCGTGTCCTCCGCGTACAGGGCGAACTTCTCCTGCTCCACCGCGGGCTCCGGCCGGAACAGGCTGTCCCGCAGCGTGGCCCGCACGGCCGCCTCGTCGGCGGGGCCGGCCAGCCGGCGGCCCGGGCGCATCTCCTCGCGCATGTCGTTGAGCACGCACGACAGGTCGAGCCGTACGCCGCGCTGCGCCTCGACCGACCGGATGGTCCGGCGCAGCTCCCGCTTGTCGTACAGGCCGTTGCGGTAGGCGCGGACGGAGGCCGTCCAGGCCCGTGCGGCGACGTCGCCGAAGCTCTCCCCGCGCAGGTCCAGCGAGACGAGCGCGCCCTGGATCATGCAGGCCACCGCGCGCCGCTCCGCCTCCTGGGTGCGGTTGGCGCAGATGAGCTGGACGGCGCAGGCCGGCATCCCGGTGTACGCGCCGAGCACCAGCCCCGTGGCCGCGAGCAGGACCGCCGTGCCGCTGAGGTCGTACCGCTTCGCCTGGAGGTTCAGGGCGAGATCGGCGGCCCTGGAGTAGAGCACCGCCGCGTGGTACGACGGCAGGCCAGGCTCCCCGGCCTTAGGGAACGCCGTGGGCGGCATCGTGGCCAGCCTGGCGCGCCAGTACTCCAGCGCGCCCGCGAGCCGCCGATCACCCTCGGCGGACCGTTCGTAGCGGGCCTGCTCCAGCGGCTGCCGGGCGGCGGGCGGCGGCGGCCGGTCCAGCCCCTTGGCGCGGGCCTCGACCAGCGCGGCCAGGTCGGCGACGAGGTTGCGCACCCCTGTGCCGTCCGCCGCCGTGTGCGCCACGCTCAGCAGGACGGCCAGCGGCTCGCCCGCGCCGTGAAAGATCGTGGGACGCAACGGCAACTCCGCGGACAGGTCCCACGGCAGCCGCTCCACCACCCGCTGGCGTCCGGCGAGCGCCTCCCACAGCCCCTGCCCGCCGGCGCCGAGGTCGACGAGGTCCACGGGCAGCCGGCCCGAGCCGGTCACCGTCTGCGTCAGCCGGCCACCGGCGTCCTCGGTCAGGAAGGTGCGCAGCGACTCGTGCCGGCCCATCAGCGCGCACAGCTCGTCCAGCACGTCCTCGACGGTGAGCCCGGACGGCACCTCCACCTCGCCGGAGGGGTTGAAGAACGCCTCACGCGGGTCCTTGTCGGTGATGTCGAGCCACATGGACACCTGCCCGCAGGTGGCGGGCCCCGATCCGGTGCTCTGCCGGGTGAACTCCACCGATCGCCGTTCCACTACCGCTCTCCTGCCTGCGAACGGGACGGGTGCTCCGGCTGGTCCTGCAGGCGCTCCCGTACGTCATGGGCGAAGTCGATCCAGATCTCGGCGCACTGCAGCGCCATGTCGGCCACGATCGGAGCCAGATGCGAGGGGACCGCGTCGAGCAGGTCCGGCCGCATGTCCTTGGCCATCACGTGGCTGTGCATCCAGCGCAGCAGGTGCCTGCCGGCCTCCGAGAGCCGCAGCGACGGGTCGCGCTGGAGCGACTGCAGCCGCAGGAGCACGTCCGTCGTTCTCTGGTCCGGGCGGCGGCGTTCGGCGGTGTTCGCGGCCGCCGGCCTGGAGGCGTCGGTGAGCCGCTCCGTCGTCCGCGGCGCCATGGGGTCCTCGCCGCGCCGGATCCGCTGGCGTACGGCATGCGCGGTGCCGACCGAGACGGCGGCGTCCTGAGCGATCTTCCGCAGGGAGGCGTCCGGATTGGCGGCGATCACGCGGGCCGCGCGCAGCCGCCCCTCCTCCGCGTTCAGCGGGCGGCGGCGGCCGTCCTTGCCGATGCGGGTGCTCAACTGTGGAGAATCCACAGTTGAGCAGCGGCGCAAGCCGCTCACCGTCTTCGCCGACAGGCCCGTGACCTCGGCGATCGACCGGTCGGACATGGCCGGGTGGGATTCGATGATGCGTAGCGCGGCCACGCGCCGGTCCTGCAACGACAGCGGCAGCCCGTGTGTGGTGTTGGCCTGCACCGCCGCCAGGAAGGCCGCCTCGTCGCTGCCCTCGAAGAAGCGCACGTCGATCATCTGCCGGCCGTTGAGTATCGCCGCGCCCAGTCGGTGCATCCCGTCGACCACGCGCATGGTCTCGCGGTGCACGAGGATGGGCGGAAGCTCGGTCTCGACGTCGGCCAGGCGGCGGACGTGTTCGTCGTCCATTCCCAGGACGCGTGGCGAGTCTCCCCTTTTCAGCAGCTTGATGTGCACCGCGTAAACCTGACGCGGCCCGTCGCTTTCACAGTCTGACTGAACTCCCACATTACTCCCGGTGTGTGAGACGGCCACCGGTGCGAACCGCGCCCATGGGGACGACGGCTCGCAAGGGCCATATGAGAGCACACAAGATCGCTCCCAGTCCATAACCCGAGCTTTGGTCAGCCAGTTTCTACCTAATTGCTACATCTTTCAATTACTGCTATCTGTCATGCGTCCGTGACAAGTAGTAATGTTCAGCTGTTTGACGTGATCGCCGGGTTCGTTGCTAGCCTGTGGCCATTGCGAAAGTTGATGCACTCCAGGAGCGGGTGAGCGCTGTGCGGGACGCCTCGGCCGTTTATCGCTCGGCCGATGTGTGCGTCATCGGCAGCGGTCCCGGCGGGGCCGTCACGGCTCACCTGCTGGCCCGCGGCGGCCTGCGCGTGCTGCTGCTGGAGGACGGCGACAGGATCGGCCCCGGCGCGACACTCGAGGCCCTCGAACCCGAATGGGAGCCCGCACTCGTACGGTCAGCACGGCGCCGGCCGGCCCCCGTCGGGCGCCCGTGGTCGGCGCGGGGCCTGGGCGGCGGGATGGGGTTGTTCGCCGGCATCGGGTTCCGGCTCCGGCACGTCGACTTCGACGCCCGCAAGCACGTCGCCGACGACGCCCTCGATCCCCGTTGGCCCATCGCGTACGCGGACCTGCGCGAGCACTACGACGAGGTGGAGCGCCTGCTCGGCGTGGCCAGGACCCGCGGCGCCGATCCACTCGAACCCGACGGCGCCGCCGCCTCGCTCCCGCCGCACGCCTACAGCCCGCACGGTCGCCTGCTCGCCGGCGCGGGGCGCCGCATGGGCCTGCGCCCCTTCCCGACGCCGCTGCTCATCAACTCCGCCCCGTACCGGGGCCGCCCCGCCTGCCATCGCTGCGGCCCGTGCAACGAGCACGCCTGCCCTTCCGGGGCGAAGGCGGACGTGGTCGCCACGCTGCTGGACCCGGCCGTCGAGGAGGGCTCGCTCATGGTGGCGACCGGGAGCAGGGCGCTGCGCGTGCACGCCTCCGCCTGCGACCGGGCGGGCGCGGTCGAATGGCTCGACCAGCGCGCCGAGGTCCGGCACACGACCCGGGCGCGGTGCGTGGTGCTGGCCGCGAACGCCGTACAGTCCTCGGCCCTCCTCCTGCGCTCCCCTTCCCGCTGGTCACCGGCGGGCCTCGGCAACCGCCACGACGTCGTGGGGCGCGGTCTCTGCTTCAAGGTCAGCGGGTACGCGGCCGGCACGGTCGCCGAACCCGCCAGGACCGCCCACGGCTCCGGCGGGCCGTTCTCGACCGTGTCCTTCTCCGACCACTACCTCGACGACGCCTGCCCCAGCGGCCTGGGCGGCATCATGTACGAGGCCAGCCCCGCCGAACGCGCTCCCCGCGACGGGAGAATGCCGCTGCGTGTGCACTACCTCGCCGCGGACCAGCCGATGTGGCGTAATCGGGTACGCCTGTCCAACAAGAGAAACGGACTCGGCGCACGACAGTTACTGATGGAGTACGAAACGCACCCATTGGATGCGGCACGGCTCCATTACCTATCCGAACAGGCCACCGAACTCCTTATTTCCGCCGGGGCCGGCGATATCAGGCTCGAAGAATCCGGATACGAACGCGGCAGCCGCCATCTGCACGGCGGATGCCGGGCGGGAGACGATCCCCGCACCTCCGTGGTCGACGCCTATGGCAGGATCCACGACCAGGAAAACGTCTTTGTCGTGGACGGCGGATTCTTTCCCTATCCCGGCGGTGTGAATCCGACGCTGACCATCCTGGCGAACGCCTCCAGAATCGCCCGGCGGATCGCCCGGGACCTGGCGACGGCCACCATCTGATTCGAGGGAGAACCCATGGCCCGTACAGCTCCCACGCCCACCGTCACCGACCGGCAGGTGAGCGCACTGGCGCTGCCCGGCTCGGGGCCGGCGTTCGAGCGGGCGTCCGGCGCGCGGGTGTGGGACACGCAGGGCCGCTGCCACGTGGACCTGTCGTCGTGCAGCGGCGCCGCGCCGCTCGGCGCCGGGTACCGGCCCGTGGTGGACGCGGCGGTCGCGGAGCTGCACCGCGGCGGCATCCTGCCGGAGGCGACCTCACCGCTGCGCGAGGAGGTGGCCCGCCGGATCGCCGAGATCTTCCCGTGCGCGCAGGCCGTCGAGTTCTTCCGGACGGGGTCCTGCGCCACGACCGCCGCCGTCCGCCTGGCCCGGCTGCACACCGGCGCCCGCACGGTGCTCACCTCCGGCTATCACGGGTGGCACGACTGGCAGCTGCAGTACCGCCCCGCGATGGGGCTGGCCGACCGCGACCCCGACACCGCGGACTTCGGCTACGACCTGGACCTGCTCGAACGGCTGGCGCGGCGGCGCGGCGACCTGGCCGCGGTGATCGTGACCCCCGAGGTGAACGTCTTCCCGCCCGCGTTCCTCCGCGAGGTCGAGCGCGTCACCCGCGCCCACGGCGGCCTGCTCATCGTGGACGAGGTCATGACCGGCTTCCGCTACGCCTGGGGCGGCTACCACGCCGCCGCAGGAGTGAGCCCCGACCTGATCACGCTGAGCAAGGGCCTGGCCAACGGCTTCGCGCTCTCCGCCGTCGCCGGCGGCGCCGCGGTCATGGAGGCGGCCCGCCGTACCCACCTCGGCAACACCTACCAGCGGGAGTCCACTCCTTTCGCGGCGGCGCTGGCGACGCTGGACGCGAGCGCCGGCGGGGCCGCGGTCGAGGCGATGCGGGCGGCGGGCGAGCGGCTCATGCGCGGGCTGGACGGCCTGTTCGAGGAGGCGTCCGTGGCGGCGTGGGCGCGGGCCTGGCCGACCATGTTCGACGTCGTCTTCGCCGATCCGGAGCTGGGGCGGCGCTTCTTCGCGGGGTTGCAGGAGAGCGGCTACCCGATGGCGTACGGCCAGCGCTTCATGCCGTCGGCGGCGCTGACGGACGAGGACATCTCTGGCTTCCTGGATGCGGCCGCCCGCGCTCTCCCTGACGGCGGCGCGCGGACGCCTGGAGCTGCCGTGGAAGCGGCCGTCCAGTACGCCGCCGAACACTTCGCGGCCACCCGCGAGACGGTCGAGCGCTGGTGGCGCTCCGCGGCTTGATCGCGAAGGCGTGCCCGCCCCGTTAGGGTTTCGCTGTGGAAGAGGAGCAGAACGTACGCAACCTGGCCGCGGCGACCGGCCTGGATCCCAGGCGCGCCGCCGAAGTGCTGTCCGTGCTGGGCGACGGCTCGTGGTGGACGCTCCCCGATCTGGTGAGACGGACGGCCGTCTCCAGGCGCTCGATCGAGGCCGTGCTCCGTGAGGTCCACCCGGAGCGCTCCGGCGACCGCTTCCGCCTGTCCCAGGCACGCGTGCGCGCACTGATCGACACCGGTCGCCGGCCCGTCAGCCCCGCAGGACCGGTCGATCATCTCCTGTCCGGCCACGCGGACCTGGTGGAACGGATGGCCAAGCTGATCGCGGGGGCCCCGCGCGCCAGGCAGGCGCTGGACCACGTCTCCGCCACCCCGGAGACCGTGGTGCGGCGGGCGCTGCTGCTCGGCGCGCGGTCCTGGCCGCCCGGGGCGCGCGTGCTGTGCGTCGGCGACCACGACCTGACCTCGCTCGCCATCGCGTCCCTCTACCCCGGCACCGAGATCGCGGTGGCCGACATCGACGAGCGCATCCTGGCCTACATCGACCGGTGCGCGGCCGACCTGGGCCTGTCCGTGCGTACGCGCTGGGCGGACCTGCGGCTGGGCCTGCCGCCGTCCCTCCACGGCTACGCCGACGTGACCGTGACGGACCCGCCCTACACCCCGGAGGGCATCGGCCTGTTCGTCGCCAGGTGTGTCGAGGGGCTCCAGGACCCGGAGCAGGGGCGGGTCATGCTGGCGTACGGGGCCAGCGAGCGCACGCCGATGCTCGCCCTGAAGGTGCAGAGCTCCCTGTACGACCTCAACCTGGCCTACGAAGCCATGTATCCCGATCTCAATCGCTATTTCGGGGCGGAAGCCATCGGCTCGGCCGCCGACCTCTACATCCTGCGCCCCACCACGAAGACCAAGCCCGCCGTGGCCGCCCGGGTGGAGCGGTTCGCCGCCGCCATCTACACCCACGGGCCGCAGGCGGTGGAGAGCAAGACAGGACCCGGCGACGAGCGCCTGCTCGCGCAGGCCACCGACTTCGCGCCCGACCTGCTGGTGGGCGACTGGCCTGCCGGGTTCCTGCCGCGGACGCCGCGGGTGCGCCTGGCCACCTGGCTCGCCAAGCCGTACGCCGCCGCGCCCGAGCGGGTCGCCGTCGCCGTGCCCGCCGGCCTGGACGCGGCGCTGCCCCGCCTGCTGCTCGCGGCCCGGGCGGACCACGTCCGCGCCTTCATCGCCGAGCCGCCGGGCGACGTGACAGAGACCGCCGCGTTGTTGTCGCCGGTCTACGAGATCAGCGTCCAGGGCGCCGCCGTCGACGCCGTCCGCCGCCCGCCCGCCGGCGACCCCGCCGAGCTCCTGCTGCGCAGGCTGCTCGACCGGGCACACGGCAAGCTGGTCAACACCTGGCGGGAGGGGCTGATCGGCGCCCACGACGGGCTGACCAAGCGGCAGGCGCGCGACATCGTGCTGCGGTTCGCTCCCTGGGCCGACGGGGTCACCGCCCTCGAGCTGCCGCTCCACCGCCTCGCCGAGCTGGGCGAGGCGGTCCGCGCGACGCTGCGCGAGGCGGCGGAGGCGAGCTGACCTACAGCGACGGCGTGTACCGCCGGCGGTACACGCTCACTGCGTCAGGGCGTCACGCACCGAGGTGGGCCAGCGCTCCAGCACGGGGCCATGGGCGTGCCGCAGTGCCAGCAGCAGCCGCTCCAGGCCGACGCCGAGGCAGGCGGTGTGCGCCGGCGTCCCGTCGGCGGCCCGGATGCCGAACGCCGCGCCGAAGTGCTCCTTGTGGTAGTTCACGGACACCACTGCCTGGCGGATGCCTTCCCCGACGTCGGCGGCGAGCTCCCACTTGAGCCCGTCGGCTCGCTGGGCGTCGGCGAGCAACCTGCCCGTCCGGCCCCAGAACGGGTCGTTCGCCGGGCACGCCTCGGACTTCACGCCCAGGGCCTCCAGCCAGCGGGCGAGCCGGTCGAGGCGGTCGTCACGCCAGGTCAGGCACTGCTCGGGCGTACCCAGCCGGACCGTCTCGAACATGCGGAACGACCTGAGCCGGCCGGGCTCCGTCGTGGCCTCCTGGCGGTAGCAGTCGGCGACCACGGTCAGCTCCTCCGGCCCGGCCAGGACGCGCCCCTCGTACATGGGGTACGCGTGGTAGCAGGCCGCGGGTGTCAGCACCAGATCCGTGGCGGTGCCGCCCTGGCTGACCGCGGCGAGCAGATGAGGGAACGACGTGGCGTAGCCCGCCCGATCCGCCACCGCGGCGTCGAGGACGGGCGGTGCCCGCAGGTGGCGCTCCGACTCGCCGGCGCACAACCGCCGCAAGGCGCGGACCACGTCCGAGAGCAGCTCCTCGGCCGCCCCGGCGATGAGGATCACCCCGGGCGCCGGGGTCGGTACCGCGGTCACGTTCCGGCCCGTGCGGTGCCGCAGACGACGATGGGGAACTCCGCATCCTCCATGCTCTCGTCCAGGGGACCGATCTCCTCGGCGGCCAGACCGTACAGGAATGCTGTGGCGGCGCGCAGCCCCCCGTAGCCGCGGCACCGTACGGAGTCGGGCCCGAACACCTCGGCCAGCAGGTCGCGCAGCCCCGCCGGGGTGAACCTCCACCGGTCGGCCATGAGGGCGTCGTCCACGGGGTCGGTGCGGCTGATCCCCGGCACCGTCACCAGCAGGTTGCCGCCGGGCGCCAGGCTGCGCCGCACGTTGACGAGTGCCGCGCGGGGATCCCGTACGTACTGGAGGGTCTGGACGAGCAGGACGCAACGGTAGCGCGCGGCGGGCAAGGAATCCTGTTCGCACAGGTCGGCGATCAGCGTGGCGTCCTCGTTGTCCGGGTCGATGTCCACGACGTCGGTCTCCACCGCGCCGGCCGCGAACCGCCGCGCGTAGACGTCCTCGCCGACCTCCAGCAGCGGCGGGTGGATCAGGTGGGCGCCGGCCGTCAGGAATGCCTCGATGTAGCGGCGGTCGATGGGGGTGCCACGGTCGTAGCCGAAGCAGTCGCTGAAAGGTTCGGCCCTCGCCAGGACTCCCCATGACGACGGCCGGAGGTCGCCCATCCCGCACTCCCCTCGGTCGTGATCAAGCAGCATCGCACCCCCGCCCGAAACCGGGCAAGAAACGACTTGAGCGGAGACAACGGGACCACCGGGCGGCCGCGACTACGCCGTCCTGGGGCATAGGCTCCTCCGGTGGGCACATCACGGGCTTCCTGGCGTAACACGACACACGACTGGTCGAGTGGCGTGGACATCGAGCACCTCACCCATATCCGCCAGAACGCCGTCGCGTTCGCTCCCGGCGGGCTCCGGCACCTGGTGCTCGAAGTCGTCGCGTACGCGGCCGACGAGGCGGAGAGCAGCGACAACGGCGGGCACTGCACCGTCGCTCTCCACCCCGACGGCTCGGTGTCGGTGGCGGATCGCGGGCGAGGCACCGACACCCGCCCCGACGACGACGGCCGCGCCGTGAAGAAGCCGATCATGGCGTCGAAGGACCTCAGGTTCTTCGACCACCCTGACGCGCAGGTGCTCCCCGACGGCCATCCGCGCCGCGGCATGTCCGTCGTCGCGGCGCTCAGCGAGTGGCTCGTCCATACCAACCGCCGCCAAGGCGGATCGTGGACGCAGCGTTACGAACACGGCGTTCCCGTGACCGATCTGGTGTCGATCGCCGACGACGGCACGACGGGAACGGTCGTCCACTTCCGCCCGGACGAGCATTGGGGCGGTGCGGCGAGCGGAGACCTCGCCGGTGAGCTGACGCGGCTGGCCTCGTCATGGGACGTGCTGCCGGTCGAGCTGCACGACCGACGCGCCCGTCACTGAGTCAGCCGGCGTCCGCGGGCCGGTCGATCACGGCGACCGCCTCGACCTCGACCAACTGGTGGGAGTATCCGAGCACCGTCACGCCGAGCAGGGTGCTGGGAACGTCATGCTCGCCCATGTACTCCCGGTAGACCTTCCATGCTGTCACCAGGTCGGCCTGCTCGGCGGAGGCCACGTACACAGTCGTCTTGACCACATCGGTCAGCGATGCGCCCGCACCGCGCAACGCGGTGACAAGGTTGCGCATCACCTGGTGGGTCTGGCCGGCGTAGTCCCCGATCGCCACGGTGTTGCCGTCGGTGTCGAGCGGGCACGCCCCGGCGACCCAGACGGACCGCACGGGCGCGTCGACGACGGACGCGTACGCGTATTCCACTGCCTGCGTGAGCTCGGCATTGCGGATCAGCCTGACACCCGCACTCATCAACACTCCTTAGAACGCTCCACACACTCGACGGGGACGCGGCCCATGGTCACGCCCCCGCACATGGTGTATGAGTCGATCTTACCGGTTGACCAAGGGGAGACCTTTGGGGCCGAGCATTGGATGACGACCGCCCTGCCCCCTCTACGGATACCAGGGCGACGCCCGACCGGAGCGCGCCGAGGTGATCATCCGCCGCCGCCACATCGGCAGGCGCTCGACGCGGCCCTCACCGAGATCCAGAAGATCGCAGAAGGCCTCCGTAGACGGCTCTCCCATATGATGGACTGAACCGGATGAGGAGCAGATGATCATGTCAGTGCCGATCTGGGCCAGTGACCCTGAAAGTCTTCTCATCACGGAGGAGGAGTACGAGGCGCTGCCGGAGGATGTCGCGCGGTCTGTTGAGGTCGTCGACGGGCGCGTCATCTTCTGTGAGTCACCCACTCCTGAGCACCAGCGAGTATCACTGAACCTGGCATGGGCGCTGAAGTCGGCGCGGCCTGCGGCGCCTTGCTTGGACGTGCTGCAGGACACCGATATGCGCTATGACTACGCCAACGCGCATGTGGCCGAAACCGGGCGACGGTTCACCCTTCGCCGACCCGATATCACCGTGTTGCGGTGTCTGGAGCCAGGAACCCGGTTGACGTCGGCGAGTGTGCTCACGGTCATCGAGATCGTCAGCACCAACTCGGAAACCGACTTCAACGACAAGAAAGCCGAATACGCGGCACAGCGTATCCCCGTCTATCTGATCGTGGTCCTTGCTGGAGCGCGGGTCCATTCCATCGAGGAATACCGCCTCGATTGGTCCGGACGTAACTACCAGCTTGCCGCCGTTCATCGGGACACGCTGGACGTCGTCCTGCCGAAGGAGTTGAAACTCCGCGTGCCCTTCGCCGAGCTCGAACGGCTGTGACGGTTGAGGTCTCGCGTTCGGACAGGTCGCCCACGCGCTCCTTCAGCGGGGTGCGCGGGCGCCGGTCGCCCGGGAGAACTCGGCGATCAGGCGCTTTGTGACGTTTGCGCGATCAGGGCCGCGCCGCATGCGACTATCCGGCGGCCACGCCTATCCGGCGGGCACAGCAGTGAGATGAGCAGCCCCGTAAACTGCGTCACCGACCAAGGCAGGCGCCGGCCCAGAGCAGTCTGCACCTGAGCCTCGCGCTGGCGGAACATCAGGTGGTCGAGCCGGACGCAGGCGACCCCGGCTCGAGCACCGCAGGCGGCTCGTCGGGCTCGACCCGGACCTGGCCGCACTCGACCGGGCCCGGCAACGCGGTGACTTCGAATGGGTGCCCGCAGGGCACTACGTGACGACGGGCAGTTCGCTTTCGAGCGTGCAACCCTCATGCGCGCGTGGGGAAGAGTGGAACCCCTCGAACGCCACCGAGGTCGTGGACGGAAACGGCCGTCGTCCTCGCCTGTCACACCACGTCGAGTCGATGATCGACGATGTGGTGACGTTCACCGAGACGACCAGCGACCATGACGGCACCGTCCATGGCCTAGTGTCAGCCCGTGGAGCTCGTGAATCTTCGTTGGCGGGGGCCGAGGTGGAGGCACGCGCGCGGGAACGGCGGAAGCGGAACAAGAGCAACATCGCCGCGGCGATCAGGATGGCGACACCGGATGGACCGGCTCAGCTTCGCCGTCCTGGCCCAGGCTGTGGAACAGCACGTAATCACCCTTGGATGCTGTGCCGCCTTTGGCTCATGGTCCCGACACGACGGTCACGGTCACTGTCGAGCTGTAGGTGCCGGCCCGGGCGTTGCCAGGGACGTTGATCCACCAGCCGATGGGGTGGGGCGTGGTGCTGCCGCCGAGCGTGGCCGAACCCAGACCGCTGCCAGCGGACGCGGCGTAAACGGTGGCTGGTGTCGGGGAAGAAGCGGCGGTGGTGATGGCGACCGGGTAGGTGGTGGTGGTGCTGGGGGGCGTGCAACTGGTCACGCAGGTCACGCTCGGCGCTGTGGCCGCGGAGGCTGAGGAGGTGCTGCCGGTGAACACGAAAGTGCCCGTATCGGGCAGACTATGCGTACCGGTGGTGAACGTGGTCGCGGAGACGGTGATGTGCCATCCGGCTCCAGAAGCGGTTTCGTCGTCCACGGTGAACTGCTGGTCCGCCGGCACCACGTCAACGATGGCCTGGTCAGACCCGGTCAGCGTCGTCGCCAAGGTCAGTGAACTTGGCGCAGCCACGTTCAGGGTGCCGGTGAAGGACACGGCTGGGGTAACGCCGGAGTCGATGAGGGCTCCCGCCGCGCCTCTGGTGACGATCGCTGAAGTGTAGGCGCCGGCCGTGGTGGTGTTGGTCAGCCCGTTGATCTGGATCGAGAACGCCGTGGGAGTTAGCGGGAGTAGCGAGATACCCGAGTAGGTCAGCGTCGTTCCCGAGAGGGTCACAGTGCCGCCCAGGCCGGCCGGGGTGACTGTGCCTAGAGTCGGCGTTCCCGCAGTTCCGGGCGGAACGGTCATCGTGATTGAGGTGATGGCCACGCTGGTGGTCGCCGTGGTGAAGGTGAAGGTGTAGCTGGCGTTGGTGGCGCCGATCGTCGTGGACGAAGCAGACCAGCCCAGCTGGGTGAGAGCGCCGGCGGTGAAGGTCACCGCACTGGTGGTTCCGGTGTCCACCGAGCTTCCAGCGTTGATCGTGGAGACCGTGGAGGTGTAGGTGCCGACCGTGGTGGTGTTGGTCAGTCCGTTGATCTGGATAGAGACGGCCGTGCCTGAGGCGACCGTGACAGGAGTGAAGGAGTAGGTGAGCGTCGTGCCGGTGAGGGAGACACTGCCGCCCGCGACGTCGGCAGGACTGACCGTCCCTACGCTCACGCTTCCCGCCGTCCCGGACGGGACGGTCATCGTGACCGAGCTGAGCGATGAAGTCGTCGCCGCCGTGAAGGAAAAGGTATAGCTGACACCTGTGGCACCGGTCTTCGTCTTGGACGTCGTCCACCTGGCGTCGGCGAGGGTCGCGGCGCTCGCCGTGGGAACGAGCCCGATGAGGCCTACCACGCACCAGAGCATCACAAGCACCGACAAGGCTGTCTGCCGCCGACCAGACGCGCTCAATCGACGCCCACTTCCAAGAACATGACCAGCCGCGGCCAGCTCATGGCCCGGAAACGATCAACATCGTGATCGTCGAGGTGTACGTTCCGGCTGCTGCGTTGGCCGGAACGTACTCCTACCAGCCGATCGGGTGGGCAGCCGTGCCCCCGATGGTCATCTATCCGAGACCGGTGTCGGTTACCGAGATGATGCTGCCATTCGTCACGAAGGTGCCGCTGTCTGGCAGTGTGCGGGAACCGGCGGTGAAGGTCGTGGCCGAGGTAGTGACATGCCATCCCGCCCCGCTCCCGGTCGCGACGTTGACTATGTACTACTGGTCCGCGGCCCTTGTGTCCACCACGATCTGCTTTACGGCCACGCTGAGCGAGCCAACCGGTAGGCGATAGCCTCTCTGGCCCGCCAATGCCCTTAACATGCACTGTCTCGGCTGCTCTGCGCCTCATAGACGACGGCCACATCCATAATCGAACCGTCCTGCGTGCCGCCCGGCATGGCCGGATCCGCGGTCCAGCAGCGATCTGGTCAGACCGGCAGGAGCCTGCTCTGTGGCTCTGGCAACGGCGCCGCTTCCTGGGGACATCGTCTGCCCGGCCGCCTCATTGCTGATCGAAGCAGATCCTGCCAGCTCAATGTCGGCCGGTGAGAACGCCAAGTCTACGTCTGCCACACCAGCACCCCACTGAGAACGATGCCCATCGATACCTGCAGCGCATTCGTCAGCACGCGCCTGCCTGAACCTAGCGCCACTGCCCCCTGCCCCCTTTGGCGGCCCGCCGCGCAAGCATCCGGATGGTGACCGGATCTTCAAGAGACAAGTTCATCAGATCAGATGCCAGGACAACGGAGAGTCAGTACAGGTCAAGCCAGAGCAATAGACCAATCGCCGACCAGGACCTGCGCGCCAGCTTCAAGCGTCAGGACGGTGTTGGAGGCGCGGAAAGCGGTGTTGCACATCCGGTCTCCTGTGGCGTGGAGTTGTCCTGGAAGGACAGGCCCTGAACTGGTCCAAGACAATCGCGTCTACTTCATGACAGCTTCGTTGCCGACACCTGGTGTCGCATCCCATCATGGATGATTACTAACAGTGAAACTGGCATCACAATCCGTAGTAGACATAGGCGTCCCGACTGGGACATCACCGGGGGATGGATGATGCTGATGCGACGGTTTTCGCGAGCGCTGGGCGCGGTGGTCGTTGTGGTTGCCGGCTCCGCCGCTCTGCTGTCAGGCAGAGCGAGCGCGGCTCCGTGCGCCCCTGGGTCGCCGACTACCACCGACTGCACCTTGACTGCTACGGCCGCCCTGACCGCGGGCACGCTGACGCTGGCGGCGCCGGCGTCGCTGTCCTGGGCCACGACCTTGAACGGCAACAATCAGAGCCTGGTCGACACGACTGCTGCGGACCAGCAGTACACGGTCAATGACGCCACCGGCAGCGGGACGGGCTGGCACGTCACGACTTCCGCCACGACCTTCACCAACGGAACCTTCACGCTTCCAAACGCCGGCACGTTCGTGACGAACGGCAGCACCAGCTCCATCTCCTCGACCAATGCGCCGACCGCTACCTGTAGCGGGACATGCACCTTGCCCACCAACTCGATCACATATCCGGTGGCCATCACCACAGCGGCGGCTTCCCCCACCCCGGTCACCATCTACAACGCCGCCGCGGCGTCCGGACTCGGGGAGGTGGTCATCGGCGGCAGCACAGCAGCCAATCCGGTCGGCTGGTGGGTGAACATTCCGGCCAGCGCCTCGGCGGGCTCCTACACCTCCACCATCACGATGGCGATCATCTCCGGGCCCTGAGCCTGGCATTGGGGTCTGAGAGGCGGCGAGACAGCGTGATCTCTTCGAAGGCGAAGGGACTGCTCTGCGCCGCCGGGGTGTCGGCCGAGGGCGCCTGGCTGTCGGCTGACGGTGTGGTGTTCCGCGTCGGCGGCCGTCTGATGCGCGGCAAGGCTCGTCGGTGTTCCCCGTCGAGCCTCCCCCCTCGTGCCACGTGCGGCGATACCGAAGACAAGGGCCGATGTCACCGGTGTGGAGTAACCGTGACCGTCGCGTCGCGGACCGTGAAACCGAAGCACAGCAGAACGTCCGGAGGCGATCGCATTGAAACCATCACGTGCCCGACGCCCGCGCGTGCCGCATGCCGCCGTCGGTCTCGTGTCACTTGCCGTCCTCGCGCTCGTCGCCGGGGTGGGCGCCGCCGCCCCGGCCCATGCGGCCAGCCCCGTGGGGGACGGTGACTCGTTCGGTCTCAAGCCGTCATTGGCCTCGGCCGGTCAGGCGCGCTCGTACTTCGACCTGACCGTGCCGCCCGGCAGGACGAGCCGGGACACAGCGATCATCAGCAACGAAGGATCCAGGACCCAGCGACTGAAGCTCACCATCTCCAGCGGTGTCACCGCGACGAATTCGGGCTCCGCCTACCAAAGCATCCCCGGGAAATGTAGCGGCGCCAGTTGCTGGATGACCGGACTGCCCACCACGGTCACCCTGGCCCCCGGCGAACGCAGGGCCCTGACATTCCGGGTCCATGTTCCCGCTGACGCCCAGCCGGCGCAGTACCTCACCGGAATCACAGTCCAATCCGCCAGGCCACCCAGCGCGGTCCGGGTCGGCTCGAACGGAAAGGCATCAGCCAAAGCGATCATCGTCAAGCAAGTCACCGTGGGTGTCGCTGTCACCGTCGGTGCACTCTCACAGATGAAGACAGCCCTGGCAGTCTCAGCGGTGTCGGGCGGATGGGTCGGGCCCACACCCCGCCTGTCCATCCCGGTGCACAATCCCGGGCAGACGTTCGCCAGGGCCAAGGGAACCATCTCCTGCAGGGCGGACGGCAAGACCCACTCCTACGACGTCATCATGGGAACGGTCCTGCCCGGCACCAGCGCGGTACTGCCGATCAACGCCAAGGGCCTGAGCAGCGGCTCCCTGCCGTGCACCGTCCGGATGCGCACCGGCACCGGCCCGGCAGCCGTCTGGTCCGGCACCGTGGAACTACCGTCCCGGACCCCCAAAACATTCATCCACACCGGCGAGGGCGCATACACCGAGCTCCCGGACAGCACTGTCCCCCTCTGGGCCATCGCGCTCATGGTGATCGGAGCGTTGATCCTCACGGCGCTTCTGGCACTGCTGGTCCGCCAGCGAAAACAGCGGCAGCGCGCAACCCACCCGACCGACTAGCGATCGTCACTCCTTGACCGAACCGGTCGGCGGCGCGCTCCCGGAGCGGAAGCGCGCCGCCGGCCGCCTAAACCTGCGTGCCTTGAGCCGGAAGCAGGTCCACGGGGCTGGGCCGCTCGCAGGTGCTCGTGATGCTCACCGCCGCGCCGGAGTGCGCCGACGCCAGCAGCGACTCCATGACGTCGAGCACGTGGAAGGCCAGCGATCCGCCCGCACGGGGCGCCTCGTCCGCCGGGGTCGCGGCGAAGTCCGCCAGGCCCATGCCGCGCCCGGCCCCGATGTAGCCGGCCGAATCGGGAAGGGCTCGCCAGCCCTCCTCCCCCACCCCCGACACCAGGACGGACCCGTCGAAGTGGTTGGGATTGGGCACGACGAGCGAGCCCTTCTCGCCGTGCACTTCTATGTTGGGCGCCTTGGTCGCCGCCCCGTCGAAGCTCATCACCAGCGTGGTCAGCACCCCCGAGGCGTGTACGAGCACTCCGGTGACGTGGGTGTCGACGGTGACCGGGATCTCCTCGCCGCGGCGGGGACCCGAGCCGATCGTGCGCTTGGCGCGCGTGCGGCTGGCGGCGCCGACGACCGTCGTCACCGGCCCGAGCAGGGTCACCAGGCTGGTGATGTAGTAGGGCCCCATGTCGAGCAGGGGTCCGCCGCCGGGGACGTAGTAGAAGTCGGGGTTGGGATGCCAGCGCTCGTGGCCGGGCGTCATCATCGTCGCGGTCGCCGCGATCGGCCTGCCGATCAGCCCGTCGTCGATCGCCTTGCGCGCCGTCTGCGTACCCGTGCCCAGCACCGTGTCAGGCGCGCACCCCACACGCACCCCGGCGGCGTCGGCCGCCCGCAACATCTGCCCGGCGTCCGCCACGGTCGCGGCAAGGGGCTTCTCGCAATAGACGTCCTTGCCCGCCGCTATGGCCTGCAGCGCGATCTCGGCGTGCGCGGCCGGAACGGTGAGGTTGAGTACGACGTCGACGCGCGGATCCGCCATCAACTCCGCCACGCTCACCACGTCGACCCCCGCATAGGGCCGGACCGCCTCCCGCGCCCGGTCGAGGTCCAGATCGGCGACGGCCACCAGCCGCAACTGCGGCAGCCGGTCGATGGTCTGGAAATACTGGGCCGAAATGGCACCGCATCCGACAACACCCACGTTCACCGGCTGGCCCACAACATTCCTCTCTCGATGATGGTGCGCACGCTGTCGTTCTCCAGGACGTCGAGGCTGTGCCCGGGGGTCGTGACGAAGATCCGTCCGCTCCCCCATTGCCGGGTCCAGATCGCCGGCGAGGTGACCTCCCGGTGCCAGGGGTCCCACGGGCGGATCTTCTGCGTCGTCGTCGCCAGCACGTCGATGTAGTCGTCGGTCAGCACCCAGTACTGCTCGGTGACGAGGTCGAAGTCCGCCATGCCCTCGGTGATGGGGTGCGTGGCCGCCTCGGGCAGCATGTTCACGGTGTACGGCACGTAGTTGTCAGCCTGCGTGCCTTCCCGCTCGGCCGGATCCTTGCCCGGATGGCAGGCGAACTGCCCGCCGATGAGGTGCAGGTAGTCGGAGGAGTTGCGGAAGGAGTCCGCGATGCCGCCGTGCCAGCCCGCCATTCCCGTGCCCGCCCGGATCGCGGCCTCCAGACCGCGCAGCTCCGCCGACTCGATCGTGCCCATCGTGTAGCACTGCACGATGAGATCGACGCCGGACATGAACGCCGGATCCGCGTACGGCGCCGGAGAGTCCGCCCGATGCACCTCGAACCCGTGCTTCTCCAGGAAGGGCACGAAGAGGTCGGTGGCCGCGACCGGGGCGTGCCCTTCCCAGCCGCCCCGCACCACGAGGGCCCTTCGCCCGCGTTCGTCTGTCATGCATTCGCCTATCGCTCGGGGGGACAAACGACTCCAATCGTCGCATTTATGAATGAACTATATGAAGAGGCTGGTACTCCCCATTTTTCGCGACCTACCAGTACCGCTGGATGCTGTCGAGCTCGCCAGGCCGGTTCGTCATGATGCCGTCGACGCCGTACGAGAGCAGGCGACGCATGACGACAGGCCGGTCCGTAGGCCCGGTGTAGACCCGCATGCCCCTGCCGTGCACCGTCCTGATGACGTCCGGCGTGAGGCTGGAGCGCGGCAGGCTGAGCGCCTTGGCGAAGGTGCCCAGCTCGGAGAGCTTGCTCAGGTCCGGCTTGCCGAGCAGGGTGATGGGGACCTCGGGGATCATGCGGTGGAAGGCCCGCATCGCGTTCCAGTCGAACGCCTGCACGACCAGCCCGCGGCCGCTCCACACCGAACGGCTTTCGCGCAGTTCGGTGGCCACCCGCTGGTCGATGCCCGCGCTGCTCGGCGGGTGCTTGATCTCCAGCAGCAGCCCGACGCCGTACCGCCTCATGGCCTGAAGCGCCTCCTGAAGAGTGGGCACCTTCTCGCCGCGGAACCGCGAGGAGAACCACGAACCGGCGTCCAGCCGCCGGATCTCCGCGAGCGTGAAGTCGGCGACCTTCCACGGGGACCGATCAGGGAAGACCTGCTCGACGTTGGTGGTACGGGACAGCGTCTGGTCGTGCATCAGGACGAGCTGCTGATCCTTGGTCTGCTGGATGTCGAACTCGCACGCGTCGGCCCGCTGCATCCGCGCCATGGCGCAGGCCACGATGGTGTTCTCGGGCGCGTACGCCGCACCGCCTCGGTGCGCGATGTTGTCGACCGACGGCGATGCGTGGGCAGCCTCCGGCATGAGTGCCAGAGCGGCCAGGGCAGCAGTGACTGCGGCACCAAGCGGGCGGTACATGTTTCCTCCTCGGGCTAGCAACCCGAACCCGACAAAGCGTCTCTTATGTCGAATGAGTGGAAAGTGCCCAGTAGGTAGGAGGAGCGATCGGTTTCGCCCGGCGTGTCGCTCATATCAGCACGAACTCTTTGCCGCGCCGGAAACACGGTTGACGAGGGCGGGCCGCCGGCCAAGGATTCGTCGATCGCGTAGGCCGATCTTCTCCAGCGGATAACAGTTGAGGAACGGACGATAGCGGGGGCGTGGCGGTGTGCAGCAGCATGGTTACGTGGCAGTCATTTCCGCCAGGCGGAGATCGACCTTACGCCGCGGGCCGTATCTGGCCCGAGCGGTGACCCAGCTGCTGTCCTGGCCGGCGCTGGAGGGGCGCGACACCCGGCGCGGCGTCGCGTTCGCGGTCCGGGGCATCGAGATCCTGCGCTTGACCGGCACGGACGAGGTGCGCCTGCGCCTGACGAAGCCCGTGATCGAACGGCTGGAGCCCGAACTGGGCGGCTGCGATCAGGTCCAGCTGTGCGCCGACCACGCATGGGTGGCCTTGAAGGTCGAAGCCGAGCCCGACCTCGACCTGCTTCTCGCCCTGACCAGCGTGGCGATCAAGGCGCACGCCGCGTAAGGACCGGGTTCAGGAGAACGCGCCGAGGTCCACCAGCAGGTCGGCGCTCTCGCGGGTCGCGCGGATGGCGACCGCGTTGGGCTCGTCGACCTCGGCGACCCAGCGGGCGGCATGATCGGGGGACTTGCCGAAGCGGATGTGCCGCTGGGTGAGGCGGTCCAGGCGTACGCGGTCGTCGACCTCGGCGTACCAGACCTCGGTCATGGCCGCCCGCACCTGCCGCCACGGGTCGGCGTCGGCCAGGAGGTAGTTGCCCTCGCTGACCACGACGCGCGCGGCCGGCGGCACCGCGATGGCGCCCGCGATCGGCTGCTCGATCTCGCGGTCGAACGACGGGGCGTAGACGACGGTGGCGGTCTCGGCACGGAGGCGGTGCAGCAGCGCCAGGTAACCGTGGGCGTCGAAGGTGTCCATGGCGCCCTTGCGCCGCAGCCGGCCGAGGCGTTCGAGCTCGACGTCGGCCAGGTGGAAGCCGTCCATCGGCACCCACACCGCCGGCAGCCCGGACGCCGTGAGGCGCTCGGCCAGCCAGCCGGCCAGCGTCGACTTGCCCGCGCCCGGGCATCCCGCGATGCCCACCACGACCCGCTCACCGGCCGCGGCCAGCCCGTGGACGCGCTGCAGGAGCTGCTCACCGTTCACCGCATGAAGGATAGAGGCCGATGCGGGGTGGAAGGATCGGAGGACTGAGTATGACCGAAAGGCACATGAGATGGCTCCGAACGTCGCCACTGCCCGCCACGTAGACCTGCCCGAACTGCTCGATTTCCTCCGCCCCAGGCACCACGGCCTGCTCTCCACCACCCGCAAGAACGGGCGGCCGCAGCTCTCGCCCGTCACCTGCGGGGTCGACGAGGGCGGCCGGATCGTGGTCTCCACCTACCCCGACCGGGTCAAGGCGCGCAACGCCCGCCGTGACGAGCGCGTGTCGATCTGCGTGCTGTCCGACGACTGGAACGGCCCGTACGTCCAGGTCGACGGCCACGCCGAGGTCCTCGACATGCCCGACGCCCTCGAGGCGCTCGTCGAGTACTACCGGTGCATCTCCGGCGAGCACCCCGACTGGGATGAATACCGCGCCGCCATGCGCCGTCAGGACAAGTCGCTGATCCGCCTCCACATCGACAGCTGGGGTCCCATAGCGACCGGCGGCTTCCCCGCCCGCCTGGTGCCGGGGCAGTAAGGGCCGGCCCCTCCCCCATCGAAAGCACCAAATTTAGGTCGGAAAAAGCCTCCAAATCCCTCCCATCCGGAATAGAGGGACTGGGGGTGGATAGGGAGACCTACAGGTTTTCTCGTCCTGGAGGAGGGGTCATGGCTGTTGCCCAGCAGCGTGGGCGCGCCACTGCCACGCCCAACGGTAAAAGGCAGTTCACGCTGGACCTGCCAATGCTGAGCATCCAGGTGCGGCAACCGGACGTCCGGATGCCGCACATCGGGATGCCACACATCGAGATGCCACACATGGAGATGCCGCGCGTCAGCAGGCAGGAGCTCGGCCACTACGTCGACGTCGCCCGGACGTTCCTTCCGGCACCCGAGCGCATGGCCTACTACGGGGCGCTCGGCGCGCTCGCGGTCTTCGGCGTGCTCGAGTGGCCCGTGGCGGCCGCCATCGGCGCCGGAACGATCATCGCGCAGCGGCGGCCGGGGGCGCCGATGTTCGGCCGGCAACCGACCCGGCAACCGAGCCGGGCACGCGAGACCGCCCCGGCGGCCAAGGAGGAGCCGACGCCGCCGAGCAAGCGGGCCACGACCACCCGGCGGGCCACGACCACCGCCCGGCGCGGGGCTGCCACGACCACCGCCGGGGCCGGCGGGCGCAAGACCACCACCGGAAAGACCACCTCGACCTCGAGCTCGACCAGCAGGCGAAAGAGCACCTCACCTAGCAAGTGAGCCGCGACGCCGTAGACGGGAGGCCTACATGGCGTTGTTCGGCCTGCTCAGTACTGACACGCTGCTCAACATGCTCCCCGAACCGATAAGGAGCATCCTCCCGCGCTCCCGCCGGGTGCAGCCGTGCCCAGGCGGGGTTCGAATCGAGTTGCGGAACATCGGCGGGCCGCGGACCGAGCGGCCCGCCCGCGTACTGGAAGAGCGGCTGCTCGCGTTGGGCGCCGCGCGCGCCGAGGTGAACGGGGCGCTCGGCTGCGTGTTCGTGGCCTGCGACGCCGAGACGGACGACCTCGGCAAGTTCGTGACCGTCGTGGAGGAGCTCGACGAACCCGATGAAGGGGGTGATGGATCCCCCCCTCCTCGGGCGCTGGACGGCGCGGAGCAGCAGGCCCGCGCCGCGGTCAGTCTCGGCCTGCACCTCGCCGGCACCGGGCTGGCCCTGGCCGGCCGGCTGGCCCACGTCCCGAGGCTGACCACGGCGGTCCCCGGCTTCCTCTCACTGGCCGAGAACACTCCACGGGTCCACAGGGAGCTGGAGCAGCGCATCGGCAAGCCGGGCGCGGACGCGCTGATGACGGTGACCAGGATCGTCACGTACGCGCTGGCCATGCGGCCGTCGTCGCTGCTGATCGACTCCATCGCCGCGGCCGGCCGGTTCGCCGCCGCGCGTGCCGGTTCCCGGGCGTGGGAGCTGCGCGAGGACGAGTTCGCCGCCGGGAAGGGGGCGTACCGCCACACCAGAGCCGCCGCTGCCCCGCGCCCTGCCCCGCTGCCCCACGGGCCGGTGGAGCGCTACGCCGACGCGGCCAGTGCGGCCTCGCTGGCCGGGCACGGCATCACCACGGTGCTCAGCCGCGACCACCAGCGGGGCCTGTCCGTGCTGATCGCCGGCATCCCCAGGGCCGCGGCGCACGGCAGGGACGCCTTCACCAGCGCCGTCGGCCGCTGCCTCGCCGGACGCGGCACGATCGTGCTCGACCGCGCGGCGCTCAACCGCATGGACCGCATCGACACCGTCGTTCTCGACGCCGCGGTGCTCACCACGGGCGCGTGGACGATCGACGGCGTCGTCCCGCTCGCCTCCGACGTGGATCTGGAGGATCTGCACGCCCGCCTGTACGCGCTCCTTGACCTCACCGACCCCTCGGCCCGGCGGGAGCGCGACGGGTGGAGCGCCGAGCCCCGCGCGGAGACGCCCGAGGAGGGGGTGCGGTCAGTCGAGGTGGCGCGGGAGGGCGCCCCGATCGCCCTGGTCCGCCTGGCCCGCGAGCTGCATCCGCTCGCCGAGGCTCTGGTCGCGGCCCCGAAGGCGACGTGCGAGGTGGTCCTGGCCGGCGGGGACCCCGCCCTCGCCCGCCGGCTGGGCGTGGGCCGGGTCGTCGAGAACGGCAACCGGCTGGCCTCGTCGGTGCGGGCGCTGCAGTCCGAGGGACACGCCGTGGCCGTGGTGTCGAAGCGTGGCCGGAGCGGGTTGCGCCAGGCCGACCTGGGCATCGGCGTGCTCGAGGGGGTGCGCAGGGTCCCGTGGGACGCCGATGTGATCGGCGCGCTGGAGGGCGCGTACCTGCTGCTCCGGTGCCTGCCGGCGGCCAGGAAGGCGAGCGTCAGGAGCGTGTGGGTGGCGGCGGCCGGCTCGATCGCCGGGGCGGGGGTGGCGTTCCTCGGCCCGGCCGCGGCCGCGGTCGGACGTGCCAACCTGGCGCGTGACTGCACGTCGCTGGCCGCCCTCGTGGCCGGGGAGTGGGCGGGCCGCGGCGCCGGGCGGACGGCCGCGCCGATCCGCGCCGACCACACGCCCTGGCACGCCATGGCGGCCCGCGACGTCCTGGCCCGGCTGCGCACCTCGCCCGAGGGGCTGACCGAGGCGGAGGCCGAGCGCCGTCGGACGGCACCGGCGCGTCCCCTGGTCACCGGCCCGGAGTCCCTGCTCAGCGCGTCCATCCACGAGCTGGCCAACCCGCTGACCCCGGTGCTGGCCGCCGGCGCGGGCGTGTCGGCCACGGTCGGCTCACTGCTCGACAGCGTGCTGATAGGCGGCGTGATGGGGGTGGACGCCCTGCTCGGCGGCGCCCAGCGGCGAAGCGCCGACCGGGCGCTGCACGACCTCACCGAGACCACCGCCGTCCGGGTACGCCTGCGTCGCCCCACCGGCGCCGTGTCGGGCTACGCCGATTCCCTGGTGCCCGGGGACGTGATCGAGCTACGGGCCGGCGATGCCGTACCGGCTGACGGGCGGCTCATCCAGGCACACGGACTGGAGATCGACGAGTCGCCCCTCACCGGCGAGTCGCAGCTCGTCAGCAAGACCGACGCGCCGACCGCGGCGCCCGCCGTCGCGGATCGGGCCTCGATGGTGTACGAGGGGACGACCGTCGCGGCGGGGCACGGCCTCGCCGTGGTCGTGGCCACGGGGGAGGCCACCGAGGCGGGCAGGACCGCCAGGCTGACCCAGGAACGGCCGCCGCCGAGCGGGGTGGAGCTCCGCCTGCGCGCGCTGAGCCGCCGGATCCTCCCGGCCGCCCTCGGCTCCGGCCTGCTCCTGATGGTCGTCGAGCTGCTGCGCGGCTCGCCGCTGTCGCAGGCGGTCGGCCCCGCCGTGAGCATGATGGTCGCCGCGGTCCCCGAGGGGCTGCCCTTCGTCGCCACCGTGGCCGAGCTCGCCTCGGCCAAGCGGCTGTCGGCCCACAACACGCTGGTACGCAACCCGTCCACGATCGAGGCGCTCGGCCGGGTGGACGTGCTCTGCTTCGACAAGACAGGCACCCTCACGGAGGGCCACATCAGCCTGCGCCGGGTGTCGGACGGCCGGGTCGATCAGGCGGTGGAGGAGGCCACGCCCGAGCTGAGGGCCATCGTCGGCGCGGCGCTGCGCGCCGGGCCCAGGTTCGAGGGCGGGCGCGCCATCCCGCACCCGACGGACCGCGCGATCGTTGACGGCGCGGGCAAGCTCGGCGTCACGCCCCGGTACGGGCTGCGCACGTGGCAGCGCGTGGACGAGCTGCCCTTCGAACCGGCCCGCGGCTACCACGCCGTGCTCGGCCGTTCCGAATCGGGCCAGCTCCTGAGCGTCAAGGGCGCTCCCGAGATCGTGCTCACCCGCTCCACGAGCGTCATGATCGACGGAACGAAGGTCCCGCTGGACGATCGGATCAGGCGGCAGCTGGAGCAGGAGGTGGACCGGCTCGCCCTGCGCGGCTACCGCGTGCTCGCCGTCGCCGAGCGTCCCGCCTCCAGCCGCGCCGACCTCGACGAGTCCCGCATCGAGAGCCTGTGCTTCCTCGGGTTCCTCGGCCTGGCCGATCCGGTGCGCCCGACGGCCAAGCGCAGCGTGGAGGGGCTCATGCGGGCCGGCGTACGCGTCGTCATGCTCACCGGCGACCACCCAAGCACGGCGGAGGCCATCGCCGCGGAGACCGGCGCGCTGAACGGCCGGTGTGTCATGACCGGCCCCGAACTCGAGGAGCTGGATGACGACGCGCTGGCCGGGGCGCTGCCGGAGGTGGCGGTGTTCGCCAGGGTCACGCCCGAGCACAAGGCGCGGATCGTCACCTGCCTGCGCAAGGCCGGCAGCGTCGTGGCCGTGACCGGCGACGGCGCGAACGACGTGCCCGCGATCCGGCTGGCCGACGTGGGCGTGGCCCTCGGGTCGCACGCCGCCCCCGCCACCAGGGCCGCCGCCGACATCGTGGTGATCGACGACCGCATCGAGACGATCATCGACGCGATCGTCGAGGGCCGGGCCATGTGGGCCTCCGTCCGCGACGCGCTGGGCATCCTGCTCGGCGGCAACGTCGGAGAGATCGCCTTCACGCTGGGATCCAGCCTGCTCACCGGGCGTAGCGCGCTGAACGCCCGCCAGCTCCTGCTGGTCAACATGCTCACCGACATGTTGCCCGCCATGGCGGTGGCCGTCCGGCCGCCCAGCGCCGCCAGCCCGGAAAAGCTGCTCGCCGAGGGACCCGAGGCCTCGCTCGGCGCCCCCCTGACCCGCGACATCTACCTGCGCGCCGTCACCACGGCCGTCGCGGCGGGCGCGGCGTGGCTGCTCGCGCGGATGACCGGCACCCGGGGGCGGGCGGATACAGTTGGGCTCATCGGCCTGGTGTCGGCCCAGCTGATGCAGACCCTGGCGCTGGGCGGCCGGGATCGGACGGTGGTGCTCGCCGCGGTGTCGTCCCTGGGCGCGCTGGGTGTGATCGTTTCCGTGCCCGGGCTCAGCCAGCTCTTCGGCTGCCGCCCGGTCGGCCCGATCGGCTGGGGGATCGGGCTGGGCTGCGCCGTGGCCGCGGCCCTCGTGGCGGCCATGATCGAACGGCCGAGTCCGGAGTAGTCATCGGCTGTTCACCGAATGGACACCTGAAGTGTGACCGTATATACACTTTTCTACTGAAATATGACCTTAAGTGTAGTTTCGTCTGTGAGGTAGAGAGTTGTCCGAGTTCCTGGCCTCCCTGCTTGCCAAGGCCGCCATGATGCTGCTCGAGGCGCTGATCACGCGCTTCATGCAGAGCCTCGCCGCGTCGATCATCCAGCCCGCGGGTTTCCGATTCGCCTAGAGGCCTCGTCGGCCAGGGTTCTCCGAACCGTTGGCTCGACGTCACCGACCGGTGTCCGGGGCCTGCTGAGAATCGCGCATGCGCAAATCTCTGTTTTTGGCTGCCCTTATCGCGTCGTCACTGGTCGTGCCGTCCGGCCCGGCGCACGCCGCCCCCTCCGGCACGGAGGGCGGGTCCGCCATCACCTTCGCCCTCATCGGCGACACCCCGTACGGCGACGAGCAGCAGGCCGCGCTGCCGAGCCTGATCGGATCCGTCAACGCCGACCGGGACGTCCGTTTCGTCCTCCACGCGGGTGACGTCAAGAGCGGCTCCACCAGGTGCGACGACGCCCGCTTCGCCACCCTGGCCGAGCTGTTCGGCACCTTCGACGACCCGTTCGTGCTCACCCCCGGCGACAACGAGTGGACCGACTGTCACCGCACCGCCGCGGGCGGCTACCTGCCCACCGAGCGGCTGGAAGCGGTCCGCCGCGTGTTCTACCCGGTCGCGGGGCGTACGCTCGGCGGGCACCCGATGGGCGTGCGGACCCAGGCCCGCGACCCGCGCCACAGTGACTATCGGGAGAACGTGCTGTTCACCCGTTCCGGCGTGGTCTTCGCCACGGTGCACGTGGTCGGCAGCGAGAACGACCTGGCGCCGTGGAGCCAGTTGCCCGGCGGTGACCGCCCGCAGGAGCGGCTGGCCGAGTTCGAGGCGCGCAAGGCCGCCGCGCTCGACTGGATCGACGACGCCTTCGCCGTCGCCGGCCGTACGCACGCGCCGGGCGTGCTGCTGATGATGCAGGCCGAGCCCATGGACACGCCCGGGTTCGCCGAGATCCGGGCCAGGATCGTGGAGCGGGCGCGGGCCTACGGCAAGCCGGTCCTGCTCGTGCACGGTGACGAGCACGTCTACGAGGTGGAGCCCGGGTACGCCGGGGTGGCCAACCTGACCCGCCTGGAGACGTACGGCGACACCGCCGCCCACTGGCTGCAGGTCACCGCCGACCCCAAGGCGCCCGCCGTCTTCTCCTGGCAGCCGCAGACCGTGACCGGGCACTGAGTCCCGCTCCGGGAGGGCGCCCCGCTGCGACACTGTGAGGCATGGACACAATTGAGGCGAATGGCCTGCGTCTGGCCTACAGCACACGGGGGGCGGCGTCGGCGCCACCCGTGATCCTTCTGCACTCGCTCGGCGAGAGTGGCTCCGCCTGGGACGTCGTCGCTCCCGCGCTGGCCGGGACCCATCGCGTCTTCGCGGTGGACCTGCGCGGGCACGGGAGCAGCGACCGGGCCGGCGAGTACTCGTTCGAGCTGATGCGCGACGACCTGCGTGCCGCCCTGGACGCGCTGGGCCTGTCCAAGGTGACGTTGATCGGGCATTCGCTCGGAGCCGTGGTCTCCTGGCTCCTGGCGGGCGAAGATCCCGAGCGCGTGGACCGGCTCGTCCTGGAGGAGCCGCCGCCACCGGTGGCGGCCAACCCGCCGCGGACGTTGCCGGAGGACCCCGACCCCGACGCGCCCTTCGACTGGAATGCCGTCGCCGCCATCTACCGCCAGCGCAACGAGCCCGATCCCGCCTACTGGGACCTGCTCAAGCGCATCACGGCCCCCACCTTGGTCATCGCCGGAGGGCAGCAGAGCCAGCTGCCGCAAGATGAGCTCGCCCGGATAGCAGAGCTCGTACCCGACGGGCATATGACGACGATTCCGGCGGGACATCACGTCCACAGGGACCAGCCGGAGGCGTTCATCGCCGCGGTGAGCGCCTTCCTCTCGGGAAACCGGCCATCCGGTCAAACCCCCTGAAACAGCAGACACCAGCCGGTTCTACGGACTATCGGGTGCAAAACCGCCGAGATCATGGCATCCTCTCGCAGATGCGGCCAAACTGGCACGCGCATCCACAATCTGTAAGAGGAGTTTGACTTGGACCGGAGAGGGTTCCTCGCGCTGACCGGCGCCACCGGGCTGGCCACCCTCGGGCTTGCCGGCCCGGCGGAAGCGGCCGGGGGGTATTTCTTCAACCGGAGAATTCTGGACGAGGCGCACAAGAAGCTGGGCAAGCTGGCGCCCTCCGGCATCACCACGTTCTCGTTCACGCCGTCCAACGGCTGGGTCATCGTGACGCAGAACGGCCGTTACTTCGCGCGCAACATCCCCGACGAGTGCTACGCCAAGCTGAAGCAGATGATTGCGGCCCGCAACAGGATCCACTGCGTCGCCTTCACCCCAAAGGGCGGCTGGGTGATCACCGGCGACCGTACGCTGTTCGCCCGCAACATCCCCGAGGAGTGCTACCAGCGGATCCTCTCGTACTACAAGGCGGGCCAGCAGGTCGTGCACGTCGCCTTCCCCCCGGCGGGCGGCAACCGCTGGGTCGTGGTCGGTACGAAGGGCTTCTACGCCCGCAACATCGACGAGGCTTGCTTCCAGAAGATGCGCCAGCTGTCGCGGGCCGGGCGCCGCGTGACCAGGGTCGCCTTCCCCTACACCGGCGGCTGGGCCGTCGTCGCCGGGAAGGCCTTCTACACCCGCGGCATCGACAATGAGTGCTTCCAGATGATGAAGAAGTTCGCCGCCAAGGGCCTGCCGATCCACAACGTGGCCTTCTCCCCCGTCAACAACGGCTGGTCGCTGATCTCGCGCGGCTGACCGAGGTTTCCCCGCGGTCCCGGCTCCTTGGGGAGCCGGGACGCCGCCTCCGTTTCCGCAGGCAGCGGCCGACACACGGGCGGGCGGCGAGGGTGATTCAGTCCGTGCGGGTTTCGTTGCAGACTGGCCCGATGGGGGTGCGGGTACGGGTCGAGGGCGTGGTCCAAGGGGTGGGGTTCCGGCCGTTCGTGCACGGGCTGGCGACGCGCCTGGGCCTGGCGGGCCGGGTCGGCAACGACGCCCGCGGCGTCTTCGTCGAGCTGGAAGGCGGCCGCGACCAGATCGGCGAGTTCCTGGTGCGGCTGGAGAGCGACGCGCCCCCGCTGGCCTCGATCGACCGGGTCACCATCACCTCGACCGCCAAGGCGGCGCGGGCCGGCGGCCGGTTCCACATCGCCGAGAGCGACCCGTCGGGAACGTCCCGCACGCTGGTGTCGCCGGACATCGCGACCTGCGGGGACTGCCTGGCGGAGCTGGCCGACCCCGCCGACCGGCGCTACCGCTACCCCTTCGTCAACTGCGTCAACTGCGGGCCGCGGCTGACGATCGTGCGGGCGATGCCGTACGACAGGCCGCTGACCACGATGGCCGGGTTCGAGATGTGCGGCGACTGCCGCGCCGAATACCACGATCCGGCCGACCGGCGCTTCCACGCCCAGCCCATCTGCTGCCCGGCCTGCGGCCCCACGCTCGACCTGGTCGGCGCGGCGGGCGACCCGCTGGCGGGCGCCGCCGGAGTGCTGCGGGCGGGCGGGGTGCTGGCGGTGAAGGGCATCGGCGGCTACCACCTCTCGGTGCTGGCCTCCGACGAGGGCGCCGCCGCCGAGCTGCGGCGGCGCAAGCGGCGCGCGGGCAAGCCGTTCGCCGTCATGGTCGCCGACCTGGACGAGGCCCGGCGGCTGTGCGAGGTGGACGCGCCGGCGGCGGCGCTGCTCACCGATCGCGCGCGTCCCGTCGTGCTGCTGCCGCGCCGCCCGGAGTCGGCGGTGGCCGGCGCGGTCGCACCGGGCAACCGCTGCCTCGGGCTGATGCTGCCGTACACGCCGCTGCACCACCTGCTGCTCGCCGGCACGGGCGCCCCGATCGTGCTGACGAGCGGCAACAGCTCGGACGAGCCCATCGCGTACGACGACCGCGACGCCCTGGACCGGCTCGGCGGCATCGTGGACGCGTTCCTCACGCATGACAGGCCCATCCACCTTCGTGCCGACGACTCGGTGGTACGCCCCTTCCGCGGAAAAGGGATGATCCTGCGGAGATCGCGCGGCCACGCCCCGCGCCCGTTCACGCTGCCCCGGGAGGCGCCCCGGCACATTCTCGGCTGCGGCGCCGAGCTGAAGAACACGTTCTGCCTGGCGAAGGGGCGTCAGGCGTTCGTCTCCCCGCACATCGGCGACCTGGAGAACTACGAGACGCTCCGGTCCTACGTCGAAGGGATCGAGCATTTCGCGGCGCTCTTCGGCGTGCGTCCCGAGGTGGTCGCGCACGACCTGCATCCGGAGTACCTGTCCACCAAGCACGCCATGGGCCTGCGGGACGTCGAGCTGACCGCCGTGCAGCACCACCACGCGCACATCGCCTCGTGCCTGGTCGACAACGGCGAGGAGGGTCGCGTGATCGGCGTCGCGTTCGACGGGCTCGGCTACGGGCCTGACGGGACCCTGTGGGGCGGCGAGTTCCTCCTCGCCGACCTGGCGTCGTTCGAGAGGGCCGGACATCTGGCGCCCGTGCCGCTGCCGGGCGGCAGTGCGGCGATCCGCCAGCCCTGGCGCATGGCCGCCGCCTACCTGGACGGCGACGGCGAGACCCTGGACGTGGCCCGGCGCAACGAGCGCTGGTGGGCGAGCGTGACCTCGCTGTTGCGCGGGGCACTCGTCACCTCGAGTGCGGGGCGGCTGTTCGACGCCGTGGCGGCGCTGCTGGGCGTGCGGGACACGATCACCTACGAGGGGCAGGCCGCGATCGAGCTGGAGCAGCTCGCCGACCCCGCCGAGCGGGACGGCTACCCGGCGGCCATCTCCGACGAGCTCGTCGTGACCGGCGCGGACCTGGTGCGGGCCGCCGCGGCGGACCTGGCCGCCGGCACCGATCCGGCCGTCATCTCCGCCCGCTTCCACAACGGCGTGAGCGATCTCATCGTGCGCTGCTGCCTCATGCTGCGCGACGGCACGGGACTGGCGACGGTGGCGCTGTCCGGCGGCGTCTTCCAGAACCTGCTGCTGCTCCGGCGCACGGTGGAGCGGCTGAGCGGCGCGGGGTTCCGGGTGCTCACCCACGCCGGAGTGCCGGCCAACGACGGCGGCGTCAGCCTCGGCCAGGTGGCCGTGGCCGCCGCCCGCGACCGGCTCCGCTCGTACGGCGATCAGTCCTCGGCGGGTTTCTCCTGATGAGGCCATGGCGAGGCGCCGACCACGATCCCGTACACAAGATGGTCGGCCAGTAGCGCGAGCCGCTCCCCAGCGGTGCGGGGATGGCGGGGCAGGCCGAGCATGGGCGCGATGGCCGCCTCGAAGGCAGCCCAGAACGCCGCCCCGTAGATCGGCCCGACCCACGGACGGCCGCGGACCTTGGCAGGCAGCAGCCCGAACAGCACCCCGCCGCACGCGCCGTACCCCCAGTGCGCCAGCTCGACGAGGGCCGGCCGCTGCTCGGAGGGCACCCGGCGGAAGAGCCTGGGGACGGTGCGTTCCAGCACGGACTCGGGCGGGACCTTCGCCACCAGGCCGATCGACGTCGTCATCTGCCGGAGCCCGGACATCGCCATGGCGCCGATCGCACCCCGTGCCGCGGCGCGCGGCAAGGACCGGCGAGGCCGGACGGGTACGCGTTCCCGCAGGTCCTCGTATGGGCCGGTACGGGGCGGCAGGGTCTGGGTCATGGTTTACAACCCTCCTCAACACGGTATGTCCGCTACGTAGAGTCGCAGGTCGGATACCAAATGAATGGGGACCTAAACCTCTACAGGGCCAAGAAGGGGGCTTGGGCCATGACAACCACGCAAATGCCGACTGCCCTGGAAGAGGTGCACATCCTGTGGACCTCGGAGGGCATGAGCTGCGACGGTGACACCGTCTCGGTCACCGCAGCCACACTCCCGAGCCTCGAGGACGTCCTGCTCGGGCTCGTGCCGGGACTACCCAAGGTGCACCTGCACAACAAGGTGCTGGCCGCCGAGGTGGGCGACGCCTTCATGGCCCCGTTCCACCAGGCACACAGGGGCGAGCTGGGCCCGTTCATCTTCGTCGTCGAGGGCTCCATCCCGAACGAGCGGATCAACGGCGACGGCTACTGGACGTCGATGGGCAACGATCCGGCCACCGGCGAGCCCATCACGGTCAACGAGTGGATCGACCGGCTCGCGCCCAAGGCGTGGGCGGTCGTCGCGATCGGCACCTGCGCGGCGTACGGCGGCATCCACGCGATGGCCGGCAACCCGACGGGTTGCATGGGGCTGGCCGACTACCTGGGCAAGGATTTCCGCTCGGCGGGCGGCCTGCCCATCGTCAACGTGCCGGGCTGCCCGGTCCAGCCGGACAACTTCATGGAGACGCTGACCTGGCTGCTGTACCAGTCCGCCGGCCTGGCCCCGATGATCCCGCTGGACGACATGCTCCGCCCGACCTGGCTGTTCGGCAAGACGGTGCACGAGGGCTGCGACCGCGCCGGCTACTACGAGCAGGGCGACTTCGCCCGCGACTACAGCTCGCCGAAGTGCCTGGTGCGCGTCGGCTGCTGGGGCCCGGTGGTCAACTGCAACGTCACCAAGCGCGGCTGGATGGACGGTCTCGGCGGCTGCCCCAACGTGGGCGGGATCTGCATCGCGTGCACGATGCCCGGCTTCCCCGACAAGTTCATGCCGTTCATGGACGAACCCCCCGGCGCGTCGGTGTCGGTGGCGCTCAGCAGCCAGTACGGCCGGCTGATCCGCCGCCTTCGCGCGATCACCAACAAGGCGGCGAACAAGGAGCCCAAGTGGCGCCACAACCGCCGCAAGCTGACAAGCGGGTTCGACCCGCGCTGGGGAAACGGCTGAGAGGGAGAGCGGCGAGGTGGCAATCCGTACGGCGCCGACCAGGAAGCGGGCGGGCGAGGCCCGCGAACTTGTGGAGATGTCCTGGGACCCGATCACCAGGATCATCGGCAACCTGGGCATCTACACGAAGATCGATTTCAAGAACCGCGAGGTCGTCGAGTGCAAGAGCACCTCGTCGCTGTTCCGCGGCTACAGCGTGTTCATGAGGGGCAAGGACCCGCGGGACGCGCACTTCATCACGAGCCGCATCTGCGGCATCTGCGGCGACAACCACGCGGTGTGCTCGATCTACGCCCAGAACATGGCCTACGGGATCAAGCCGCCGCCGCTGGCCGACTGGATCATCAACCTGGGCGAAGCGGCCGAGTACATGTTCGACCACACGCTCTTCCAGGACAACCTGGTCTTCGTCGACTACTGCGAGCAGATGGTCAAGGAGACCAACCCGAGCCTGCTGCGCCGGGCAGAGACGACCAAGGCGCCGGGCGCCGGCGTCCACGGCTACCGGACGATCGCCGACATCATGCGGGCGTTCAACCCGTTCAGCGGCGACCTCTACAAAGAGGCGCTGCAGGTCAGCAGGATCACCAGGGAGATGTGCTGCCTGATGGAGGGCAGGCACGTGCACCCGTCCACGCTGTACCCGGGCGGCGTGGGCACCGTGGCGACGCCCCAGGTGTTCACCGACTACCTGGCGCGGCTGCTGAAGGTCCTCGACTTCGTGAAGAGGGCCGTCCCGATGAACGACGACATCTTCGACTTCTTCTACGAGGCGCTGCCCGGCTACGAGGAGGTCGGCCGCAGACGGGTGATGCTCGGCTGCTGGGGCGCCTTCCAGGACCCCGCGGTGGTCGACTACGACTACCGGAACATGAACGGCTGGGGCCGCCGGATGTTCGTCACGCCGGGCATCGTCCTGGACGGCGAGCTGCTGACCACGAACCTGGTGGACATCAACCTCGGCATCAGGATCCTGCTGGGCAGCTCGTACTACGACGATTGGCAGTCCGAGGAGACGTTCGTCACCCACGACCCGCTCGGCAACCCGGTGGACCAGCGCCACCCGTGGAACCAGACGACCCTGCCCAGGCCGCAGAAGCGCGACCTGGATGGCGGCAACTACAGCTGGGTGATGAGCCCCCGCTGGTTCGACTCGCGCACCGGCGACCATCTGGCGCTCGACACCGGCGGCGGCCCGCTGGCCCGGCTGTGGGCCACGGCGCTCGGCCGCCTCGTCGACACCGGCACGGTCCGTTCCACCGGGCAGAGCGTGGAGATCAACCTGCCCAAGAGCGCGTCGTTCCCGGAGACGCGGCTGGAATGGAAGATCCCGCGCTGGGCCAACACCATCGAGCGCAACCGCGCCCGCGCGTACTTCGTCGCGTACGCGGCGGCGATGGCGGTGCACTTCCTCGAGCAGGCGATGGGCGAGGTCAGGGCCGGGCGCACGCAGGTGTTCACCGACTTCGACGTGCCGGACGAGGCGATCGGCGTCGGCTTCCACGAGGCGGTGCGCGGGGTGCTCTCGCACCACGTGGTGATCCGCGAGGGCAAGATCGCCAACTACCATCCGTACCCGCCGACGCCGTGGAACGCCAGCCCGCGCGATGTGCACGGCACGCCGGGCCCGTACGAGGACGCGGTGCAGGGCATGCCGATCTTCGAGGAGAACGGCGCCGAGTCGTTCAAGGGCATCGACGTCATGCGTACGGTGCGCAGCTTCGACCCGTGCCTGCCCTGCGGGGTGCACATGTACCTGGGCGACGGCAAGGTGCTCAAGCAGGTGCACTCGCCCACGTTCGGCGCGAGCTTCGCCGGCTGAGGGGACGGGCGGATGAACGAGCGCATCGACCGGATCGAGTCGCTGCTCGAGCAGGCCGACCCGGCCGCGACCGAGCTCGTCGGCGAGCTGCTCGACCTGTACGGCGAGGGCCTGGCCAGGGTCATGACCGTCGTGGACGAGGAGGCGGCGGCGCGCCTGGCCGCGGACGAGCTGGTCTCGCCGCTGCTCCTGCTGCACGACCTGCACCCGCTGGACACGCGGGCCCGGGTGGAGACGGCGCTCGCCGGCAGCCCGGCCGACGTGCTCACCGTCGAGGAGGACCTGGTACGCCTGCGCCTGCGGGCGGGCGGCTGCCGCTCGTCCGCGGCCGCGATGCGGCAGGCGGTGCACGACGCGGCCCCGGAGATCGACCGGGTCGAGATCGAGTTCGCCGACACGCCCCTGATCCCGGTCGAGAGCCTGGCCGTCCGCCGGGCGCGGGCGACATGACCGGCCTGCTGCGCCGGCTCGCCTCGCGGCCCCGCGAGCGGCCGCATCGGGAACAGGACTGCGAGCTGTGCGGCGAGCCGCTGCCCGCCATCCACCGCCACCTGCTTGAGCTGCCGGCCCGCGAGCTGCGCTGCGCGTGCCGCGCCTGCCAGGTGCTGTTCGACCACGCGGCGGCCGGCGGCGGGCACTACCGGCTGGTGCCGGAGCGCCGCCTGCGGCTGAGCGGCTTCAGCCTGGACGAGGAGACCTGGGCCGGCCTGCGGGCGCCGGTGCGCACGGTGTTCGTGATCCACGACTCGGGCACCGGGCTCCCGGCGCAGTACTACCCGAGCCCGGCCGGGGCGGTGCAGGCGCCCGTCGACCTGCCCGCCTGGGAGCGGCTGCGGCGGGACAACCCGGTGCTCCAGCAGCTGGAGCCCGACGTCGAGGCCCTGCTCGCCGACCGCGACCGCGGCGCCTGGATCGTGCCGGTGGACGACTGTTACGCGCTCGTCGGCGCCATCCGTACCCGGTGGCGTGGCCTAACGGGCGGCCCGGAGGTACGCGAGCACATCAAGCGATTCTTCACCGACCTCGGCAACCGGTCCTCGCCGGTCGCCGGCAGCGACAGGAGTACAGCGTGAAAAAGAAGACGGCGATCAAGACCGGCCGGCGCGACGTGCGCCCCGACGCGCCCGCCCACGTCAAGGGCGTCCACGCGGGGAACACGAGCGGCAACTACGACAGGCAGGACGGGCACCTGCCCGACGGCCGCTCCACGGCCAGGCGCTCGACCGGCATCAACCCCGGCAGGCACGACCCGATCGAGCCCGGCATGCCCAACCTGTCGCCCGCCTGACCTCGATCACCATGCCACCGACATCACCGGCGCTGCGCATCGAGGTGCGCGGCGTCGAGGCGGCGGAGCCCGCCGTCGCGCCCGCGCTGCGTTTCCTGCTTCACCTGGACGCGGACGCGCCGATCCGCGCGCTCACCCTGGCCACGCAGCTCCGCATCGACGCCGTCGGCCGCGGCTACGACGAGCACGCGCGGGAGCGGCTCGCGGAGCTGTTCGGCCCGCCCGCGACATGGGGGCGCAACCTCGCCAGCCTGCTGTGGACGCAGACGGTCACGCACGTCCCGGCCTTCGCGGGCAGCACCACCACGCCGATCACCGTCCCGTGCACGTATGACTTCGACGTGGCCGCGGCCAAATACCTGCACGGCCTGCCCGACGGCGAGGTACCGCTGCGGTTCCTGTTCACCGGCACCCTCTTCTACCTGGACGAGGGCCGCCTGCAGGCCGCCCACCTGCCGTGGGACACCGAGGCGGACTTCCGCATGCCGGTGTCGGTGTGGAAGGAGCTCATGGACCGCCACTTCCCGCGCACCGCCTGGATCCGGCTGGAGCGCGACACGTTCGACCGCCTGTACGCGCACCGGGTGCGGCACACCCTGCTCGGCTGGGACGACGCGGTGCGGTCGCTGTTGGAGACGAGCGGAGGCTGATCACGCATGGACCAGGTGAGGCAGATCGCGCAGGCCGTGCTGTACGAGGGCTACCTGCTGTGGCCGTACCGGGAGTCGGCGCTGAAGAACCGGCACCGCTGGACGATCGGCGGCGTCCACCCCGAGGGGTACGGCAGCCCGTGTCTGATGCGTACCGAGTGCCTGCTCGAAGCCGAGCCCGGCGACACCGTCGACGTGTGCGTGCGCTTCCTGCACGTCGTGACCCGCAACCCGCCCGGCCAGGAGGCGCGGGAGCGCGAGGTGAACGTGCCGGGGCTCGTCCTGGACGAGCTGCTGTCCGGCCCCGTCATGACGAAGATTGACATTCCGGACGGGCTGCGGCGCGGCCCCGAAGCCGTGGTGCGCAGCTGGGAGGCGCTGTCCGGCCGGATCGAGGCGAGCGCGCGGCGGCTGCGGCCGGGCCTGTTCCGGATCACGGTCGAGGTGGCCAACACGACGCCCTGGCACGGAGGCACCCGCGACGAGGTCATGCTGCGCACGCTGGTCTCCGCGCACACCGTGCTGCGCGCGCGGGACGCCCGGTTCGTCTCGCTCATGGACCCGCCCGAGGAGCTGCGGGCGCACGCGGCGGGCTGCGACAACGTCGGCGCCTGGCCGGTGCTCGTCGGGCAGGACACCGTCCTGTCCTCGCCGATCATCCTGTACGACAACCCGAAGATCTCGCCGGAGAGCCCAGGCGACCTGTTCGACGCGACCGAGATCGACCAGCTGCTCACGCTGAGCGTGCTCGCCCTCAGCGACGAGGAGCGGCGCGAGATCCGGGACGGCGACCCACGCGCCAGGGAGATCCTCGACCGCTGCGAGGCCCTCACGCCCGAGGAGCTGATGCGGCTGCACGGCATCATGCGCAGGACGGAGCCATGAACGAATTCTGGGACGAGATGACCAGCCGCGGCCCCGGCGAGGTGGTGGTCGGCGGAGTGCCGGTCGGGCCGGGCAGCCGGGTCCGGTTGCGGCCCGGCAAACAGGCCGACGTTTTCGACCTCGTGCTCGACGGCCGCGTCGCGGTGGTGGAGAGCGTGGAGCAGGACGACGAGGGCGCCTTCCACGTCGCGGTCACGCTCGACGACGATCCCGGGCGCGACCTGGGCGAGGCCCGGCTGCCCGGGCACCGGTTCTTCTACTCCGCCGAGGAGATCGAACCCCTCGGGAGTCCCGCCCGCGTCCTGGTCGCCGGGATCGGGAACGTGTTCCTCGGAGACGACGGGTTCGGCGTCGAGGTGGTCCGCCGCCTGGCCCCGGAGATGGGCAGGGAGGCGGCCGTCGCGGGCATGGAGGTCGTCGACTTCGGCATCCGCGGCATGGACCTGGCCTACGCCCTGCAACGGGACTACGCGGGCGTGGTCTTCGTGGACGCGGCGGCACGCGGCCAGGCCCCTGGCACGCTCACCGTGCTCGAGCCGGAGCTGCCGGACGAGGGCGGCACGCTGGTGGAGGCGCACGGCATGGACCCGGTCAGGGTCCTGCGGCTGGCCCGGCAGCTCGGCCGGATCCCCCCGCTGGTGCGGGTCGTCTGCTGCGAGCCGGCATCGGTCGAGGAGGCGGCGTTCGAGCTGAGCGAGCCCGTACGGGCGATGGTCGGCGAGGCGGCGAGCCTTGTGAAGTCCCTGGTTATGGAAATGATTGCGGAAAGCACCGTTCCGGGCTCCCGCGATCCGGCACCCCGGTGAGGTGATGTGAGATGAGGAAGTCACGCGTGTTGACGCTGCTCGTGGTCTGCGGGCTGGCGGCGCTGATCGTCCACCAATGGCCGGACATCCGGCGGTATCTCAAGATGGAACGAATGTAGGGCAGCATGCATGAGATCGGGATGTGCGAGGGCCTCGTCGAGCTGATCCAGCAGCAGGCGGGAGGCAGGCGGGTCACGGCCGCCCGGGTACGCATCGGCGCCCGGCACGCCGTCCTGGACGACGCCTTCGACCAGGCGTTCACGATGGCCGCGGCCGGCACGGCCGCGGAGGACGCCGCCGTGGAGCTCGTCATCACGCCGATGACAGTGCGCTGCGAGACCTGCGGCAGCCTCTCCGAGTCCGTGGACGCGCTGGCCGTCTGCCCGGTCTGCGGCGGTGACGACGTCGACATCAGTGGCGGCGACGAGCTGGTCCTGGAGTCCGTCACCTTCGGTGAGGAGGTGCCCGGTGTGTCTCGGCATCCCCGGTGAGCTCGTCGAGCGCGTTCCCGAGCACGACGACCTGGCCGTGGTGGACGTCAGCGGCGTGCGCCGGCGGATCAACATCGGCCTGCTCGCCGACGAGCGGCTCGGGCCGGGCGACTGGGTGCTCGTGCACGTCGGGTTCGCACTGTCCAAGATCTCCGAGAAGGAGGCGCAGGCCGTGCTCGACTACCTGCAGGGGCTCGGGCAACCGTACGCGGACGAGCTCGACGCGCTGCGCGACTCGGACATCGCGTGAGATCGGTTGAGGGGGGCCTCTGATGCGGTTCGTCGATGAGTACCGCGACGCGGACCGGGCACGGGCGCTCGCCGCGCAGATCGCCGCGCGCTGCCGGCCGGGCCACCGGTACACGTTCATGGAGGTGTGCGGCGGCCACACGCACACGATCTACAAGCACGGCCTGGAAGACCATCTGCCGCCTGAGGTGAACCTCGTGCACGGGCCGGGCTGCCCGGTCTGCGTGATCCCGATGGGCAGGGTGGACGACGCCATCCACATCGCCCGCCAGCCGGACGTGATCATGACGTCGTTCGGCGACATGATGCGGGTGCCCGGCGGGGCCGGCTCGTTCCTGGATGCCAAGGCGGCGGGGGCCGACATCCGGATGGTGTACTCGCCGCTGGACGCGCTCAAGATCGCGCGGGCCAACCCGGACCGCAGGGTCGTGTTCATGGCGATCGGGTTCGAGACCACCGCGCCCTCCACGGCCATGACCGTGCTGCGGGCCGCGGAGGAGGGTCTGGCCAACTTCTCCGTCTTCTGCAACCACGTCATGATCATTCCTGCGGTCAAGGCCATCCTCGACTCGCCGGACCTGCGGCTCGACGGCTTCATCGGTCCCGGCCACGTCTCGGCGGTGATCGGCTGCGAGCCGTACGAGTTCATCGCCCGCGACTACGGCAAGCCGCTGGTGGTCGCCGGGTTCGAGCCGCTGGACATCCTCGCTTCCGTGCACATGCTGCTCGCCCAGCTCGCCGAGGGCCGCTGCGAGGTGGAGAACCAGTACGCCCGCGTGGTGCCCTGGCACGGCAACCACATCGCGCTGTCGGCCATCGGCCGGGTGATGCGGCTGCGACCGCACTTCGAGTGGCGCGGGCTCGGGTTCATCGCGCACTCCGCACTCGCCATGGCGGACGAGTACGCCGCCTTCGACGCCGAGCGGATCTTCGAGCTGCCCGGCGTGCGCGTGGCCGACCCCAAGTCGTGCCAGTGCGGCGAGGTGCTCAAGGGCGTGCTCAAGCCGTGGGAGTGCAAGGTGTTCGGCACCGCGTGCACGCCGGAGACGCCGATCGGCACCTGCATGGTGTCCTCTGAAGGCGCCTGCGCCGCGTACTACAACTTCGGTCGTTTCAGCCGGGAGCAGATGCGCGCGGCGGCTCGCGAGCCGCTGGCGGAGGAGGCGAGCCGGGCATGAGCCGCGAACAGCAGGTTCTCGACCGCATCGAGCGCATACGGCGGCGCAAGCCCGTCATCAGGGAGGAACTCATCACCCTGGCGCACGGCGCCGGTGGCAAGGCCACGCAGACCCTGATCGAGGCCGTCTTCCTGGAGGCGTTCCGCAACCCGCTGCTCGCCCCCTTGGACGACGGCGCGCTCCTGCGGCTCGGGGACGCGCGAACGGCCTTCACCACCGACTCCTACGTGGTGTCGCCGCTGTTCTTCCCCGGCGGCGACATCGGCGACCTGGCCGTCAACGGCACCGTGAACGACCTGGCCATGTGCGGGGCCCGGCCGGTCCACCTGTCGGCGGGCTTCATTCTGGAGGAGGGCTTCCCCGTCGCCGACCTGCGGCGCATCACCGCCTCGATGGCCGCGGCCGCGGCGGCGGCCGACGTGACGATCGTCACCGGCGACACCAAGGTCGTCCAGCGCGGCAAGGCCGACGGCTGCTACATCACCACGGCCGGGGTCGGCCTCCTCGAACAGCCGGTCACGCTGTCGGCCGCGCGTGCGCAGCCAGGTGACGCCGTCATCGTGTCGGGCCCGATCGGCGAGCACGGCGCCGCCATCATGCTGGCCAGGGACGACTTCGGCATCGAGGCTCCCATCACGTCCGACACGGCCCCGCTGCACGGGATCGTCTCCGAGCTGCTGAAGGCGCTGCCGGAGCACGTCAGGGCGCTGAGAGACGCCACCCGGGGAGGGGTGGCCACGGTGCTCAACGAGGTGGCCCGCGCCTCGGAGGTGGCCGTCGTGCTGCAGGAGGATCAGATCCCGGTACGGCCGGAGGTCACCGGCGTGTGCGAGCTCCTCGGCCTCGACCCGCTCTACGTGGCCTGCGAGGGCCGCTTCGTGACGGTGGTGGACGGCGCGCACGCCGGTCCGGCACTCGAGACGCTGCGTGCCCACCCGCTGGGCGCCGACGCCGCGATCATCGGGACCGTCACCGACGCGCCACCCGGCCTGGTCCTGCTCCGCACCGCCTTCGGCGGCACCAGGGTGGTCGACGTGCTGGTGGGCGATCCGCTACCCCGCATCTGCTGAGGACCGCTACTTCGCACGTGCAGAGACGCTTGTTACCCCGCATGTGCTGAGACCAGCTCGGCCAGCACGTGGTAGAGCGTCGCCTGCGCCTCCTGGATGCGGTGCACCGACGACGACGGGATGACGAACAGGTGCTCGGCCAGCCGCTCCTCCGCCATACGCCCGCCTCCTGAGCCGGCGAAGCCGATCGTCACCATCCCCTGGCTCTGGGCCTGGGCCAGCCCGTGCAGCACGTTCGCCGAACCGCCGCTGGTGGACAGGGCGCAGGCGATGTCGCCCTCGCCGCCGAGCGCGGCGAGCTGGCGCGCGAACACCACCTCGAAGCCGATGTCGTTGCCGAGTGCCGTGACAAGCGCCGAGTCGCAGGCCAGCGACACCGCGGGCAGCCCACGGCCGGTGAACAGCGCCGCCACCGACTGGGCGTCCGTGCTGCTGCCGCCGTTGCCGAACGTGAACAGCCGCCCGCCGCCGCGGAATGCGGCGGCCACCGCCGCGGCGCACGCGACCAGCGGCGCCTCCATCTCGTCGAGCACCCGCCGCCGCAACTCCAGGCTCTCCAGGGCCTTCTCGGCGGTGGACACCGCCAGGTCCAGCGGGTCGCGCCGCAGGAACGGATAGAGCGTCTCCGTCATTGCCCGTCCCTTCCGATCACGGCGATCGCCTCCCCCGCGTGCACCAGCACGACATCGCCGACCTGGGCGTCCACCAGCGCCACGCTGATCTCCTCCGTCCCGGCGCCGGTGTCGGCCCGTGCCAGCCCCGCGGGCAGCAGGCCGACGACCCGCACCTGTACGGCGACATCGCCGCACGTCACGCAGGAGTCACATTCGTCCCCGGTCACGCGGCGGCCTCCTGGAACACATGGACCAGCTCCCACAGCAGGTGGTACATCGTGATGTGGATCTCCCGCGCGACCAGCGGATCCTCGCTCCGCGCCGGCAGCACGTGATCGGCTTGCGCGCACGCCTCGTTCGCCGTCAGGGCGATGGTCAGCATGCCGAGCTCGCGAGCGGCGGCGAAATCGCCGGCGGCGGGCCGGATCCCGACGGCGATGTCCTGGGGCCGTCCCAGCACCGGCAGCAGGGAAGGATCGGCGCCCAGGCAGAGCGCGGGCAGCGCGCGTTTGCCCACGATCACGGGGTGGGTGAACTCCACCGCCACGTGCGCCGCGTCCGCGGCCGCCGCTGCCCGGCCGAACGCCAGCAGCCGGCCTCCTCGCCCGAACCGCCCGGACATGTCGCAGGCGGCCTCGATGACGGCGCCGACGTCTTCCACCAGCGCCATACCCGCGACGTCACGGACCCGGTCGAGCACTTTCGACATCCCGTCTTCCTCGGATGCACGACATCGCCCATTCCACCGTGGGCCGGCCCAGATGATGGGGATTTCGCCGCCACCGATTCGGCAAGGTCCCGGCAAGATTCACCCCGTCGACGCGGTTCTCACCCACGGTGCCCGGCACCGGGCCGGGCTTCACCAGGTGACGGGAAGCTCGTAGACGCCGTAGACCGCGCCGTCGTGCTTGAACGGGATCTGGTCCAGGTCGGTCGCCAGGCTCAGGGCGGGGATGCGCCGGTTGAGGGTGCTGTAGGCGACCTGCAACTCCAGGCGGGCCAGGGGCTGGCCGAGACACTGGTGCACGCCGAAGCCGAAGGCCACGTGGCGGCGGGCGTCGCGGCGGATGTCCAGCTCGTCCGGGTTTCCGGGGAAGGCCGCGGGGTCGCGGTTGCCGATGTCGTTGGCCAGGATGATCCCCTCGCCCGCCCGGATGGTCTGGCCGGCGATCTCGATGTCCTCCAGCGCGACGCGGCGGCGCCCGTTGTGGGTGATGTTGAGGTAGCGCAGCAGTTCCTCCACCGCCCCCGCGATGAGCTTGGGGTCGTCGCTCTCGCGCAGCATGGCCAGCTGGCCGGGATTCCGCAGCAGGGCGAGCGTGCCGAGCGCGATCATGTTCGCGGTGGTCTCGTGCCCGGCGATCAGCAGGAGCACGCCCATCTGGGCGGCCTCCTGCCGGGTCAGATCGCCGGACCTGACCCGATCGGCCACTCTCGACAGCAGGTCGTCGGCCGGCTCGGCGAGTTTCCTGCCCACCAGGCCGTCCAGGTACTGGGCCAGCCGCCCACCGGCGGCGGCCCGCTCCTCGGGTGTCGCGGTGCGCTTGATGATGGTCTTGCTGTTGTCCTGGAAGAAGTCGTGGTCGGCGTACGGCACGCCGAGCAGCTCGCAGATCACCAGCGAGGGCACCGGCAGCGCGAACGCCTCGACCAGGTCCACCGGCTTCGGCCCGGCCAGCATGCCGTCGATCATGTCGTCCACGATCTTCTGCACGGCCGGGCGCATGGACTCCACCCGCCTGACGGTGAACGCCGCCTGCACCATGCGGCGCCCCTCGGTGAGGACGTGGCGAGCCGTCCCGCGCGAGATTTCCCACGGACTTGCCTGCCCTGCGATAGTCCCGGCGGGACACTGTGCCGGTATCGGCGTGTGGGAGACTAGATCGCTTTCTGGTGCGAGATGGGCGTCTGGAGTGTTTGTGGGGGGCGTACTGCGGATTTCGCGGCCCAATGCGCGGTTCCAACAGTGGGAGGCGCTGCTGCGGAACCAGAACAAGCGGCAGCGGGCGGGGGAATTTCTGGTGCAGGGGGTCCGGCCGATCAGCCTGGCGGTGGAGCGGGGCTGGCCGGTGCGGGCGCTGATCTACGACGCCGAGCGGCCGCTGTCGCGGTGGGCGGCCGGGATGCTGGAGCGGGCCGGGGGCGAGCGGGTGGCCATGGCCGCTGATCTGTTGCACCAGCTGAGCGGCAAGGAGCAGGAGGTTCCCGAGCTGGTGGCGGTGGTCGAGTTGCCCGCCGACGACCTGTCACGGATTCCGGTGGGGCCGTCGTTTCTTGGGGTGGTGTTCGACCGGCCGTCGGGGCCGGGCAACATCGGCACGATGGTGCGATCGGTGGATGCGTTCGGTGGTGCCGGCCTGATCATCACCGGGCATGCCGCCGATCCGTACGATCCCAAGGCGGTGCGTGCCTCCACCGGATCGCTGATGGCGGTGCCGGTGGTCCGGGTGCGTTCGCACCGGGAGGTGCTGGCGTGGGCGCAGCAGTGGCGCCCGGCAGGCCGCCCGCTGACCGTGGTCGGCGCCGACGAGAACGGCACCGCTGATTTCGCCGAGGTGGACCTGACCGGCCCGACGTTGCTGGTGATCGGGAACGAGACGTCCGGGCTGAGCGCGGGCTGGCGGGAGGACTGCGACACGACGGCGCGGATCCCGATCGGTGGTGCGGCCAGTTCGCTGAATGCCGCCAGCGCCGCCACGGTGGCCCTGTACGAGGCCACCCGTCAGCGCGGCAGCCGACCTTAAGGGGAGCCGGTGGTCTACCGCTATGCCCTTACCCGGGAGAACCAGGAGGATCTGGCCAGCGGCGGAGTGCTGTATTCGGCTCCGGGGTTTCCCGCCTTCCCGGTGCGGTTGGCCAGCGAGATGTTCCAGCGCGCTCTGGCGCTGCGGGAAGGCCGCCCCGCCATGGTGTGGGATCCGTGCTGCGGCAGCGGTTACCTGCTGACCGTGCTGGCTTTCCTGCACCGCCCCCAGATCACCAGGGTGCTGGGTACCGACCTCGATCCTGCGGCGCTGCAGCTGACGCGACAGAACCTCGGCCTGCTGAGCGGGGACGGCCTGGCCGCCCGGTCCGCCGAGCTGCAGGAGCGGGCCGAACGCTGGGACAAGCCCTCCTACGCCGCGGCGGCCCAGGCGGCCCGGCGGCTTGCACGCAGGCTGGCGACCCAGGACGGTGATGTCCCGCATGCAGCGGACCAGGCCGATGTGTTCGATCCCGACCAGCTGCGCCGGGCGCTCGATGGTCGCCGCCCCGGTCTGGTGATCACCGATGTCCCCTACGGCGAACAGACCGCCTGGCGTGGACCCCACGGCACGGCCGGGATCGCCGGCATGCTGCGGGCCCTGGAAACGGTGCTCGCCGACGACGCCGTGATCGCGGTCGCGGTCCGCGGCCGCAAGGTGCCGCTGGATGACGGCCCCCGCCCCAGCGCCTCGTTCAAGATCGGCACCAGGGCCGTGGCCCTGTTCGGTCCCCGAACCTGACGGGCCGGTGTTGGTCCTATCCCTGGCCGCACACACCTCGACGAACTTCTCGCCCGCCGCGAGGAGCGGGTCTGAGCGGCCTGGATCAGGCGTACTTCTGCACCCACACGGTGACCGTGTGGGCCTTGGGGCTGAGTTCAACGACGGCACGGAACTTGCCTGGCCGCCCGTTCTTGACCCTGACTCGGTGGTACATCTTTCCGCCGACGCAGAGGCCGCTGGTGCTCCCGCCCGCGGTTAGCCAGAAGCCGTGGCGGTTGAACTGGAACTTCGCTTTTGCCCGCGTGCCGTCGCCGCCGTTCCAGCATCGGACGACGATCTGCAGGACCTTGGTCCTGTCCCACCGGGTCCCGCTGGTCACCTTGTTGGTCTTTCCGTTGGCGTACCAGATGGTTTTCCAGCGGGCCTGAGCTGATACTTCGCCTGAGTCAGTCCCCAGGGGACCCTCCACCTCGGGCAGGGAAGAATCCGGGGCGTCGGAGACCGGCGTGGGCGTGGGCTCGGAGCCGACAGCGTAGGCCGCCGTGGGGGCGAGAAGGCCCGTGGCGAGTGCGCCGGCGACCATAGTGGTGCGAAGATGTCTCATCGTGCTTCCTCTCAGTTCGTCGCCCTGGAAACGGGACAGTCCAGCTCCTTCCAGTGTTCGGTCAGGAGCCCTCGCGCACATCTGCCGCGACGCTGATTCCCGCATCTGCCTCAAGGCATAGCCGGGATAGGCGGGCAGAACGAGGCGCGCGGCGGTGTCGAGGTGCCATCAGTGGCAGGTCTTCTGGTAGGCCAGCTCTGGGATGTGTTCCTGCCACTCGGCCGGGGACAGGCCGCCGTCCCGCTGGCAGATCACGGCGATGGCGGTGCCGGGATCGACGGTGATCTCGCGCAATGCGCCGTCGGCGGATGAGACGAGGAGAGCGGTCCGGTTGAATGCCACGGCCGGCGCGGACTGGGCGTTGAAGCTGATCGGTGCGGCGATCCGCTGATATCCCCGCCAGTCCCATAGCTGGATGCCTAGCTCGCCTTCGCCGGCGACGGTGGCGAGTAGCCCGCCCTGCGGGTAAGGGACAAGAGCGTTGATCGATGCCGTGTGCGCGATCTGCGGCGGGGCCAGTTGCCTGCGCAACTCCCTGTCCCAGAACGTCAAACGCCCGTCGACGTCGCCGACCGCGGCCCTGTTCTCGATGAAGAGGATCTCTCCTTCGGCGCGGGCATCGGTTGGGTGCCGACTTATCTCTCCAGTGGCTGTATCGACCAGGATTCGTCCCTGCGCAGATACGTCCACGAACAACCGGCGCCCGTCCGGCTCGAAGATCAAAATCCCGGATCCCGCGCCGGAGACGGTCCGGATCCATCTCCGGGCTCGCACGTCCCACAGCTCCAGGTCGGAAATCGCCTCTTTGTCATCTGGGTTCGGGCTGAGCGCGAGCGGGACGAACGCAACGGTTCTGCCGTCGGGCGAGAAGGTCAAGTACATGACTCCGGTGGCTCCCTGGCTCTGGACGCGGAATGCGCCGATGTTGCGGCCGTTCGTGGCGTCCCACAGGGTCACCACGGGGGAGGCGGGGTGGGTGAGCGCAAGCGTGCGCCCATCGGGGCTGAACACCGGGGAGTACGGCGTCTCCGAAAGGTCGTCTTCCGGGAGATCGTCGACGGGCAGCAGGCCGCTCACGAGTTTCCGCGCGGCTACATCCCAGATGCCCACCTCATGCCTGCCTTTTCGGTAGTTCGACACCACCAGGAAGCGGCCGTCAGGACTGAACAGCCGCTCGCCGCCTCCCGGAGCGAGCACCTCGGGGCGAGTGTAGGGGGAGATGTCCAGGACGTTCACCGTGCCGAAGTCGCCGATCACCCGGAGAACCCGGGCGTCCGGCGAGATACGAGGACCGGGTGCCCAAAGCTCGGAGGAAAGTGGGGAACTCATCAGCAGTGTGCCGTCGTCTACCCGCCACAGAGTCACCCACCCCCCATCCCGCGTCCCGGCCAGGAACCGGCCGTCGGGGCTGAACTCCACGCGTTCTGAAGGCGGAAGCAGCGGGCGTAGGACCTCCTTGCCCGAGGAGATTTCCCACAGCCGGATGCCGTCCTTGGTGGAGACGGCCAGGCGCCTGCCGTCTGGAGTGAACACGCCTTCTATGGCAGTTTTCGGTAGCCAGGGGGCCTGGAGTGGCTTGCGCTTCTCGAGGTCCCACAGCTCCACTCGCCGTCTCCAGCTCGCTCCAATGCCGAGGGACAGCACGGTGGTCGTCGATTCATCGGCTTCCACTGGGATGACCAGGGCCAGCCGGCCGTCCGGGCTGATGGCACTGACCGGCTCTTTGAGCACGCGTGTCCCGTCCGCGACACTCCAGACTTCGTTCATGTTCGTCTCATCGCGGACCAAGATGAGGAAGCGCCCGTCCGGACTGAACTCCGTAGGAACGAGCTGGGGGAATGCCACGCCGAGATCCGTCAGGCGTGCGCCGTCGACGGCCCACAACCGTGTGCCGCCACCGTCGCCCACCGCCACCGTGCGGCCGTCAGGACTCCACACCAGTTTGAAGATCTGTTGTCCCCTCCATGTCGCGCTCGCGATCTCCTTCTTCGTGGCCAGGTCAAGCACGCGCAGGGCGGCCGGCTGGCCCGCGGTGGCGGGTGTGTAGACGGCCAGTTTGGTGCCGTCCACGCTGAGCCCATGCACCAGGTCCGTGGTGTCGTAGGGGGCGGTGACGACGTCGACCAAGGGGAGCGCCATCGAGTTGATCAGCTCGCTCCTGGCCTCGGGGACCTGGGCGATCCGCCAGGCCGCGGCGCTCAATCGGCGCGCCAGCTTCGGATCGCTCAACCGCAGGGCATCCGCGCGCCGGGCGGCCAGCTGGGCCGTCGCCTCCTCCAGCCGATCGTCGGCCAGGCCGGCCTGCCGGACGGCGACTCCCGCCGCGACCATGGAGGCGACCAGCAGGATCACCAGAGCGGCCGAGACGGCGACCCGCCTGCGGGAGGTGCGCCGGGCCAGTGCCGAGCTCGCCTGAACGAAGTTCCGTTCCAGGGGCGTGAGGTCGTCGCGGTTCGACGGCTCGATGAACAGCTTGTCGGCGACGGCCAGGCGGGTGCCCCGGTAGAGCAGCCCAGAGTCCCGGCCGTGCGCCTCCCACGTTTCGGCCGCCTCGGTCAACTGCCGATGCGCGCGCAGGCGATCGCGTCCTTCGTCCACCCATCCACGCAGTCGCGGCCACGACTCGATCAAGGCCTCGTGCGCGAGCTCCACGGTGTCCTGATGCAGCGTGAGCAGCCTGGCCCCGGCCAACTGCTCGATGACCAGCGCGGTGTCCGCATCCCCGTACGGGTCCAGCTCCGCCCGGGCGGCCGGACGGCGGGTGTCCTGCGCCTGCTCACCCGGCTGGATCAGCCTGAGCAGGATCCGCCGGGCGATCCTCGCCTGTGCCGGCGACAGGCCCGCATAGAGCGCCTCCGCGGTATGACTGATCGCCCCCTGAACCCTGCCCACGCTCTCGTAGGCGTCCAAGGTCAGCATCTTGCCCGTACGGCGGCGCCAGACCTCCCGCAGGGCGTGCGACATCAGGGGAAGCGCCCCCGGCTCGTCGGCGACGTCGGCGACGATCTCGGCCGTCAGCGCCCGCTCCACCGTCAAGCCCTCGGCCATGGCCGGCCGGACGATCGCTTCCCTGAGCTCTTCCGGTTGCATCGGCCCCACCAGCAGGTTCGCCTCGCGCAGGGCTGCGGTGAGCTCGCGGTGCTCGGCGCATCGCCCGTAGAAGTCGGCGCGCACCGCTATGACCACCTTCATCCGGCTCTGCTCTTGCCGCGCGCTGAGCAGCAGGTCGATGAACTGCCCACGCTCGCGCTGGTCCTGGCAGAGCGTGAAAACCTCCTCGAACTGGTCGACCACGATCAGCGCGTCGGAGTCGCCCTCGCCCGCAAGGAGCCGGTCGGCGTGCCGCATCGGGTGCTCCCCCGGCGTGAGTACCAGGCTCTGCCCCAAGGATTCGCCCGAGGGTGTCGTCTCCCCACGCTCCGCAGGCACCAGCCCGGCACGCAACAGGGACGACTTACCGCTGCCCGAAGGGCCGAACACCGCGGCGAAACGATGCCGGCCAAGCAGCTCGTGCAATTCCTCGACGAGCCGCTCCCGCCCGAAGAAACGACCGGAATCATGGGTGTCGTACGGGGCCAGGCCCAGGTACGGCCCGGCGGCCCCGTCATTGTCCGCCCTCTCACGGGCCAGTTCATGAGCGACCTGCTGCCAGCGGCGCTCCCACTCGGAGACGTCTCCGCCGCATGTTTCCACGAAGGCCAGGACGACGGGCAGCGAAGCCAGCCGCTCACCTGCCGCCGCCTGCGACAGCGTGGTGACCGAATAGCCCGCGCGCTTGGCCATGGCCCGGTAGGTGAGGCCGCCCGCTTCCTGGCGCAGCTTGCGTAACTCGGAGGCAAAGCGTTGAACCGGCCCCGCTGCCGGGTCCACCGGACTTTCGCGACGGCCCACCACCGTTACGTGAGTCCCTTCTCTGCAGGAGAGGGGCCATTCGTCGAGAAAAGCATTGTTTGCCTGCCTGATCAGGGGTGCCGAACAATCTTGTCGCCACGATCCTGGTGCCACAGGCTTCGGCGGGCAAGCGGTCACGAGACCGCTCGCGGCTGGGAACCGCCGTGAGCCGGCGCACGCACGCGCGACCCGTTCCGCCCGAGAAAGGACATCCATGCGTACGAGTTCCAAGAGCGCCGCCGTGGTCATGACCGCCCTGACCCTGCTCTCCCTGACGCCCACCGCCTCCGCACAAGCCACTGTGGCCGCCGCCGGGCCTGGCCGGGCGTACGTCAACGGCGCGACCGGCATGTGTCTGGCCGTGGGCCGGGGAGAGGTGAAGGCGGCCAAGCCGGTGATCCAGTGGCCCTGTAACGGAAGCAAGGCCCAGCGCTGGATCCTCCAGCCCGACCACCGGCTCATGAACGCCAAGACCGGGCTGTGCCTGGCCATCGGGCGCGGTGTGAAGAAGAAGGGCAAGGTCGCGATCCAGTGGCCCTGCACGGACGGCGGACTGGCGCAGGAGTGGATCTACAACGAGAGGAAGCTGCAGCGGTTCCAGAACCGGGCCACCGAGATGTGCCTCGCCATCGGGAGCGGCGAGAAGCGCAAGGGTAAGAAGGCGATCCAGTGGCCTTGCAAGATCACCTCCGAGCAGGCATGGCTCCAGCGATGACCGTTTCCGCGCAGCTCCTCCGTACGGCCCCCTAGGGCGCACTTGACCGGTGACGAGCAAGGGAAGAAACAGATGGCCAACAGCTCACACGGGGAACTCGAATCAGGCAGCCGCACAGCCTCACAGGCCCTGGCGGACTACTTGGCGGAATGGTCGCTGCAGACCGGGATCACGGTGGAGATATGGGCTCTGCCTAAACAACCGCTTCCCACCGTGATCACCGAGATCGTCCATGGCACCATCCGTGATGTCCTGCAGGAGGTGGAACGGCAGGCATCGACCCGTACCGTCGCCATCGCCCTCACCGTGGCCCCCAGCGGGCTGCGCTTGACCGTCAGCCATGACGACTCCGGGATGTCGGCGGAGGTGCTGGAGGCCCGTCTACGCAGCCGGCGGGCCGAATTCGCCGGACTGGGCGGCCGCCTCACCGTCAATGGCGTACGAGGAGAAGGCACCACGATAAGCGCCGCCGTTCCCCTGGGAAAGACGTCTCCATCCCCGAGCTAGCCATCTTCAAGGTGCCGCCGGCATCTTCACGCCGGGAGGCCCACATGACCAGATCGATCAGGAATCGAGAAGCGCCGACCGGAAGCCGTACCTAACGTGACGGGCCTGGGGGTGTTCGTCCGCAGAGGAGGTCTCCGATGAACTGGAACAAGTGGGTTCGGCGGATCCACCGCTGGCTGTCCGTTGCCTTTACGGTGACCGTAATCATCAGCATCGTCAGCGTGCTGCAGGAGGAGCCTGCCGTCTGGGTGTTCTACCTGCCACTGCCCCCGCTCGTCTTGCAGCTGTTCACTGGTCTGTACTTGTTCGTGTTGCCGTATGCCACCAAGTGGCGCAGCGGGCGACGCACTGTTCGCCAGCAATGACCCGGGCGCTTTGTGACACCCACGGTCGGTGGCACACGTCACATCACCGCGCTGTCACAGGGAGCTGGTCGCCGGCATCTTCATGTTCGTCCGGACGCCGCGCGAACGATCCGCGCGGCAGGCAACTCCACGAATGAGGACGAAGTCATGGAACCCCGCATGAATCTGAACAGCAACGAACTCGGCGCCAAGCTCGGCAAGCGGTTCTACAACGTCAGCCTGGCGATCGAGCAGTCGACGCTGCCCAAGCCCACCCAGAACCTGGTGATGCTGCGTGCCAGCCAGATCAACGGCTGCGGCTTCTGCGTCGACTACCACTCCAAGGACGCCACGGCCGCCGGGGAAAGCGCGGTCCGGCTCAACCTGGTCGCCGCCTGGCGCGAGACCACCGTGTTCACCGAGGCCGAGCGGGCCGCGCTGGCCCTCGCCGAGGAGGGCACCCGGCTCGCCGACGCCCACCAAGGGGTGTCCGACGAGACCTGGGCTCAGGTGCGCAAGCACTACGACGACGATCAGATCGCCGCGCTTGTCTACCTTGTCGCCATGATCAACGCGGCCAACCGGCTCGGCGTGATCGTACGCAACCAGGGGGGCTCCTACGAGCCCGGCATGTTCGCCAGCCTGTCGAACTGAACGGCAGTCGGTCCCGGGCGGGATCCCGCCGCACTGACCTGCCTTGTCGCCGTGATCATGCGGGCCGACATGAGAGCGGCCTCTCCCGGGCGGGAAACCCGGGGAGGCCGCTGGTGAGTGAGGTCAGATGCTGATGCGGCCCGCGCCCGCGCCGCCGGTCACGATCGACTTGACGTTGGACGGGGTGTCCAGGCTGTAGGAGTACGGGATCGAGCCGACACTGCCGCCGGTGCTGCCGCTGCCGGAGTTCACGAAGTGGTTGTTGCGGGCGACGAGGTTGCCCGCGGGAGAGCTGCCCTCGCCCCGGTGGAACGGGTCCTCTGTGTTCTCGAAGTAGTTGCCCTCGACGAGGACGCCCGCCTCGCACGTGGACGCCACACCGTAGTCGCCGATGTTGCCGTAGTAGTTGTTGTACACGTGCACCGGGTTGCCGAAGCGTACCCGTGGGTGGCGCTGGTTGGTGCCGTCGAACCAGTTGTGGTGGTAGGTCACCCTCAGCCGGCCGCGGTCCTCGCCGCCGTTGCTGTCGCTGTGCCCGAGCAGCATGGTCTTGTCGTGGCTCGAGAACCTGTTCCAGGAGACGGTGACGTAGTCACTGGCGCGCTTGATGTCCAGCGCCCCGTCGTAGCCGTTGCTGAAGGAGTTGTGGTCGATCCACACCCGCGTGGAGTACTGGACGTTGATGCCGTCGTCGTTCCAGTTGCGGAAGGTGAGGTTGCGGATGATGACGTTGGACGCGTTGGAGACGTTGAAGCCGCAGCCGGAGATCACCGCGCCGGAGTTGCCGATGACGGTCTTGTTCGAGGCCACGCGGAGCATGCCGGAGCAGGAGATCGTCCCCGACACCCTGATCACCGCGGCGGAACCGGATGACAGCGCGCTGGACAGGGCAGAGGACGAGTTCACCGTCGTCGTGCCTGCGCTGCCGCCGCCCGTCGTGCCGCCGCCTTGGGTAGCCCACCCGATCGGGGCGGTGTCGGCCGCCGACGCCGGCTGCGCGGTCATGGCCAGCCCGGCCACCCCGGTGATCGCGGCGGTAAGGCCGCTGATCAGTTTGGAGGTGCGTTGCATCTCTGTACTCCTCCCGTGCTCGCAGGTCGTTTCCCGTTCACACTTGTGAACGCCACACACATGAGCGAACGACCGTAACGGTAGGAAAGCGCTTTCCCCACGTCAATGCCACAGAGGGGCGCCGCACCAACCCAAAAGGCATCGCCGCTGGCCAACGGCTAACAGCGCCGCTTTCTCTCGGTGAAACTTTCATGTCGGGCACCGGTTGGGATGCCGAATCGGAAATTTACGATCTCCGGCAGTGTGGACAAGCGTGTCCGTCGGCGCGGAAGCTTGCCCGGCTGCGATGTTGGTGCTCCAGGTCTACTCCGTCATGGGAGCGCCAGCATGATCGATCTCCGCTTCGTGGGACCCAGCCGCCCCGCCAACGACTACAAATTCGTCGAGGTGACCGACGGAGACACCCCGAAGATCGAGATGTCGATCCGCATGGTGTCGATCGACACCCCGGAAAGCCACTACGGCGGCAACCCGCCGACCGCCCAAGCCGCGCTCGAACGCACCAAGGCCCGCCTGCAGGACGGCACGTACGACGATCTCCCCCAGCACCTGCGCGACTACCTCATCTCGCGCATCACCCCCGACGCCGCCCTGCACCACCAGACCGCCGGCCAGCTGGCGGCCGAGGCGCACAAGGCCATGGTCAAGACCCGGCTGACCCGCCGGGACGGAACTCAGCGCAAGATGGCGGTCGTCGCCACCGGCGAGTTGGTCGAGGGCAACGGGCGCCTGCTGGCCTACACGGCGCCGTGGTTCTCAGGCGCCGCATCCGATCCACTGCCGCCGCGCGGCGATCCCCAGCGGCGTACGTTCAACCTCGACATGGTGGCGCTCGGCTGGGCCGCCACCTTCGTGATCTACCCGTCCATCCCGCCCGTCTTCGACCTCAACCTGCTGCTCAACGAGGCAGAGGTGGCATGGCGCGAGCAGCGCGGCGCCTGGGGGCACTTCGGCCCGGACCTGCTGCTGGGTTACGAGTACCGCGCCTGCGTCAAGCTCGGCGCCCAGCGCCTGGAGGACCCCGCGGACGCGATCAAGGATGCCTACCAGCGCGTGTGCGTGGACCTGCGTACCCTGACCGAGGTCGGCCTGTACGGATACCACGAGGTCCCGCCGCCGCACCGGTTGTGGATCTGGGCCAAGGACCTGGCCCAGGCCCGCAGGGACATGCCCATCAAGCACTGACCCGCGTGGTTCCCGACCTCTCTCACCCCTGACCGGGGTCCCGGTCAGCCCGCTGAGCGGATGATTCCGAGGGCCTCCTCGACGCGGTCCGCGTGGGTGCGGAAGCTGAGCACGCACAGGCGCAGGAAGAACCTGCCGTCGAGGGTGGTGCTGCTCAGGTACACGCGCCGGCTGGAGTTGATCTCGGCCAGGAACCGCCGGTTGTCCTCGTCCGTGCCGCGGAGCCGGAAGAGCACCACCGTCAGGTCCGGCTGCCACGGCACCTCGAAGCGCGGGTCGTCGGCGAGGTGGCGGTGGAGGTACGCAGCGAGGTCGAGTTTCTCGTCCAGCTCCCGTTCGAAGGCCCGTACGCCGTGCAGGTGCAGGGGCAGCCACAGGCGCAGCCCGCGGAACTCCCGGGTCAGCTCCACCCCGAGGTGCCCGAAGTCGGGCAGATCGTCCATCGGGCGTCGTCACCGGACCAGGTCAGGGGCTCAACCGGGATCGGCAGACGGCTGCTCGATCGGGAACTGGATCGGGCTGATCAGGTATTGCGTGCGCCCTGGCGCGGGAGGATTGTCCAGGACGGGCAGGATCGCGCGGCGCATCTGAGCGATCAGCTCAAGGAGCTCGTCCCGGCTGAGCCAGACGGCGTGCTGGCGGTATCCGACGAGGTCCGCCGCCGGGTCCGCCTGCTCCTTGTCCAGATAGGCGTTGAACTCGGCGAGCAGGGCGGCCATCGCCACGGCGAACCCGCGCCGGTGATCCTCGGTCGTCATCGACTCGGCGCTGCCGGCGTCGATCGTGGCCCGGTCCTGGTGCAGCCGGTAGAGGCGCTCCACCGCGCCACGCACCCGCCGCTCCTCGGCCACCTCCAGGATCCCCCCGCCGGCCAGCAGCTCGATGTGCCGGTAGACGGTGGCCTTCGAGACGTCAGGGAGGCGAGCGCACAGCTCGGAGGTGGTCAGCATCCGGCCGCCGCGCATCGCGTGCACGATGCGCAACCGTACGGGATGCCCCAGAAGCTCCAACGGGTCCATGTTCCAACGATCTCATGATGTGCTACCTTTCTCAAAAATCGAGAAAGGTATGTGGGATGGCGACGGATCCGGCGGTGGCCGCCACGACGGTGGTCGAGATGGCGCGCGACGGGCGCTTCACGGAAATCGAGGGCCTGTTCGCGGCGCCGCTGCGGGCACAGGTGTCCGCTGAGGCGCTGCGGGCCGCCTGGGCCGCCGAGACCAGCGTGAAAGGGCCTGTCTCCGCTGTCGGCGAGCCGGTGAGCGAGCCGATCCAGGCGGGGCTGGTCCGGGTGAGTGTCCCGGTGACGTGCGAGCACGGGGGTTTCACGGTCGTCATGTCGGTTGACGACACCGGCCTGCTGAACGGGCTGCGGTTCGCGCCCGCGGACATCGCGGAGTGGGCGCCGCCGTCTTACGCCCGTCCGGAGACGTTCGACGAGTACGAGGTCACCGTCGGCGCCGGCCCGCTGGCCGTGCCGGGGACGTTGGGCCTGCCGCGCGGCGGCGGCCCGCGGCCCGGCGTGGTGCTGCTCAGCGGCGGCGGACCGTTCGACCGGGACGCCACCAGCGGGGCGAACAAGCCGCTCAAGGACCTGGCCTGGGGGCTGGCCAGCCGAGGTGTGGCAGTGCTGCGGTACGACAAGGTGACCCACGTCCATGCCATGGCGGACGACTTCACGATGGCCGACGAGTACGTCCCGCACACGGTGGCCGCCGTCCACCTGCTCCAGCGCCGGCCGGACGTGGACGCGGCGCGGGTCTTCGTCCTCGGCCACAGCATGGGCGGCAAGGCGGCCCCGCGGGTCGCGGCCGCCGAGCCGTCCGTGGCCGGTCTGGTGATCCTGGCCGGTGACGCCCAGCCGATGCACCAGGCCGCCGTCCGCGTGGTCCGCTACCTCGCCGCGCTGGACCCCGCTGCCAAGGCGGCCCTCGAGACCATCGAACGTCAGGCCGCCGTGGTCGCCGGTCCCGACCTGTCACCCGTCACGCCCTCGACGGAGTTGCCGTTCGGCTTCTCCGGCTCGTACTGGCTGGACATGCGTGGCTACGACCCCGTCGCGACCGCGGCCGCGCTGGACAGGCCGATGCTGATACTCCAGGGCGCCCGCGACTACCAGGTGACCGTCGAGGACGATCTCGCGCGGTGGAAGGCGGGGCTCGCGCACCGGTCCGACGTCACGTTCCGCGTCTACGAAGCCGACAACCACCTGTTCTTCCCCGGCGCGGGTCCCTCCGGCCCGGCGGAGTACGAGCCTGCCCAGCACGTCGACCCGGCCGTCGTCGCGGACATCGCGGAGTGGATCGCCCCCTAGAGACCAGGGCAGGGCCGCGGCCAGGTCCTTGGGAGGCCGGCCTTCACGTCCTCCCACTCGCCGTCGGTGAGGCGCCTCCTGAGCCGTCCTGCTTGGCCTCGGCCAGCTGGGCGCACTGTTGCGCGTAGCCGATGAACGCGCCGCGCCGCCGGTACTCCCGGCGCTGTTCCAGTGCTGTGTTCCACACGCTGCGGCAGATCCCTGCCACCTTCTCGGCGATCAGAACCTGGCCGAAGTCGAACTCCAGCCGGTACCTGCGCCCCGCCAACACGTGCGAAACACCTCCCCCAGCGGTCCCTCCGCTCACAGCGACTCGAACACATTATCGTCCGATCTATGAGTCAGGAAGCGGAATACCGACGTGGCAGACACGTAGTTTCAGCGATGCACGTCCATCTGGTCTTCGTCACTAAATACCGCAGGAACGTCTTCGACGACGCGATGCTGCGTCGCTGCGAGGAAATCATGGTCGAGGTGTGCGACAGCTTCGAGGCCGAGCTCCGCGAGTTCAACGGCGAACACGACCACGTCCACCTGCTGGTGCACTACCCGCCCAAGATGGCCGTCTCCAAACTGGTCAACAGCCTCAAAGGCGTGTCCTCGTACTACCTGCGCCGCGAATTCCCCGGCCGCGTCAACCCCGCCACCATGCGCGGCCACTTCTGGTCGCCCTCATACTTCGCCGCCTCCTGCGGCGGCGCACCCCTCGACATCATCAAGCAGTACATCGAACAGCAGCGCCGACCCGCCTAACCACTTTCAGGTTCTGGGTCGCGCTACGCGCTCCAGGCCACGCCCTCCTGTGGCTCTCGAGTCAACCCCCGCAGCCGCAGCTGCGCCTCGGGACAAGGGCCGCCACCCCGGCCTCGACCCTGGCCGGTGGCTCGGCGGGCGTGCCTGGGGAGAGCAGCAGGTCCACGGCGCGTTCGGCCATGGCCAGGAGCGGCTGCTCGGTGACCGTCAGCGCGGGGGCGGTGTAGGCGCTCTCCGGGGTCCCGTCGAGACTGATCAGGGCGAGCCGGTCGGGGACGGGAAGGCCGCAGGCCCAGGCACCGGACAGGACGCCGATGGCCTGCTCGTCGGTGGCCGCGATCAAGGCGCGCGGCATGGCGCCCTCCGAGACGAGACGGCGGGTCAGGGCGTCCGCCGCGGCACGCGAGTAGGAGCAGCGCAGGAGCACGGGGGCGGGGTCCCCGGCGACGGCCGCGTCCCAGGCCTCCCGCCGCACCCCCACGGGCCCGTCGTCGTGCGGGCCCGCCAGGAAGGCGATGCTCCGGTGCCCGTGCTCACGCAGGTGCGCGACCGCCGCCCGCACGGCCCCCTCGTTGTCGGCCGCCACCACTGGGGCGCGCCCGCCCGCGGGGCCGTTGTGGACGTACACGGCGGGCACGCCTGCCGCCTCGGCCGGCGCCGCCGCGTCGCCGGCGGTGTCCGGTGAGACGATCACCAGCCCGTCGACCTGGGCGGCCAGGAAACGTTCGACGAGATGCCGCTGTCGCTCCGCCGAGAACCCCGCGTTGCCCACCAGCGTGAGCCGCTCGCGCCACTCGAGCGCCTGCTCGACGAACCTGGCCAGGGCGCCGAAGTACGGGTTGGACGCGTCGGCCAGCACCAGGCCCACCACCCCCGTGGTGCGGGAGCGCAGCGCGCGGGCGATGCGGTTGGGGCGGTAGCCGAGCTCGGCCGCCGCGGCCAGCACGCGTTCGCGAGTGGCGGCGGCCACGGGACGGGGGCCGTTGTTCATCACATAGCTGACCACCGCCGTCGAGGTCCCCGCTCTGCGGGCCACGTCAGCCAGAGTGCTCGCGCGTTTCGTCATAGCGGTTTACATTCTCGCATCTAATCGATTAGATAGCGCTCTCGACGTTCTAAACGATTAGATAGAGGGTGCCGTGCTGCCTTTGATCGTGGACACCGACACCGGTTCCGACGACGCCGTGGCGCTGCTGCTGGCCGCCGCCAGCGGTCTGGGCGACGTCCGCGCCGTGACCACGGTGGCGGGCAACGTGCCCCTGGCGACGGGGACCCGTAACGCGCTCATCTCCCTGCAGATGGCCGGGCGCGCCGACATTCCCATCCATCTCGGCTGCGAACGCCCGATGACCCGCATGTTGTCCACCGCCCAGCATGTGCACGGCCATGACGGGATGGGCGACATCAGCCTGCCGGCGCCCGTTCGCGACGCCCAGCCTGAGCACGCGGTCGACGTCCTCCTGGACCACCCGCGCCGGCACCCGGGCGAGCTGACGCTGGTCACCCTCGGCCCGCTCACCAACGTCGCCGTCGCCCTGCTCCGCGACCGCAAGCTGCTCGGCCGGTACCGGCACGTGTACTGCATGGCCGGCGCCGCCGACATGCGCGGCAACATCTCGGCCACCGCCGAGTTCAACGTGTGGGCCGACCCCGAGGCCGCCCGGGTGGTGCTGGAGTCGGCCACGCCGGAGCAGGTGACCTGGATCGGCTGGGACGTCTCCCGTAAGGACGCCGTCATGACACCCGCCGACCAGCTCTGGCTGGAGCAGCTCGGCACCCCCATGGCGACCTTCGCCCATCGCGTCAACCGCACGCTCGCCGAGTGGGCCCGAGTCGTCACCGGCCTGGCCGGATACGACCTCCCCGACCCCGTCGCGATGGCCGTGGCGCTCCGGCCCGAGCTGGTCGTCGAGCAGGAGCAGGCGTACGTGGGCGTCTCCCTCGGGGCGGACACCCGTGGCCAGCTGATCATCGACCGCCGCCGCTCCGCTCCCGCCCCGAACGTGACGCTGGTCCGGCGGGTCAACGAGCAGGGCTTCAAGCAGTTGCTCTTCGACACCTGCGCCCAGAAAGGACATCGATGATCCCGCGATACGAGCTGCACTGCCACCTCGACGGATCGGTACGCCCCGGCACCGTCGCCGACCTGGCCCGCCGCCAGGGCATCACCCTGGACGGCCCCGTCGAGCGGCTGGTCACGGCGCCCGCCGGCTGCGGCAACCTGGGCAGGTTCCTCACCTACATCGACGTGCCCCTCCAGGTGCTGCAGACCCCCGACGCGTTGAGCAGGGCCGCCCGCGAGCTGGTCGAGGACTGGCAGGCCGACGGCGTGGTCTACGGCGAGGTGCGCTTCGCGCCACAGCTGCACGGCCGGCACGGCATGTCGCAGGACGAGGCGGTCGAGGCCGTCGCCGAGGGGCTGGCGGCCGGGCGGGCGGCCACCGGAGTGCGTACCGGGCTGCTGCTGTGCTGCCTGCGGCACCAGACGCCGCAGGAGAGCCTCTCCGTCGCCGAGACGGCGCTGCGCCACCGCGACCAGGTGGCCGGGCTCGACCTGGCCGGCGACGAGTGGCTGCACGCCGCCGCGCCGCACCGGGCCGCCTTCGACCTCGCCCACGCGGCAGGGCTCCCGTGTACGGTGCACGCCGGCGAGGCGGCGGGCCCGGAGAGCATGTGGGAGGCGATCGACATCCTCGGCGCCCGCCGGATCGGTCACGGCGTACGGTGCACGACCGACAGCGCGCTGCTCGGGCGGCTGTGGCGTGACCGGATCACCCTGGAGATGTGCCCTACCAGCAACGTGCTGACCGGCGCAGTCCGCAGCCTGGCCGAACACCCCGCCACCCGGCTGCTGGCCACCGGGCTGCCCGTCACCATCAGCACCGACACGCGCACCACCGCGGCGACCACGCTGACCCGTGAGTTCGCCGGATGGACGGCCGAGGAGGAGGAACTCGCCCAGGCCCACGCGGCCGCCGCGGCCTTCGCGGCCTGAAATTTTCACCACGTCTTGACAGCCCTTGTTGCCAGCCCGAACACTCTATGCCGCTTCGAACATGTGACATGCCGCATAGTGTTAGCGCTAACACCGCGCTGGGCGAGCACCGGTGAGGTGCCGTGGGTCCCCGAACGTACGAAGGAGTCCGCGAACTTCATCCTGTTATGGGGTAACCGATCAGGCACCGGGGGGTCGTGCTACATAGCGGCCAGGGCTCGGTCGGGCTGCTTGAGGTACGCGCTTACGGCTGACACGCATGAGGGGGCACCCGGTCGGGGTGCCCCCTCATGGATGAGCCTCTAGCTGGTCTTGGGCTGGACGTCGTCGTACTCGATCGCGTAGTCCTGCTGCGACCGGTCCTTGAGCGCGGCCGCCGCAACCACGCTGATCAGCGCACATATCGCCATATATACGGCGATGGCGAACGAGCTCTGGTACGTGGCGTACAACCACACCGCGATCAGCGGCGCGGGCCCGCCCGCCGTCACCGAGGCCAGCTGGTATCCCAGCGAGGCCCCGCTGTAGCGCAGCCGCCCGGTGAAGCTCTCGGCGATGAACGTGGCCTGCGGGCCGTACTGGATGTCGTGGATGGGCGCCGCCAGCACGATGGCCAGGAAGACCAGCGCGGGGACGCGGGTGTCGAGCAGCGGCCAGTAGATGAACGACCAGACCACCATGACCGCGGCGCCGACAATGTACAGTTTGCGCCGCCCCACGAGGTCGGAGATGTATCCCCAGAACGGCACGGTGAACAGGGACACGACCCCGGCGGCGATGACGTACGGATAGATCTCACCCGCGTCGAACCCCAGGGTCTTGGTGGCGTACGTCAGGATGAAGACGGTGAAGATGTAGAACGGCGCCTGCTGGCCGGTCCTGAGCAGCGCGCTCAGCACGATCTCCCGCCAGTTCCTGGCGATGACCTCGCGCACGGGGACGCGCTCGACCCGGTTCTCCTGCAGGACCTTGGTGAAGACCGGCGTCTCCAGGATGCCGAGCCTGATGTAGAGGCCGACGCCGGCCATCACGATGCTGAGCAGGAACGGGATGCGCCATCCCCAGTAGGGGTCGAGCGGCTGGAACACCTGGAGGGCCAGGTAGCCGAGCACGAGCCCGACCGGCACCCCGAACTGCGGCCAGCTGCCCAGGAACCCGCGCCGCCCGCCACGCGACTTGCCCCACTCGGTGGCCAGCAGCACGGACCCGCCCCACTCGCCGCCGACGCTGATGCCCTGGAGCAGCCGGAGCACGGTCAGCAGGATGCCGCCCCAGATGCCGATCTGCGCGTACGTCGGCACCAGCCCGACGAGCGCGGTGGCGATGCCCATGCTCAGGAGCGTGATGATGAGGGTGGCCTTGCGGCCGATCCGATCGCCGTAGTGCCCGAAGATCGCCGCCCCGATCGGGCGGGCGGCGAACCCGCCGAAGTAGGTGCCGAGAGACAGCAGGAGACCCGTCGTGGGGTCACTCTTCGGGAAGAACAACTCCGCGAAGATCGTGCTGGCGGCGAAGCCGTACAGGAAGAAGTCGTACCATTCGATCGAGGTCCCCACGGCGGAGGCGATCACCGCCCGGACCAGTTGCCTTCTCGTCTGCTGCTGTCCTGTCGCGTCGAGTCGCTGCTCCTCTACCATCTACCGCTCCTCGGTAGGTCTTGCCTTTCCCGCGACGCTACATGACGCGACATCGGTGGTCACGAGGCTGTTTTTGGAGAGCGCTCCGGCTTTGCGGGCCCGGTCAGAAGTACTTCGGCGTGAGATCCGTGGTGGGCCACGTCCGCACGGTGCCGATCGCCTGGCCGAGGATGGGGTCGATCGAGTCGAAGTCGGGCGTCCCCTCTTCCTCCCTGCGGTTGAAGATCGCACAGTAGCTGACGCCGTTCTGCACCCGCGCGAGGAAGCTGAACGTGCCCGGCATGCTGCCGGTGTGCCAGGTGTTGAGCCCTCCGGCGTTGTTGTTGCGCACGTTCCAGCCGAGGCCGTACCAGGAGCCGCCCGCGGTCACGCCGGTCTCGGGCTTGGCGAATATCCGGGAGAGCGACGTGGAGTTGAGCACGGGCCCGGCGGCGTTGAAGACGAAGCCCCACTTGACCATGTCGACGGCCGAGGCGAGCCAGCCGCCGTTGGCGTCCTGGTTGGGCATGTTGAAACCGCCGTAGGGGAACGGCACGACGGCGCCCGACGAGTCCACGACGCTCTTGTTCGTGTACTTCGACTGGTAGGTCACCTCAGTGGAGAAGGCCTCCGAGCGGAGGCTGCGGCCGAGCCGTGGCCGGGTGATCCCGACGGGGGCCAGGAGCTTCTGCCGCACGTACGACTCGTAGCTCATGCCCGAGACCTTCTCGATGATCCGGCCGGCCAGCATGTAGCCGTAGTTGCTGTAGACGAACTTCGTGCCCGGGTCGAAGTCGAGCTTCCTCGCGGTGACGTACTTGATGATGTCGGCGTGGTCGATCGGCAGCGGCGCGTCCAGCGACGCGGAGATCGTGTGGTCGTTCCACAGCGGGTCCTTCGAGACGGCCCTGTCCCAGCCGCCGAGGTGCTGGAGCAGCCGCCACAGGGTGACGTTCGCCAGCCTGGGGTCGGCCGTGGTGGACAACCCCAGCAGGGGGGCCACCTTGGCGCCCAGAGTCAGCTTGCCGTCCTGGACCAGCCGGACGATCGCGGCCGCCGTGAGGCTCTTGCTGAGGCTCGCGATCCGGAACAGGGACGTCGGCTGCACCCGCACGATGGAGGCGCCCGGCTTGGAGTAGATCCCGTAGCCGCGGGCGAGCAGGATCTTGCCGTTCTTGGCGACCGCGAGCTGGGCGCAGGAGATGTTCCGCTCCGTGATGAACGTCTTCATCGCCTTGTCGAACCCGGCCAGCGCGCTCGGCACGACACCGGTCGTCAGCGGCTCGGCCACGCCGGCCTGCGCGGGACGCGCCCCGAGCGCGATCGCCGGCACGGCACCCGCGCTCGCCTGGAGGAGCCGTCGGCGGCTGAGCATGGTCACATTTCCCCCTACTGTCACATTAACCTCAATAGGGGTATTTCGTACCACATCCAGCGCGCCACTCGGGGCCCGTGCCTGGTGGCGCAGGCACGGGCGCAGGTCAGGCGGCCTCTGCGGCGCGGAAGGTCTTGAGCGCCTCGGGGCCGAAGTAGGAGCCGTAGCTGGTGGTGGTGTTGCGCAGCGCGTGGGTGGAGATCTGGTAGCCGGTGCCGGTGACCTTGTTGAAGCTCTGGAACCATGGGCCACCGCTGGAGCCCCCGCCCATGTCACACAACATCGCGTACTTCATGTCGTACGCCGGGGTCACCGAGGCGCCGCTGCAATACTGCAGGGTCTGTCCGCCGTTGCCGTTGCTCGGGTAGCCGAGCAAGAGGTTGGACAATCCGACGGCGGTGGAGTTGAACCTGATGCCCTGGCCGCCCACGGTCTTCACGGCCGTCTTGCCGTTCACCGGCTTGACGACCAGCATGCCGAAGTCGAGCGGCGGCTGGTGAGCGCCGTCCTTGTAGTAGCCGGACCAGATGAACATGGTCCGCGCCACGAACTTGCCGTACGGTGCCGCGCCGTTCTTGTACGCCGGGACGAAGACCAGGTTCTTGCTCCATCGGCCCTCGCCGTCGATCAACGCGTGCCCGACGGTGACGATGACGTCCCCGTCCGCGCTGCTCACGACGTTGCCGGAGGCCACGAAGTCCCTGCCGCTGCCGCCGGTGCCGAACACCTTGCCCGCCGTCTTGGCGATGAGGCCGCCGGAGTTCCACGTCCGCTGCTTGGCCGCCGAGGTGGCGTACGGAGTGACCCAGCGCATCGTGTCCTTCGAAGGGGTGGGTGCGATGTCCACCTGCTCCTGCGCGGCGTACGGTGTCGCGCTCCTGGTATCGGCGCTCGCCGTGCCCGCGGGGGCGGCAAGCGGCTGTGCGGCGCGCATCCGCTCCGGGGTCCAGTAGTCGCTTCCTGCCGCGAACGTCGTCGGGACCTGGTGCGCGAGCGGCCCATCCGCCACGGCCCCGTCCAGCGGCTCGGCGGTTGCGGCGTGGGTGCCCAACGCCAGCATCAAGGTCGTCAAGCCGACGATGGACAAGGTACGCATGGGACCTCCGTGACAAGTGTGACGGAGGAGATTTACCACACCTGTCACAGAAATGGACAATCGTCATCGGAGCGAGCAATGGGTCACAGGTGCTTCCTCAGGACGAGTCCCACAACAAGTCCCTGCGCTCCAAGCGAGTACACCGCTCCCGCGGCCCCGGCGAACGGGATCACCAGCGCGCCCAGCACGGTCACCACCGCCCAGGCGAGAACCACCGCCCTCGCGCTGTTGCGCATCCCGGCCTCACCGGTGTTCTCCAGCACGAACATCCCGAAGCTCGCCAGCGCGTTCCCCGGCAGCAACGACGCCAGCAGGCCGACCAGCACGACCAGCGAGCGGGTCCCGGCCAGGCCGCCCGCCAGCGCCGCCCCCGCGAGCACCAGCCAGAGGCCGCTCCCCCAGACCGACAATCGCACGACACGCCGGACCAGCGCCCGCACCCTCGCCGCCGCGCCGGACTGTCCGTCCACGCCCATCCGTAACGCCAGGCGAGGCTGGTAGATCCGCTGCAGCGTGTAGACCACTGAGACGGCGAACCCCCACCCCAGGGTCATGAGGTAGAGGTCACCGCTCTGGTCCGCGTACGAGGTGAGTGACAGCTCCACGAAAAGTGTGCCGATCGTGGCATTTGCCATCACGTCGGCCGCGCCCATGAGCACCGCCGTGCGGGCCAGGACGCCGCGCAGCATGCGGTGCGGTGCGCCGCCCCCGCGTGGCAGACCGCGTACCAGCACCATGTTCAGGGCCGTGACCAGGGCGAGCAGCCCGACCAGGTATCCAGCGGGCGGCAGCGGCACGGCGAACGCCAGCCACGCCATGCCGAGCATTCCGAAGCCGAGCAGCGAGGAGTACGCCGTGTCCCTGGAGTACCTGCCGAGGGCCCGGTGGACGGCCACGCCGAGCATCCCGCAGCCCACGGCGACGTAGTAGGCGGCAGCCAGCAGGAAGAGCGCTGCCTGGGAACCGGGGGCGAGCAGGAGAGCGACGGCGGCGGCCGCGATGAAGGGCAGCGGGACGTACGCGACGACCGCGCGCAGCATGCCGGCGATCTGCTCGCGGGTACGCCGGGCCCGCGGGATGAGCGTGAGTGCCGCCTTCTCCGGCCCCGACTCGACCAGCATGCAGAGCCAGCTCGCCGCCCCTATGGCGGCCGCGTACCGATTGAAGTCCTGCTGGCTCCACGCGGCGACCAGCACGCCCGCGGAGCCGTACAGCAGGAGGCGGAAGGTGGCGCGGCCGCCCAGCAGCATGAGAAGGCGGCGTGGACCGATGCGATGCGACTCGGCCGCGGAGGGCCGGCTGGTCACCCGGCGTCCAGCCCGGCCGCCACGGCCTCGCGCAGCGGGCGGGCTCCGCTCTCCAGATAGGCGAGCAGCGCCTGGCGGACGCGTTCGTCGCCGAACCGCTCCAGGACGCCTGCCACGGATGGCCCCTTGTCCACCCCGAACAGCGCCCGGAAGAGGGCCCTGACCTGTTCCGTGGTGTACCAGTCCCGCGCCGCGAGGAGGGCCTCGACCTCCGCACGGGCCGGGGGCGGGGCGGGCCGCGCTTCCAGCCAGGTGGTGGACCGGCCCACCGTGGCGAGCCAGTGCCGCACGTGGCCGACCCGTTCGAGGATGAAGTCCGCGCCGCCCAGCCTGGCTGCGGCGAGCTCGGCGTCGTAGCAAGTGGCGCGTAACGCACCGCAGACCTTGGAGAACGCGGGGACACCGACGGGCAGCCGATCGACGGGGAGCTCGCTGACCCTTTCCACGGTGGCCCGCGCCTCTGGCGAGCTCCTGGCGGCGGCCACGAGGGCGTCGAAGTCCTTGTACCAGCGGGCGAGCGTCACCCGGTCCGGCGCGTCGGTGACGGGATCGTGCTCGCGCACCCAGCGCACCATACGTTCGGGCATGAACGCCGACAGCGGGTCCCGGCCGATCGGCGCCGGCCGTTCCCGATCTACGATCGCGTCTCTGAAGACGGCGCCGCAGGACCGGCAGGAGTAGCGAGGCCGGCGCGGGCGTCTGGTGATCGGCACGGGGTGCGGGTGGCCGCACTGCACGCAGCTCATAGGGGCGTCCACGGGTCAGCAGGGTACGGCGATCGCCGATGAGGAAACCAGGTCCGCGCCGAGGGAGCGCTTGATCTCCGCTTTCCCTTTGCCGAGGACCAGCCCGGACTTGCCCGCCTTGATGGCCCATTCGACCATACGGACATAGAAGTCGAAGTACAGGTGCTTGCGTCCCCCGTCCTCCGGCGCCAGCGCGCCCCAGCTCAGGCAGATGGGCCAGGTTGGATGGTCCATTGTCAGGGAAAGCCCGATCAGCCGCCTGCCATCGCGGTAGGCGACCGCCACGACCTCGTCGCTGGCGACCAGTCCGTCGAAGTACGGTTGCGGCAGCGGCGCCAGCGGGAAGAGCCTGTTTCGGTACTTGAGGTCGTTCTCCGCACGCAGGACAGAGGCCTCCGCTCCCGTCACCAGTTCGCGAGCCGGGCCGACGCCGATCGACAGACCCGGATCGGCGTCGAGACGCCGCGCCCAGCTTCTCAGCGAGGCCCCGCGGGTCCCACCGAGCCAGGCGTACCACTCCTCGATGCCGGTCCACGGGGTGGCCAGCCGGGCCAGCGGCGCAGTCGGCAGCCGGACCTTGACCACACCGGGCAGCTGCGCGGATTCGCCGGACGGCACCTCGCGCCACAGGACGCAGCGCCAGCCGGGGCCCAGCGCCTGCCGCACGCCGCGCACGTAGGCGCGCAGGAGCTCGCGGCGGCGCTCCGGCTCCGGGTCTCCGGTGAACCACCAGCCCTTCTCGGAACGGCTGCCGGGCACCTGCACGTCCACAACCCCCGCGATGTCGCGACCGCGGGCGTACGAGCCGCGCCGGGGGCGGATGCCGCGCAAGGACGCCAATACAGCGCCGACCGCGATGCCTCCTTCGCTGAGCACGGCCAGGAGCACCGGCGTCTGCGCCGCCCACGCGTAGGCCCGCAGCAGGTCGTAACGCCAGGTCACGTACTGGCCGGCGGCGCGGCGCAGCTGCTCCCAGCCGGGCGGCTCCGGATCGTGACGGGGGTCAAGGAGTTCCAGGTGCACGTGATCGCTTTCATGGCACACCATGACAACATGGGTACAAACCAACCTTGATCAAGATAGCGGCTGAGGTGACATGAAGCACCAGAGAGGTGGCATGAAGGGCCGTTACATCCGCGGGAGACGCGTCTCCCATGGCCACAATGCTCGCTGAGTTCTCGGCGGTGCGGTGGGAGCGGGCCTACCGCCGGGTGGCCGGGACCGCTTTCCTGCGCGTGCCGTTCTACCGCGATCAGTGGGTGGCCGCGGGCCAGGCGCTGAACGAGCCCGAGCCCACCAGATCCGCCGCGCTGGCCGGCCAGCTCCACCGGCTGTGCCCGTTCGCGCGGCCGTACGACCCCTCTCGCGAGCCGTCGCCGTGGATCGGCGACGGGCGGGACCTGCGGGCGGCGCTCGCCATGGTGGCCGTCCCGCGGCGAGTGCCTGTGCTGGAAGTGCGCGCCGCCGTGCTGGACCGGCGCGCTCTCGGGTGGAACGGCCCGCGGTACGGGGTGGTGCTCGCGCCGGACGCGAACGTCGTGGACGACGGGCGCCGACGGAAGCTGAACCTGGCGGCGCTCGCGCTCGCGGCCGACGCGGGGCAGGCGATCCTCGTGGGCGAGCGGTCGGCGCTCGATGCGGTCCTGCCGGAGTTCGGCGGCATTCGCGTGATCACCGTGGAGCGCATGACCGCCGCGCGGGCCGTACAGGAGCAGGGGGTCGCGTACGATCCGCACCTCGGCTACTTCGCCGCCACTGTTCACGGCTGCGGAAAAACCCACCTGCTGTGGCGCCGCTTCCATGCCCGTCCGGCCGGCGGGATGCTGGCGGTCACGGCGCTGCGTCGCACGCGGCCCGTGCTGCTCGACGTGGTCCCGGACGGCGGGGACACGCTCACGACCGCCGCATGCCCCAGGCACGGCACACCGATCATCGAGATGCGCTGATCATTCTCCCGAGCCCCAACCGAAGACCAACCGACCCGGCGTCCCGAGCCCCAACCGAGGATCAGCCGACCCCCACGTCCCGAGCCCGAACCGGCGGTCAGCCGGCTCCGGGGCCCGCGACAGCGACGAAGCCGGTGCCGGCCCGGTAGTGGGGCGACTGGTGCCGGAAGTAGGTGTTGTAGACCTCGCAGTAGCGACCGCCGCTGGCCAGCAGGGTCGCGTGGTCGCCCTCCTCGACGATCCGCCCGTGATCCAGCACGATGATGCGGTCGACGTGCTCGATCGTGGACAGCCGGTGCGCGATGACAATGGACGTCCGTCCGGCGAGCACCAGGTCCAGCCCCTCCTGGATCTGGGCCTCGGTCAGCGGGTCGACGCTGGCTGTGGCCTCGTCCAGCACCACGATCGCCGGATCCTGGATCAGCAGCCGCGCCAGCGCGACGAGCTGCCGCTGCCCCATGGACAGGGCACGCCCGTGCTCACCCACATCCGTCTGCAGGCCGTTCGGCAGCGCGTCGATCCAGTCGCCGCCCCCGACCGCCGCCGCGGCCACGCGCACCTCCTCGTCGTCCGCGTCCGGTCTCGGGTAGCGGATGTTGTCGGCGACCGTGCCGCTGAACAGGAACGGAGCCTGTGGCACCGCGCCGATCTGGCTGCGGTAGGCGCCCAGCTCCAGGGTGCGGATGTCACGCCCGTCGATCAGCAGCCGCCCTTCCTGGAACTCGTAGAACCGGGTGATCAGCTTGCTGAGTGTCGACTTCCCCGCGCCGGTGTGGCCGACGAGCGCCACGGTCTCCCCGGCCTCGATGAGCAGGTCGAAGTCGCGCAGCACCGGGTGGTCGGGGTCGTACCCGAAGGTGACGCCCTGGAACTCGATGCGGCCCGCCAGCCGCCCCGGAGGCTCCGCCGCGGTCTGCACCACGCGCGGCGGGGCGTCGATCAGCGCGAAGACCCGCTCGGACGCGGACAGGCCCTGCTGGAACTGCGACCAGAACGCGGCGATGGACGTCAGCGGGAACCAGAAGAGCGAGACTCCTTGCAGGAACAGGTACCAGTCGCCCGCGGACAGGCTGCCGCCGAGCACCGCCGAGCCGCCCAGCTGGACGAGGCCCACCGTCGCGAGCCCGGCCACGAGGAACAGCACGGGGAAGATGGTGGAGAAGACGAATCCCTGCCGGAGCGTCACCTCGTAGCTCTGCCGGTTGATGGGCCGGAACTCGTCGTAGACCTGCTGCTCCTGGCGGAAGTTCTTCGAGACGGCGATGCCGCCCATGGTCTCCTGCAGGTTGGCGTTGACCCGGCTCAGCGAGCGCTGCGCCCTGCGGGTGCTGATCCTGGCCAGGCGCCGGAAGAGCAGCGCGAGGCCCACCACGACCGGCACGATCAGCAGCGTCAGCAGGGCCAGCTCGACACTGCGCACGAACAGCAGGACCGTGACGAAACCCACCATCAGGGTCTGGCTGATCAGGTCCATGGTCAGCGTGGACACGGTGGCGAAGTCGTCGGTGTCGGACGTCACCCGGCTGACGATCTTGCCGGAGGGCGTCTCGTCGTAGAACGACAGGTCGCGCTCCAGCACCGCGTCGAACGCGTCCTCACGCAGCCGCAGCACCACGTCCCCGGTGACCCGCGCGCTGTACTTCTGCCGGACGTAGTTGAAGACCCAGGAGAGCGCCCCAGCGGCCAGGATCCCCACCGTGAGCAGCCAGCCCACCTGGCCGATCGTCCCGTCGGCGAGCGCGTCGACGGCCAGGCTGCCCAGCGTGGGGATGGCCGCCTGGCTCGCGGACACCAGCACGATCATGCCGGCGACCAGCAGCATCGCCCCCAGCTTCGGCCGGAAATACGAGGCGATCCGGCGCATCAGGTCGCGGTCGCTGTAAGTGCGGTCGTAGTCCTCGGCGTCGAGGCCGTCCATGATGAAGCCCATCAGCGCACCCCTCCCTGCTCCCCGGCCAGGACGCCGTCCTCGGCGCCCGCTCCGTCCATCTCCACCTCGTCGTAGTGCGCGAAGATCCGGCGGTAGAGGCGGCTACGCGTGATCAGCTCGTCGTGCGTGCCGAAGTCGACGACCTCTCCCCGCCGCAGCAGCAGCACCTTGTCCGCCCACCGGATCTGGGACAGGCGGTGGGTGATCAGCAAGGTCGTACGGCCCTCGAGGATGCGCCCGATCGCCTGCTGGATCTTGTCTTCCGTCGCCGAGTCGATGGCGCTGGTCGAGTCGTCGAGCACGAGGATCGCCGGATCGGTCAGCAGGGCCCGCGCGATGGCCAGCCGCTGCCGCTGCCCACCGGAGAGCGTGACCCCGCGCTCGCCGATCACGGTGTCGTAGCCGTCGTCCAGCTCGCCGATGAACTCGGCGGCCTGAGCGTCCTCGGCCGCCCGCACCACGGCCTCGTGCTCGGCCCGCTGCCCCAGGCTGAAGCCGATGTTCTCGGCCACGGACCGGGAGAACAGCACGATGTCCTGCTCGATGGTGGAGATCTGCGACCGCAGCGAGTCGAGGTCCCACTCGCGCACGTCCACGCCGTCGATGAGGATCCGCCCGGACGTGACGTCGTAGATGCGCGGCACCAGCTTGGTCACCGTGCTCTTGCCCGACCCGGTCTCACCGACGATCGCCACCGTCTCCCCCGGCTGCACGGTGAATGTCACCCCGCGCAGCACCGGATCCTCGTCGTCCTCGTAGCCGAACGTCACGTTGTCGAAGACGATCTCCCCGCTGATCGGCGCGGCGTGCCCGTCGGCCCGCTGCTCGATCTCGCTCTCCGAGGTCATGATGCCGAGGATCCTGCGCGCGGAGACGATGCCGATCTGCATCAGCGAGAACGTGAAGATCGACATCTGCGTCGGGAACCCGAGCATGCCCATGAGCCCCATGAACGCCACCAGCTCCCCGACGGTGATCGCCCCGGTGCTCTGGAGATAGAGGGCGTGCCACAACGCCCCCGCCATGGCGAAGGAGAACAGCAGGGTGGGCAGGTAGCGGGCCTGCACCAGCCCGTTCTCGACGAACGAGTCGCGATAGCGGCGCGCGTTGGCCCGGAACCGCCGCCGTTCCTGCCCTTCCTGCGCGGTCACCTTGATCACCTCGATGCCCCGCACGGCCTGGTTGAGCCCCGCGTTGAGGTCGCCGAACTGCTCCCGCATGCGCGTCGCCACCGGGTTGAGCTGCTTCATGTAGCGCCAGAGCGCGATCGCGAACACGACCGCGAACACCCCGGGCGCCAGCAGCAGCCGCAGGTCGATCGCCCCGATGAAGAAGATGGGCACCAGCCCGGTGAGCCCCGAGTCCACGATCAGGTCGGCCCCTGGCGTGATCATGATGGAGAGCTGCCGGATGTCGTTGGCGGCCCTGGCCATCAGATCGCCGACCCGCTGCCGGTTGTGGAAGGTCTGGCTCTTGCCGAGCAGGCTCACGTAGAGCTCGTCGCGCGCGTCCCGCTCCAGCCGCTTGGCCAGCACCTCGCTCGACAGCCGGGCCACGAGGTCGAACAACCCGCGGGCCAGCACGATCGCGAGCAACGCCAGCGCGATCAGCCCGAGCGCGTCCAGCGGCTCCCCCCGCTCGCCCAGCACGGCGTCGAAGGCGTCACCGGTGAACTGCGGCACCATGGCGTTGAGCACCACCATGACCAGCGACCCGCCGAGGAACCCGGCGAGGTGGAGTGGATGGCGGCGCACATGGGACCAGAGCCAGCGAACCGGGCCGCGCCGGTTGTAGCGCGGCCCGGAGACGGAGAACTCCGAACTGCTGGTGGTCACGGGCAGGCCCTCCCCCGGGCGCGAGCTTGCAGGTATTCGAGCCTGCTTTCTATCACCGGCGACCGACAGTTTCCCATCGGTTTTCCGGCCGCCGCCTGACGTGCGGTCAGGAGATGTCCAGGGCCGTGCCGTACAGGCGGGAGACCTTGATCCTGATCACGACGCGGCCTTCGCGCGCCTGCTGCTCCAGGTAGGCGGCGGGATCGGCCTGATCGCCGGCGAAGGCCAGCAGCTCCTCGGAGCTGTCCGACACCTCGGCCTCCCCCTCCGCCACGGCGAAGGACCAGACGTTCGGACCGCTCACATGAAGGGCGACGTGCGGGTCGTTGCGCACCTGCCGGGCCTTGAGCCGGTCGGCCGTCGTGGAGATCCGGATGATCCGTTCGGCAGGATCCCACCGGAAGAGGACGGTGGACATGGCGGGGTGCCCGCTGCGCTTCACCGTCGCCAGCACGCCGAACTGCTGCTCGCCGAGGAGTTTCACCAGCTCCTGCTCGGTCAGCGAGCGGGGGGCGGGCCCTGACTGCTTCTCGTTCATGTTCTCTCCTGTCAAGTCGTTCAGGTTCAAGGGGTGACGAGCGCGGCCTGCTCGGCCTCCGGAGCCGGAGCCGGAGCGGGGCGGCGCAGTACGGCGAGGCTGACGACAAGGGCGGCCACAAGGAGCCCGGCGGAGACCATGAAGGCCAGCCGGTACCCGCCCGTCAGCGCCGCCGCCTCGGAGGCTCCGGAGGCGAGCAGGACGCCGGTGCGCGAGGCGGCGAGCGTGGACAGTACCGCGACGCCGAGCGCCGCGCCGATCTGCTGAGTGGTGTTGAACAGCCCGGACGCCAGCCCCGCGTCGTCGGCCCTGGCGCCGGACATGCCCAGCGTGGTCAGCGAGGGAAGCACCAGCCCGCCGCCCGCGATGAGCAACATCACGGGGAGCAGGTCCACCACGTACGAGGCCTGCACCGGCACCCGGGTGAGCCAGCCCATCGCACCCGTCAGCAGCACCAGACCGGCCACCAGCACGGCGCGTGCGCCGAAGCGGTCGCTGAGCCGGGCGGAGACGAACAGCGACACCCCGCCGATGGCCACCGCCGCGGGAAGCATCGCCAGCCCTGTGGCGAGGGCGCCGTAGCCGAGGACCTTCTGCATGTAGAGGGCGACGATGACCTGGAAGGCGAACATGCCCGACAGCGCCAGCATCTGCACCAGGTTGGCGCCCGAGACGTTGCGCGAGCGGAAGACGCGCAGCGGCATGAGCGGCGTACGCGCGGTCGCCTGGCGGACGAGGAACGCGGCAAGCAGGACGAGCGACACGGCGCCGAGGCCCAGCGTGTGGGCGGCCAGCCAGCCGTACTCCTCGACCTTGACGACCGTGTAGATCCCGAGCATCAGCCCCGCGGTCACCAGAACGGCGCCCAGGACGTCGGCACCCGCGGCCAGCCCCACGCCCCGATCGGCCGGGAGCGCCTTGATCGCCAGCGCGACGGTGGCCAGGCCGATCGGCACGTTGATGAAGAAGATCCAGTGCCAGCTGAGCGCATCGGTGAGCACCCCGCCCAGGACCTGGCCGATCGAGGCCCCGGCCGCGCCGGTGAAGCTGAAGACGCCGATGGCCCTGGCCCGCTCACCGGGCTCGGTGAACAGCGTCACCAGGATGCCCAGCACCACCGCCGAGGCCATCGCGCTGCCCACCCCCTGCAGGAAACGCGCGGCGATCAGCAGACCGGGGCCGGTGGCCGCCCCGGCGAGCAGGGAGGCGGCGGTGAAGACCACGTTGCCGGCCAGGAACATCTTCTTCCGGCCGATGAGGTCGCCCAGCCGGCCGGACAGCAGCAACAGTCCGCCGAACGCGATCAGGTACGCGTTGACGGTCCAGCTCAGCCCGGCCGGGGTGAAGCCCAGATCGCGCTGCATCGCGGGCATGGCCACGGTCACGATGCTGCCGTCGAGGACCGTCATCAGCATGGCGGCGGACAGCACCACGAGGGCGCGGAGTTTTGAATGCGACATGGTCTCTCCTGTTCAGACGCAACAAGAGAAACCGTAGCAGATAGTTTTGTTATAGACGATCCTTTGCGGACCTATTGCCGGGCCCGCCGGGCCGGCCGCGGCGCCTCCACGGGGGCGGCCAGGTGCCCTTCGACGAGCCGGTTCATGGCGCGGAGCAGCACCTCACGCTCGTCCTCTGGCAGCGCGTGGAGGGTCTTGCGGTGCACGCCGTCCACGATCCGCTGGCTCTGCTCGGCGACTTGCCTGCCCTTGTCGGTGACCGCGATGATCCTGGCCCGCCGGTCGGTGCTGGACGGGCGGCGCTCGGCGAGCCCGGCCTTCTCCAGGGCGTCCACCGTGACCACCATCGTGGTCTTGTCCATGTCGCCGATCTCCGCGAGCTGGATCTGGGTGCGCTCCTCCTCGATGGCGTGGACCAGCACGCAGTGCATGCGGGCGGTCAGCCCGATCTCGGCGAGCGCCGCCGCCATCTGGGTACGCAGCACGTGGCTGGTGTGGTCGAGCAGGAAGGACAGGTCGGGCTCCGCGCGTGATGGCGCCATGGCGGTCATGGACCCATTCTAGTTTCGTTGCGGATTATCTACGCCGGGCCCAGTGCGAGGTCCGATATCCGCCATCGGTCCGGCTCCGGACTTGGCGAAGATGAGCGCCATGGTTGAACGGGAGACCACGCAGCAGCGAGTGGACGGTCCGGCAGGAGGCACGGCCTCCTCACAGAAGGCGGCCGAGCCGACGGCACGCCGCGACTTCGGGCTCCTGTGGGCCGGGCAGTCGTTGTCGTTGTTCGGCGACCAGTTCATGACGCTGGCGCTGCCCCTGCTCGCGGTGACGGTGCTGGACGCGACCCCGGCCCAGGCGGCGCTGCTGCCGTTCGCCCTCTTCCTGCCCTTCCTGCCGCTCGGCCTGCCGGCGGGCGCCATCGTGGACCGGTTGCCTCGCCGTACCGTCATGCTGGTCTGTGACGGCGTGCAGGTGATCGCGTTCGGCGCCATCTGGATCTCGGCGGTCACCGGTGTGCTCAGCTTCCCCCTGCTGTTCGCGCTGGTCCTGCTGAGCGGTTGCGCGGTGGTGTTCTTCCAGGTCGCGTACACCTCATTTCTGCCCGGCCTCTTCCCCGAGCCGGGCGAGCTGCACACCGGCAACACCCGCCTGGCGCTGTCTGAGTCGACCGCCAAGGCGGTCGGGCCGATGGCCGCGGGACCGGTCATCGGGGTGCTCGGCGTGGCCGGCGCGCTCGTCGCCAACACCCTCAGCTTCGCCGCCTCGTTCGTGACGCTTGTCCTGATCCGGCACCGGGAAAAGCCGCCCGCCGTCACCGTGCGGGAGCGGGGCTGGGTACGGCGGGACGTCGCGGCCGGGCTCAGATTCGTGCTCCGGCACCCGGTCCTGGAGCCGGTCCTTACCTGCGGCACCGTCTATGTGCTGTTCCTCTCCATGGTCGAGACCAGCCTGGTCCTGTACTGCCGCAACGTCCTGGGACTGTCCCCGCAGTGGATCGGGGTCGTGGTGGGCGCCGCCGCGGCCGGCTACCCGATCGGCAACCTCGCCTCGGCCGTCCTCATCAGGCGTCTGGGCAGTTCGCGCGCGCTCATGCTGGCCGCCACCGTGTCGGTGCTGGGCATCGTGGCGATGCCCGTGCTGGGAGCGCACGGCGCTCTGGGAGCCGCCGGCCTGGTCATCGGCAGCATCGTGCACTGCGTGGGCGAGGGCGCGTTCAGCCCCACCTCGCTGACCCTGCGTCAGACGCAGACCCCGCCCGAGCTGCTCGGCCGGGTGTCCGCCGTGCAGCGGTTCCTGCTGTGGGGCGCGGTCGCGCTCGGATCCCTGCTGGCCGCCGCCGCCACCGCGCTCCTGGGGCTGGAGGCGACGGTGTGGATCGGCGCACTCGGCACGATCCTGTGTCTTCCCGCTCTCCTGCGCCGCGGCATCCGCACCGCCACGCTCAGGCACAGCTAGTATGTCCAGTCAAGTAATGGATCACGTACTTGGAGCAGTTTTTGAGCCAAGACGAAGCAGCACGTATCCACCATTTACCGGCGATCAGAGCACTCGGCGACGCTCTCACTGACGATGTCGAGGGCACCTCCCCCGTGTCGCACCTGAGCCAGGCCAGCGAGTTCCCTCAGAACATGCGCATGGGACCGTGGGCCATGGGGGTGCTCGGATGGTTCTTGGCCATGGAGCACGACAAGATCGTCGGCTACGCGGAGAACACGGTCGCCAACACGATCCTGGCTCTGCATGATCATCGGGGCCGGCTGCACACGGTCGCCGACAACATGCAGACTGTGGAGACGAGGAACGAGGAAAATGTCCGGCGGCTTTAAGATTCCCGGCTCCATCCACACTCCGGACCCGTTCAAGCCGGGGGATGAGGGCGGCGACTTCAAAGAAATCCAGTACGCCACCCTTGCCATGTACGGGGTCATCACCGCGGTCTTTCCTGGGGTGGGCATATGGTCGGTCGTCGGGTACGGGCTGACGGTACCGGCCGACCCACAGGTGATGCACAGGGCCGCGGACGGCTGGAGCGCCTTCGCAAACGGCGTCCAGGCCGCGGGCACGACGACCAAGCAACAGCACGACAGCGTGTCCTTGGCCAGCTGGCAGGCACCAGAGCGGGAGCTTTACGCGCAGAAGGTCACCAGCTACGCCATGGCGTCGAACGCCGCGTCCGACTCAGCCCACAGCCTCTCGTGGTGGCTCAGGGTGGCGGCCAATGTCTGGACGGCGTACATCTACTGGCACCTGCTCTTCGCGGCCCGGGGGATGGTCAGTGTGATCAAGGCCCTGCTCTTCGGGCCGGGAGGAAGGCTGTACGAAAAGATGCGGGTAGCGAGCCAGATGATACTTGCGGAGCAGAAAGTCCTACAGCTGAAGAAGTTCCTGTTCTGGAACGCGCTGTTCCTGCTCCCGAAGCTTGGGGCCCTCTGGTATGCCAAGCACAGCCTCACGGACGGCCTCAAGAACCCGCAGTACGAGGCTGGAGGGACCAGGGCCGGCACCGCCGAGGTCTGACCGCCCGCAGACTCAGTAGCCGAGCTTCTTACGCATGCGGTCCAGCTCGCCCATCGCGTCGCTCATCATCCGCTCGTAGGCCTGCTGCGCCTCAGCCAGTGCCTGGGCGGTGTCCGGATCGCCCATGGCCTCGCCCAGTCCTCCGAACGAACTTGTCATGATCGCGGACAGCTGGCGCTGAAGGTCGGCGTCGGCTTCGCGGATGGCGGCGAGGATCTCCACGGACATGTCGTGGACGCTCATCCGCTTCGCCCGCGGATCGATGTCCAGCCGGCTCACGCCACCCTCCGCCGTGCACTCGACCGAGATGAGGCCATCGGCGGTCGTGGCCCGGCCGACCGCCGCCCCGACCTCTTCCTGCGCCTTGGCGAAGTCGGCCACCCGTTTCTCGGAATCCCGCAGGAACGCCTCGACGTCGATGTTCGCGAAATTTCCGAGCGGGTTTTCCACGTGCTCTCCTCCGTCTTTGGTACGGCCTTCGCGGACAGTCATAACATGAGTCTGTTTCGCAACGGTCTCCCAATGATCAAGCACCCGTCACAGGGTTTGGAATGACGCTTCCCGCAGGGCGTCGAGCCTGTCCTGTACCTGCTTCAGCTGCGCGGTGTGGTGCTGGTCCCGGTAGATGGCGAGAGCCTGGCTCCAGACCCGGACGGCTTCGGCGTGCCGGCCGAGGGCGCGGTACACGTCGCCGAGGCGGGAGAGCGTCCCGGCCTCTGTGCTGGCGTTTCCGCTCTCGCGGCGCAACGTCAGGGCGTGGTGGTAGTGGTCAAGAGCTTGAGCGTGCTGACCCGTGTTGTGGGCGATGAAGCCGAGGCTGTCGAGAGCCGCCGCCTCGCCGAGCCGGTCGTCATGACGGCGGAGCAGCGCAAGCGCCTGCTCGCAATGCCTCTGGGCCGTGGCGAAGTCGGCAAGTATCGCGTGGAACCAGCCCAGGGAATTGAGCACGTTGGCTTCCCCCAGGACGTCCCCTACGTCCTTGTACAGTCGCAGCGCGCCTTCCAGATAGAGCAGCGTCTGCTCATACTCGTTCCGACCTCCCCAGGCGAGCGCGAGCGTATGGCGAACCTGTGCCTGACCGGCGAGGTTCCCGGATCGCTCATACAGAGTCAGCGCTTCCCCCAAATGGGTCAGCGACTCCGCATGGCCTCCCGCGCGGCCGCAGGCGCGACCGAAGAACTGGTGGACCAAGGCATGGACGTCTGAATCGTCCAGGTGTTCCACGGCACTCGATGCCGTACGCCATGCCGAGATGCAGTTCTGGAGCAGATTGTGGGCCAGATGGAAGGTGTCGAGCGTCCAGGCCAGTTGCCAGGCGGCCATGTGCAGCCCGTGCTCGACGGCCAGCCGCTGGGCCGCGAGCAGGCAGGGGTGCTCGGCTCTGAACCAGGCCTGGGCCGCCGCCGCGTCCGCCGGCGCGTGCGGAAGGCAACCGGGAGCCGGCGGATCCAGCTCGATGACGTTCATGCGCTGAGGGGAGAGCAGCCGGTCGGCCGCGTATGACGTGTGCAGGAAGAAGTCCACCAGGCGGCGCACCGCGGCGGCGCGCTCATCCACGCCCAGGTCAAGGGCTGCGCGTTCGATGGCGTACAGGCGGACGAGATCGTGCATCCGGTAACGGCCCTGGACATGCTGATGCAGCAGGTGGGCCGTCTCCAGGGTGCGCAGCAGCGTGCGGGTGTGCGCGACCGGGTGTCCGATGAGGTTGGCCGCGGCCATCAGGCTTATGTCCGGGCCTGGCGCCAGGCCCAGATGGGCGAAGGTCTCGGCTGCCTCAGGGGAGAGCACGTGATAGGAGGAGCCGAAGATCTCTCGCAGGTCGGTGTTGAGTTCGTCGGTCTGCAGGGCGTCCAGCCGGGTGTTCTCCGCCTGCAGTTCCTCCGCCAGCGCCGCGAGGGGAAGGTCGGCGTTGATGGTGGCTCGTGCGGCGACGATGCCCAGGGCGAGCGGCAGCCCGGCGCACGTCTTGATGATGGCCTCCGCCGCCTCGTGCTCGGCCGCCATCCGGTCCTGACCCAGGCGGCGTTTCAGCAGCCGGCCGGCCTCGGCGTCGGAGAGCGGCGCCAGCCGCAGCAGGTGGGCGCCCTCGGCCGCGATCAGACCGGTGAGCACGTTTCGGCTGGTCACCACGGCAAGGCTGCCCGGTGCTGTGGGTAACAGCGGGCGCACCTGATCCGGCTCCCGGGCGTTGTCCAGGAGGATGATCACCCGCCGACCGGCCAGCAGAGTCCGATAGAGCCCGATCTGCTCGTCGAAGGTGGCGGGTATCCGATTGCGGAGCGGCTGGAGGAACCCCAGCAGGATTCGCACCGCCTCCGTCGCCGGCATGGGCGTCCCGGCCGGGCTGAACCCGCGCAGGTCCACGTAGAGCTGGCCGTCGGGGAAGCGGTCGCGCACCCCGTGGGCCCAGTGCACGGCGAGCGAGGTCTTTCCGACCCCGCCCGTGCCGCTGATCACGCATGTCATGGCGGTGCGGTACGGCTCTTCGCCCGGGATCGGGAGCAGCCCGTCCAAAGTGGCCAGTTCGGCTTCCCTGCCGCTGAAATGCTTGACGTCCGACGGGAGTTGACAGGTCGACGGCCAAGCTGCGGGGCTGCGCACTGGTGCGGTGCCGGCCAGGACGTCAGCCTGGAGCCGCTGGAGCTCCTCGCTGGGTTCGATGCCCAACTCGTCGACGAGCACCGAGCGGGCATCGCGGAAGACCTCAAGCGCCTTGTCCCGTTGCCCCGCTCGTGAATGCGCGAGCATGAGCAACCCCCAGGCGCGCTCGTGCAGCGGCTGCTCGGTCACGAAGGGGCGGAGGTCTTCGATCACTTCCATGGGCCGGCCGAGAGCGAGCTTCGCCTCGGCCCAGTCCAGTCTCGCCGCTACGAGCCGTTCTTCCACTTCGGTCACGCGGGCGAGCATGGAACCGGCGAGCTTGGTGCCTTCGGCGAGCCTTCCCTGCCACATCGACAGGGCTCTTTCGAACTGGCAGGCGGCAGAGTCGACATCGCCTTGTTCGGCCCTGTCCCGTGCCAGCCGTACCGCCCGCTCGAATTCCAGGAGATCCACCTCGCCGGTTCGCGCCTCGAAGAGGTACCCCGTCTCCTTGGTGAGCAGCCGCGTGCCCGACGGCAGCGCCTTGCGTAGCTGAGCGACATAGGTCTGCAGGTTGGCGACGGCCGAGGCGGGAGGATCTTCCCACACCGCCTCCACCAGCCGTTCCCTGGAAACGACCGTGTTGACGTTGAGAAGGAGGCTGGCGAGCACGGCACGCTGCATGCCGGTCAGATGAACCTGCCGGCCATCGGGCCCGCACACTTGTACGGGGCCCAAGACGTTGTAGGTGGCATCGGCCAAAGCCCGCTCCTCGCTTGTGGCGGCTCTGTGGCGCATTAGTGGCGCCTGCGCCGATTGTTGCCCACGAGGCGATCACGGTCGAGAGGGAAGAGCAGGGAGATCCGACATCGCCCGCGCGCCGACCACCCGCGACCTCGGCCCGGGTCTCCAGCGCCTGGGTGGTACGGCGCAGCGAATCGTAGCGGCGCCGTCCCCCCTCGCTCATGATCCCCTTCATGCTTTACGCTACTTATAATGAATATGTGATGCGTAAAAAGCCTGGCGTCACGACACGAAGCGCAACAGGAGGAAGAACGTGAAGCTCGTGATCTTCGGAGCCAACGGCCCGACAGGGCGGCTGGCCACCGCCCAGGCGCTCGCCGAGGGCCACACCGTCACCGCGGTCACCCGGCATCCGCAGGCGTTCCCCCTCAGCGGTCCCGCACTGCACGTGGCGAAGGCCGACGCCCTGGATCCCGAGGCGGTGGACCGTGCGGTGGCCGGGCACGACGCGGTGATATCGACGCTCGGCGTCCCCTACGGCTCCGAGGCCGTCACCACGTTCTCCGAGTCCGCCAAGAACATCATCGCCGCCATGACCGCGCACGGCATCCGGCGCCTGGTCTGCGTGACCTCGACCGGCGTGCCGATGAAACCCCCGCCCGGCGAGACCCTCATCTACCGCAAGGTGATCGTGCCGGCGCTGCTCAGGATGGGGCGACCGTTGTATGAGGACGCCGGCCGCATGGAGCAGATCGTGGCCCGCACGGACCTCGACTGGACCATCATCCGCCCGTCGGGATTGTTCGAAGGCCCCGCGGTCACCGACTACACCGTGGGCCCACCGCAAATGATCGGCAGGTTCACCTCGCGTCGCGACCTGGCCGACGCGCTCATCCGCGAAGCCGTCGAGGATCGCAACGTCCGCTCCATCGTCGAGGTCATCACCACCGAAGGGACGCCGAGCGTCTACCGTGTCTTCTTGCAGGAGGCGCTCCGCATCGGCGGCAGCGGCAGGTGAAGGCGAGAAGCGCGCCGAGCCGGAAGGGCGCCGGCGAGCCGTTCCAGCGACCGCCGACGTTGAACAAGCGCACCGACGGTGCGCCAACGCTCTCAATTCCCTGGGCTGGAGCCAGGCGTTGCCAGTCTCACTCGGGACCCCTCCCCGCCCGAAGTCACTAGCATCACCGCACCGACGGAGGAGCAGACGTGAGACGGGTTCATTGCGTGATGCTGGTTGCCGGGATACTGCTCACGTCCTGCGGGAGCGAACAGCCGCAGAAGTCTTCACCATCGCATCCACCGTCTGTCCCGCCTTCGTCGGCGCCTGCCACACCGGCCCCCACCACACCGGCGCCGACGCCGACGCGCGACGCGGCGGACGCGTTCCGGGCGGCCTCGAAGCGGTACCCGCCGGTGAACTTGGACCGGTGCACCACCAGGACGCCGATCACTGACAAGCGCTGCGGCTCGGCGCTTACCACCGCATCGAAAGTGGCGGCCGATACCGTGCGTCGGCTGAGCAAGCAGGATGCCGAGAGCTACTTCCTCGTGACCCAGGCGGCCGACCAGTTCGAGAAGTCCCTGATCGCACTGAAACGGTCGATACCGTGTTACGGGCTGAGCTCAGCACCATCGCCACCACCGCCGTTACGGCGTGAGGCCCAAGCCCTCTGCGCCGAGGGCGCCGACATCGCCAAAGGCTATTGGCGCCTGTTCCTCACCCAGATCGAGATCGCCAGCGAGTAGGAACCCGAATAGCGGAAGCCTCCCTCGTGTCCCCCCATGGGCTCGGCCAGCATTTCCTGGAGTGTGACCTAACCGGAGATGGCACAGGCGCTCTCGTACGCGTGGATTACCCGCTGCCGAAACACCGGCTGATGGAGCCGTTGCCTGGTGATCCGCTGAGAGTATCGGCGTTCGATCTCGCTCGTCACACTGCCGACCAATAGATGCCGCTGGACCTCATCAAGCGCAACCGCATACCGACCACGACCTCGCCGGGCGGATGGACGTCGTGGGCAACATCGATCCAACCTCCGGCGAGGCCCTGTCAACACCTGCCTGCGTCTGCTATCTCACACCCCGCTACGCGCAGGACTTCCGGAAAGACACTTAGGACGTTCTCTTGAGCCAGGCCCACAACAGTTTCAGCGGTTTGACGAATTTTGCGAGAACTGCGGTGGCGACCGCACTGCAGATCCAGTGCGATGTGCAGCCCTTGTAGACCTGGCTCCAGGTCTGGAACTGTTTCACGTTCATGCGGGCTTTGTATACGTCGATCCGGTAATAGAGCGAATTGTCTCGAAGGCTCTTTACCGAGACGACGCCGTCGTAACACTCGCCCGGGTCGTCAACGCTGAAGACCCATCCGTTCATGCTGCACTGCATGTAGTAGCCGTTCGGCTCAGCCTGGGCGGCGGGTGCCGTGACCGTGAACAGCGAAGCGAGTAGCGCGAGCACGAGCGCCGGTACGGCGGCTCTGCGAGTCGGGATTTTCGGCATAATATTTCTGGACAAAGTGCTCCTCTCCGAACTCAGTTGCTTTCCGATGACGAGACGCTTCTGGTTCGCCGCATCCCTCCTTGACCCAGGTCTGCCCGGTTCCGGTTTACAGGTCTTGTGCAGAGGGGAGACCCGCACCTGATTGGCCGAGCGAGAAGCTTGCTGGGCTATAGTCACCCACTTACCACCACTCGACTGACGACCTTGGAACATCCTGGACACTCCTGGACGGAGACGTGACCCGCGGGAGGAGGCGGAACGGTGGCTGGCCAGCCTGCCCAAGACGCGGGGCCGGATCCAGGTGCGGTGACCGATCTGCGAGACCTCGCTCGCGAACTTGACCTACTGCGCTGTCGTGCGGCTCGAGGGACTCGAAAGGTCCGCGTCAGCCTGAGCGATCTCGCGGGGAGGGTGGATCTGCCGCGTTCGACCGTGCACGCCTATGTCAGCGGCAAGATCCTTGCTCCCGTCGAGCTCCTTGATCGCATCGTCATTGCCCTGGGGGCGACACCCGCCGAGCAGGCGGTCTGGAGTGAGGCGTGGTTTCGGATCGCCAAACACCAGCATGAGAGACGACAACCCGACCCCGTCGAGACCGGGCCTCCCGAGCCTCCGGCGGCACCGGATCGGCATGGATCAGGGCTGGTGCGGTGGCCTACGCCGCGCCAGTTGCCGTCGGTGCCGAGGGTGTTCGCCGGTCGGCGTGATGAGCTGGCCCAGTTGACCGCCATGCTGGAGGCCGCGCGAGTAGACGGGACGATGATCTCGGCGATCGCCGGGGTAGGCGGGATCGGCAAGACCTGGTTGGCGCTGCACTGGGCGCATTGGCACCTCGACCGGTTTCCGGACGGGCAGTTGTTCGTCGACTTGCGTGGGTTCAGTCCGAACGCACAGCCCATGTCACCCAGCGCCGCGGTCCGGGGGTTTCTCCACGCCTTGGGGGTCGAGCCGGAACGTATCCCCCTTGACCCCGACGCCCAGTTCGGTCTGTATCGCAGCCTCCTGGCCGACAAGCGGATGTTGGTCCTTTTGGACAACGCCCGCGACACCCAGCAGGTCACGCCCCTGTTGCCCGGCAGCCCCACGTGCACGGTGCTCGTGACAAGTCGTGATCAGCTGGCTGGACTGATCACCGCGCACGGCGCTCACTCGCTCGCAGTGGATGTCCTCGACGAGCGCGACGCTCGTGATCTCCTCGCGCATCGTCTTGGGCAGCGGCGGCTGGACGCCGAGCCGGCCGCGGTTGCGGATCTGTTAGCTCGGTGCGCAGGGCTGCCGTTGGCGTTGGGCATCATGGCCGGTCGCGCGACTGCTCACCCTGGTTCCCTCTTGGCCGACCGGGCTCGCGAACTTCGCGATGCCACCAACCGGCTCGCCGCGCTGGACTGGGGAGACCCGACCGCGAGCCTGCCGGCCGTGCTGTCCTCGTCCTATGACGCCCTGTCGGCGGAGCAGGCCATGGTATTCGAACTGCTCGCCCTGGCCCCTGGGCTGGATATCGATCTGCCCGCGGCAGCCAACCTCACCGGATTGCCCGCTGTCCAGACCGGCTATGCGCTGCGCGCGTTGGCGGAGATTTCCCTGCTGCAGCAGTACACCCCGGGCCGATACCGGATGCACGACCTGATTCGGCTGCACGTCACCGAACGAGCCCAGCTCGATCGGTCCAGCGACGACCGGGACATGGCACTGCGTCGGCTGGTCGACTACTACACGCACACCGCCTTCACCGGTGAACGGCTTCTGGATCCGCACCGGCCTTCGATCGAGCTCGCCACCCCCGCGCCCGGTTGCCGCCCTCAGCCGCTGTCCAACGAGACGGCGGCGCTGAAATGGTTCGAAGCCGAGCACGCATGTCTCCTGGCCATCCAGCAATTCGCGGCCGAGGTGGGATGGCATCGAAGCGTATGGCAGTTGGCCTGGGCATTGAACAGCTTCCACAACCTGCGAGGACGCCTGCCCGAGCAGTTGGCCGTTTCCCGGCACGCGCTCGCTGCCGCACGTGAACTGGAGGATCCAGCCGGTCAGGTCCTGTCCCATCGACGCCTCGGCAGTGTCCTCATCAGACTGGGCCGGCACGGCGAGGCCATGGACCACCTCCAGCACGCCCTTGGGCTTGCCGAGGACACTGGCGACATCGTCGCCCAGGCACACACGCATCAGGTTCTCGCGACCGCCTGGGCACAGCAGGACGGGCATGTCCAGCAAGCATTGGAACACGCCAGCCTTGCCGTGCGCCTGGTCCAAGATCTGGACGATGAGGTATGGGAGGCGGACACGCTCAACGCGGCGGGCTGGCTCCATGCCCGGCTCGGCCAGTGCCGGCAGGCCCGCGCCCAGTGCGAAGTGGCCCTGGCGCTGTTCCGCCGTCACAGCAGCCGCGATGGGGAGGCGACGACCTTGGACACCCTCGGCTATATCGCGCAACAGTCCGACCAGCACACGGAGGCGCTCGCCTACTATCGACAAGCTCTGGACCTGCTACGCGACATCGGGGATGCCTATCACGAGGCGGAGACCCTGGACCGGATCGGCCAGGTGCACGCCGCTCTCGGCGAGAGCGCGGACGCGCACCAGACATGGCGTCAGGCTTTCCGGCTCTACCAGGCCCAACATCGCGCTGCCGAGGCGGACCGGATCCACCGCCGGCTCCAGTCGCAGCTGTGAAAGGCTCAGGCGTCGGCAACGAGGCGGTCCAGGGGCGTGGTGGGCAGGGCGATCCAGCCCTCCGTGCCCGCCGTTCCCTCCTGCTCCGCCGCCGGCACGGTCACGAGGCCGCGGGCCGATGCGCGTGCGGCCAGCGCCGACACCACGGCGTCGGTCGCGTCGTCCGAGGCGCGACAGAGCGGCTCGTACTCGCCGAGGCCCAGCCAGGGCGCCGCCTCCAGCAGCCGGTCCACCAGCCGGTCGAGCTCGGCGAGGTTGGCCGCGCGCTTGTACCCCCGGTACGGCAGCCCCCACCGCTTCAGGCAGGCCGCCGGGTAGACCTCCACGACGGCGCCCCGGCCACGCCGGTCGACCGGCCGGCCCCGCCGGGCGAGTTCGGCCAGCAGGGCGGCGCAGCGCATGGTGGCGTGGCCGATGCGGTCGGCCGACACGCTCAGCGGCGTCAGCCCGGTCTGCCGGTGCACCACCTGGTCGGTGACCCGCAGCGCCAGATCCCGCCGCCAGGTCCGGCCCACGAGGCCCTCCGGCACCTGGACGTGCCCGGCGCGGTGGGCGGTGACGAAGTCGACGAACCTGTCGGGCCAGCCGAGCGGGCAGTCGATCCCCGCCTTGCTCGCACCCATCACCGCCTCGACGATCACATCGTCGTCCGCCCCGACCACCACCCTGACGAGCCGCGCGCGGCCGCCCGACCAGTCGAGCCAGGCCACCGCGGTCCGCGCCGCCTCCGCGGCGAGATCGATGCCGACCGTCAACATCCCCTCACGATAGGGGACCTGTGCGATTGAACCTCGGCAAGTGACCGACATTCATGACATCGGCTACCGACAGTCGAAGAGCCGTCGCACCGGCACATGCGCAGTCGGAGCCGACCGGGCTCAGCTCTCCCTGATCGCGGGGAGCCCGGCGGCGAGCGCCTTGAGCGTGCGGGTGAGCGTCGGGACGAAGTCGGGGCAGGTCGCGGCGATGTCCGGGTCCTCGGCGTAGACCTGGGCGAGGGCCGGCGAGGGGTTCGAGACGGGATACAGCAGTCCAGCCAGAGCACTGGCCGCCCCGACCAGTTCCACCCCCTCCCTGTCGGCGAGGCCCGCGACCTGGGCGACGCGCGGGCCCAGGTCGGCGATGACGTCCAGGATGGCGCGCTTGAACGTGCGGGCCGCCGGGACCGACACGTTGTGCTCCAGGCTGGTCGCGGTGTGGCTGAGCAGGTCGCAGAAGAGCGGCCGGTCCTCGAGCGTCTCCGCGAGGGCCGCCACCGCGTCGCCCGAGCCCTCGAGCCGGGCGATGACCGCCGCCGACCACTGCCGCCACTCCTCCGCGGCGAGGATGAGGAAGATCTCCTCGCGAGTGCCGAAATATCGCATGATGTTGGACTTCGCCAGCCCGACGGCCTCCGCGACCGCGCCCAGGCTGACGTTGCGCACCCCGGAGGCGACCGCGAGCTCGCGAGCGGCGGCGAGGATCGCCTCGCGCCGCTGCTGCTTGTGCTCCGGCCGTCTGGCCCTGAGGAATGCCCGCGTCATGTCGCGCCCCAGCATAGCTACCCCCAACTTTAAAGAACACCGTTCTCTTGTTAAGGAAACGTCGTTCTGTTAGCGTCGGCTTGCCGACAAGGGAGGAAGCGTGTGACCCAGATACGGATGCGGGTGAACGGCGTGGTCGAGTCCCTCGACATCGAGCCGTGGGTGAGCCTGCTCGACGCCCTGCGCGACCACCTGGGGCTGACCGGCCCCAAGAAGGGCTGCGACCAGGGGGCGTGCGGCGCCTGCACGGTCCTCGCGGACGGCGTGCGGATCAACGCCTGCCTGGCCCTGGCCATGCAGTACGCGGACAAGGAGATCACCACGATCGAGGGGATCGCGAAGGACGGCGAGGGCACGCACCCGATGCAGGAGGCGTTCGTGCGCCATGACGGGCTCCAGTGCGGTTACTGCACCTCGGGCCAGATCTGCTCGGCCGTCGCCATGCTGGCCGAGCACGCCGCGGGCATGCCCAGTTCCGTCACCGCGCACCAAGGGGGCACGCACCTGACCGACGACGAGATCAGGGAGCGCATGAGCGGAAACCTGTGCCGCTGCGGCGCCTACAACGGCATCCTCGACGCCATCAGGGACGTCGCCGCGCAGGAGGCGTCATGAGACCCTTCGCGTACGTGAAACCGCTCGACCTCGCGGAGGCCGTGGAAGCGGTCGGCCCCGGCACGAAGTTCCTCGGCGGCGGCACGAACCTGGTCGACCTCATGCGCGAGGGCATCGAACACCCGGAAACGGTGATCGACCTCACCGGGCTGCCGCTCGACGAGGTGGACGAGCTGCCCGGCGGCGGGCTGCGGATCGGCGCGCTGGTACGCAACAGCGCCCTCGCCGCCGACCGCCGCATCCGCGCCGCCTACCCGGTCCTGTCGCAGGCGATACTCGCCGGAGCCTCGCCCCAGCTGCGCAACATGGCCACCGTGGGCGGCAACCTGCTGCAACGCACCCGCTGCCGCTACTTCTACGACCAGGCGTACGCCTGCAACAAGCGGGAGCCGGGCGCCGGCTGCGACGCGCTCGGCGGGTTCACGCGCGGGCACGCGGTCCTGGGCGTGAGCGAGAGCTGCATCGCCGCGCATCCCTCCGACATGTGCGTGGCGCTCGCCGCCCTGGACGCCACGGTCGAGGTCAGGAGCATACGCGGCACGCGGCGGATCCCGCTGGCGGACTTCCACCTGCTGCCCGGCGACACGCCGGAGGTCGAGACCGCGCTGGCCGCGGACGAGTTGGTCACGGCGGTGGAGCTGCCGCCCGCGCCGGTCGCGGCCAACTCCCGTTACCGGAAGGTACGCGACCGGGCGTCGTACGCGTTCGCCCTGGTCTCGGTCGCGGCGGCGCTGGAGGTGCGGGACGGCGCCGTGACGGCGGCCCGGCTGGCGCTGGGCGGCGTCGCGACCAGGCCGTGGCGCGCCCACGAGGCGGAGCGGATCCTGGTCGGCGGTCCGGCGACCGAGGAGGCGTTCGGCCGCGCGGCCGAGGCCGAGCTGGCGCCCGCGGTCACCCGGCCGGGCAACGCGTTCAAGGTCGAGCTGGCCAGGGCGACGATCGTGGCCACGTTGAGGGAGCTTGCGTGATGAGCGAGAAGTACGTCGGCCGCCCCGTCGACCGGCTCGACGGCCGGGCCAAGACCACCGGGCAGGCCCGTTTCGCGGCCGAGCACCCGTACCCGGACCTCGCCCACGCCGCCCTCGTGCACGCCACGATCCCCCGGGGCCGCATCACCGCCATCGACACCGAGGCGGCGCGGGCCGTGAAAGGCGTGATCGACGTTCTCACGCACGAGAACGCCCCGGCCATGAAGCCCCCGCCCGCCCAGAGCCTGCTGAACCCCAGCACGCTGTTCATCGGGACGTCGGTCAACTACCTGGCCACGGACGAGGTGCACTGGAACGGCCAGCCGGTGGCGGTCGTGGTGGCCGAGTCGCCCGAGGCGGCGCGGCACGCGGCGGGCCTGGTGCGGCCCACGTACGAGGAGCTGCCCGCCGTGGTGGACTTCGCGGCCGAGGAGCCGAACGCCACCCCGCAGAAGGGCAGCGCGATCATGCCGGCGGCGGCGGACAAAGGGAACGCCGAGGCGGCGCTGGCGGCCGCGGCGGTCTCGGTGGACCTGCGCTTCACCACGCCGCCGCACAACCACAACGCGATCGAGCCGCACGCGACGACCGCCGTGTGGGACGGCGACCGCCTGACCGTGCACGAGAGCACGCAGGGCATCACGTGGCTGCGCAGCCACCTCGCACACCGGTTCGGCGTTCCCCAGGGGAACATCCGCGTGCTCTCCCCCTTCGTGGGCGGCGGGTTCGGCGGCAAGGGCTCGGTGTGGGCGGGCACGCTGCTCGCCGTGCTGGCCGCCCGGGCCACCGAGCGCCCGGTACGGCTGGCGCTCACCCGGGCGGGCGTCTACCACACGGTCGGCGGCCGGACCCCGAGCACCCAGCGGGTCGCGCTGGGCGCGGAATCCGACGGGAAGCTGATCGCGCTGATTCACACCAGCGTGTCCAGGACCGGCCGGGTCGGCGGCATGCCCGAGCAGGTCACCACGGTCTCCCGGCACCTGTACGACTCCCCGAACATCCGCCTGCGCCAGAGCCTCGTCCGGCTCGACCTGCTCTCGAACACGGCCATGCGGGCCCCCGGCGAGTCCATCGGCACGTTCGCCCTGGAATCAGCCGTGGACGAGCTGGCCTGGGAGCTGGGCATGGACCCGATCGAGCTGCGGATGCGCAACGAGCCCGCGCGCAACCCGATGGACGGCAAGCGGTTCGCGCACCGGATGTTGCGCGAGGCGTACGAGGTGGGGGCGGAGCGGTTCGGGTGGCGCGAGCGCGATCCGCGGCCCGGGTCGATGCGCGACGGGCGGTGGCTGGTCGGCATGGGCGTGGCGGCCGCGTACCACCCGGCGTTCCAGCTCCCGGCGAACGTCACCGTGCGGCTGGGCGCGGACGGCGGGGTCGTGGTCCGGTGTGGCCTGCACGAGATCGGCGTGGGCGCGGCGACCGCGCAGGCGCAGATCGCCGCCGACGAGCTGGGGGTGCCGCTGGAGTCGGTACGCGTCGAGATCGGCGACTCCGAGTTGCCCGAGGGCCCGATGGCGGGCGGCTCCGGGCAGACGGCGAGCGTGGCGGCCAGCGTGGTGGAGGCCTGCCGCAAGCTCCGGCGTTCCGCGCTCGATCTGGCGCGGAAGTCACCGGACTCCCCGCTGCGCGGCGTGACCGCTCCACAGGCCAGGGACGGCGGGCTCTACCAGGGCTCTCGGGGGGAGACGTACGCGGAGATCCTTACCCGCGCCGGGCGCGACCACCTGGAGGCCGCGGCCGGGATGGGCATGCTCCGGTTCCTGGCGAAGAGCGTCCGCGAGCGCAGGCGGTGGGTGAAGGCCGCCTCCGGGGCGCAGTTCTGCGAAGTGCGGGTGGACCGGGACACCGGCGAGGTACGGGTGTCGCGCTGGGTGGGCGTGTTCGACGTCGGCAGGGTGATCAACGCGAAGACGGTGGCGAGCCAGCTGCGCGGCGGCATCGTGATGGGCATCGGCCTGGCGCTGTCGGAGGAGACGCTGGTCGACCACCGCACCGGGCGGATCGTGAACGCGAGCCTGGCCGAGTACCACGTGCCCGTGCAGGCCGACATCCCGCGCATCGACGTGCACTGCCTGGACGAGCCGGACCCGACGATGCCGCTGGGGCTGATCGGCGTGGGCGAGGTGGGCATCACGGGCGTCGGCGCGGCCGTCGCGAACGCCGTGCGCCACGCCACGGGCAAGCGGGTCCAGGATCTGCCGATCACGCTCGACAAGCTGCTGCCGCTGTGAAGCTCGTGCTGCCCCTCAGGTGAGGTAGCGGAACCACAAATAGGGCACCGACAGCGCCACGGTCACGAACGTGACCACCAGCCCGTACTTGGTGAACTGCCAGAAGCTGATCGGGGTGCCGTTGCGGGCGGCGATGCCGAGGATGACGACGTTGGCCGCCGCCCCGACGGCCGTGGCGTTCCCGCCCAGGTCGGCCCCGATGGCCAGCGCCCACCACAGCACCTGCGCGGGTCCGCTGCCCCCGTTGGCGTGTACGAGGTCGGCCACGATGGGGCTCATGGTGGCGACGTACGGGATGTTGTCCACGACGGCCGACAGCCCGGTCGAGACCCACAGCAGCAGCATCGTGGTCAGGCCGAGCTGCCCGTGGGTGGCCTCCGCGGCGGCCTTCGAGACCTGGCCGATGACCCCGGTCTCCACCAGCGACCCGACCATGACGAACAGCCCCGCGAAGAACACCAGTGTCGGCCACTCGACCTCGCTGATGGCCTCCTCGGTCGTCACCTTCGTGGCCGCCACCAGCACCCCCGCGCCCAGCAGCGCCACCACGGAGGGCGCGTAGTGCAGCACTGGGCGCAGCACGAAGGCCGCCATCACCAGGGCAAGCACGGCGAGCGACTGCCACAGGAGCCCGCGGTCGGCGATGGCCTCCCGCTCGTTCAACGCCATGACCTCCGCGGCCCGCTCGGGGTCGTACCGAAACGACGCCCTGAACAACCACCTGCACAGCCCGACGAACACCGCCACCAGCACGACGATCAGCGGCGCCATGTGGACGAGGAAGTCGTTGAAGGTCAGGCCGCCGCGGCTGGCGATGATGATGTTCGGCGGGTCGCCGACCAGCGTGGACGCGCCGCCGATGTTGGACGCCATGACCTCGGCGATCAGGTACGGGGCCACGGACACCGACAGCCGCTCGCACACCAGGAACGTCACGGGGGCGATCAGCAGCACGGTGGTCACGTTGTCCAGCAGAGCGGAGGCGGACGCGGTGATCACGATCAGCAGCGCCATGAGCCGGAACGGCCGCCCCTTGGCGCGTTTCGCCGCCCAGATCGCCAAATATTCGAATATCCCGGTCTGCTTCAGGACGCCGACGATGACCATCATGCCGAGCAGCAGGAAGATCACATTCCAGTCGATCCCGGAACGCTCGTCGAAGAACGCCGCGCCCGCGTCGGTGGCATGGATCAGCAGCATGACCCCCGCGCCGCCGAGCGCCGCGGCGACCCGGTGCACCTTCTCGGTGGCGATCAGGGTGTACGCGCCGAGGAAGGCCACCACAGCCACCCACGCTGTGACGGTCATGAGGGCTCCGGAAAATAGGCACGGCGGAACGATCGCCGACCAGACTTCCCGGCACACCCCTCAATAACCTATCAAGAAGCGCAGATCGCCCGAGCGGTCTAGAACCACCACAAAGGCCGCCGTCCGGGCGCGGACGGCGGCCCAAGGTGTGATCAGATCTTCCCCACCCCGGAGCCCGCGGCGACCGCGGCCTTCACGGTGTTCGGGTCGTCCAGGCTGTAGCCGTAGTACGAGTTCGGCTCCTGCACGCTGCCGCTGCAGTCAGGGGCGCCGGACTCGTCGACGAACACGTTGTTCCGCGCGACGCACCTGCCCGCAGGGCCGGCGTAGTGGTTGCTCACCGGCTCCTCGACGCGCTCGAAGTAGTTGCCCTCGACCACGCAGCCGGCGTTCGCCTGGCAGGCCACCCCGACGTCGGTGTTGTAGACGTAGTAGTTGTTGAACACGTGCACCGGCTCCCCGAACCGCACCCGGGGGTTGCGCTGCGGCGTCCGGTCGAACCAGTTGTGGTGATACGTCACCTTCAGCCGGCCGATGTCCTGCGCTCCGTTGCTGTCGTCGTGGCCGAGCAGCATGTTCTTGGTGTGGTTGTGGGTGTGGTTCCAGGAGACGGTGACGTACGAGGAGCCGCGCTTGATGTCGATCAGCCCGTCGTAGCCGCCGGACAGGTCGTTGTGGTCGATCCAGACATGGTGGCTGAACATCTGCACGTTGATCGAGTCGTCCGTGGCCTTGGTGAAGGTCAGGTTGCGGATGATGACGTTGTGCACGGCGTTCGCGGGCGGCGCGGTGACCGCGTCGTCCGCCGGCAGGCCGATGTTGAGCCCGCCGCCGGTGATGCCGGAACCGCCGCCGACGCCCACGATGGTCTTGTCCGAGGCGACGTTGTGCATCCCGGCCGGAACCGTGATCATCCCGCGTACGCAGATGTTCAGCGGCCCGCTCTGCCCGATCGCGGAGATCAGCTCGGCGGCCGTGTCGACCTCGACCGTCGGCCCGCCGGCCCCGCCCGTCGTGCCGTTCTGCCCCCAGGCGTTCACCGAGGCGAACCCCGTGGGCGTGCCGGGGCTGGAGCACGTACCGGAAGGGGGCGGCGTCGGGGTGGTCGGCGGGGACGTGGGACCGCCGACGTCGGTCACCAGCACGTCGTCGAACGAGGCGCTGGCGTAGTAACCGGCCAGCCCCGCCCGCCCGGAGCCGATCGCGGAGTCGCTCGCCGAGACGACCGCCACGTTGTCCACGAACCCGCGCAACGTCGTGCCGAACGCCTCGAGCCTGAGCGTGTACCACGTGCCCGCGGTCACCGTGGCCGCCGCCGTGGCGAGCGTCACCGGGCCGCCGCCGGTGCGCTTGCCGAGGACGACCGTGCCGGCGTTGCTCAGGCCGAGGAAGTAGTAGCTGCTGGTGCTCTGCGCCCTGGCCACCACCGCGACGTGCCGGTTCGCGCCGTTGAACGCGATCGGCTGCACCCGCGCCTGCACCGCCTGGTCCGTCCAGGCCGTGCCGGCCACCGCTCGGGAGTCCGCGCTGGTGCCCGACTGCCGGTACGCCCGGGAGCCGTCGGTCACCACCGACCAGCTCCCTCCGGACGTCGACCAGCCCGTGGAGTTCCCGTCCTCGAAGTCGTCGCCGAACAGCGTCGCGGCGGACGCGCCCGGCATCGCCCAGACCGCGGTGACCATGGCCGCCGCGAGGGCGGCGATCGCTAAGCGAGTCTTGCGTGCTTTCCTGCTACGCACCGTAGGGCCTCCGGTTGTGATGGGGGGCAAGCCGTGACCACGGAACCATTTGCGGAAACTCGCGAGCTTCACACCTTTATGCAACCGATTGTTAGGCGAGTCAATGCGTATGGTGTGCAGTTTTGTTGCAGCAGATCACCATCCTGCAAGCGATTGCACGGACGTCAGGCGGCGTCGCGGTGATGCCCGTGGTCGGGCGGGGCGAGGTCCGCGCCGCGCGGCCCCGATAGTGCGCCGCGCAGGTCGGCCGTCTGGATCGTCCGGCTGATGTCCGTGGGCGTCAGCAGCCCGACCAGCCGCCCGGCCGCATCGAGCACGACCGCCCGCTCGTCGGCGGCCCCCTGCATCCTCTCCAGCAGGTCGGTCAGCGGCTCGTCGGGGCGGGCCCGCGGCACGTCCTGCGGCGGGCAGGCGATGTCCGCGAGCCGTACAGTGTCGCGCAGCTCCGGCTTCACCTCGCGGATCCGGTTGAGCGTCACCATGCCGCGGAAGGACCCGTCCTGGCCCACCAGCGGATATGTGGACAGCCGGTGCCGCAGCACCACCCGCTCGATCAGCCCGGACACGGTCTCGTCCGGCGAGGCGACCACGGGGTGCGACGACATCGCGTCCGCGACGCGGATCCCGTGCAGGGCGGTGCCGAGCCGGGTCTGCTGCTCCTCGGCGGCGGCGGCGTTCACCAGGAAGAGGCCGATCAGTGCCAGCCACAGCCCGTCGAAGCTGTGCCCGGTGGCCACCTGCAGGAACCCCATCGCGATGAGCGAGTACCCGAACCAGCGGCCGGCCCGTGCGGCGGTGATCGCCGCCCGCGCCCGGTCGTGCCAGCGCGCCCACAGGATCGCCCGCAGCACCCGTCCGCCGTCCAGCGGCGCCGCCGGGATCAGGTTGAACACGGCGAGCAGCACGTTCACCCCGGCCAGGTACACGAACATCCCGGCCACCAGCGACGCCCCGGAGACCAGCCCCGAGACCAGCCACGCCACCGCCCCGAACACCAGCCCGGCGAGCAGGCTCGTCACGGGGCCCACCACCGCGATCTTCAGATCCGCACCGGGCGTGCGCGGCTCTCCCTTCAGCTCCGCCACCCCGCCCAGCAGCCAGAGCGTGATCCGCGACACCTCGACGCCCTCCCGCCGCGCCATGATCGCGTGCGCCAGCTCGTGCGCGAGCAGCGAGGCCAGGAACAGCACGGCCGCCACCAGCCCGGCCAGCAGGTAGACGACCAGGGGGTGGCCGGGGAAGACCGCGGGGAAGCGCCCGAAGGCCAGCCCGAACACCAGGATGGCGACGATGACCAGCACGCTGATGTTGAGCCCCACCTGCACGCCCCCGATGCGGCCCAAAGGGATCGATGAACGCATCTCGCCTCCCGGGGGGATCGACTTACTCACCCCCTGCTGCCCGCGAAGGCGCGTCTCAGGCCACCTCGCGAGCGTCAGCAGCGGGAGCGTGATCGTTTCGGCGCCCGCGGAGACCCCGCCCTGGCCTGCGATCCCGCAGAGGCCAGGGCAGGGAGCCGAGGAGCTACTCCACGGTGACCGTGGCCTTGGCGGCAACGGTCGTGCCCGAAACCTGGCCGCTCACCGTGAACGTGCCCGGCTGGGCGTACTTGTCAGGGCTGATCGCCTCCCAGGTGACCGCCACCGAGCTGTCCTTGGACCCGTCGTTGTACGTCGCCACGACGGTCTCCGGCAGCGAAGGAGCGACCCCGGCCCGGGTCGTGACCGCCTCCTCGGCGATCGAGGTGATCGTCACCGCGGACGTCGTGCGGACGTACACGGTGGCCTGGGCGGACTGGCGCACGCCCTCGGCCAGCCCGACGACGGTGAAGCTGGTGCCGCCGGTCTTGACCTGGTCGGGCGTCACCTGCTGCCAGGTGACGGCGGCCGAGCTGCGGGCGCCGTCCGCGTACAAGGTCTCCACCGTGGCCGGCAGCTTGGGCAGCGTGTCGACCAGGGTGGGGACGTGCACGGGGCGCACGGTGTCCGGCGGGACCTCGTACGCCTTGACTTCCAGCAGACCGACCGACGCCCCGTCGGCCTCGAGCTGGACGCGCAGCTTCGAGGTCGTGACGGTGTCGAACGAGACGGTGTTGTAGGCGTCGATCGCCTTGGGATAGGAGGCGACGCCGGTGACGTCCTCGAACGAGTCTCCGTCCCACTGCTGGATCTTCCACGAGGCGGGCAGGCGCACGCCGCCGGTGTCGTCGAAGAAGTACACGTCGGCCTTGTTCAACCGCACCGGCGACGGCCATTCGAGCTGCACCCACTGCGTGCCCTGCTGCGGCCAGGTGCCCCAGCGCGGGTTGGCGCCGTCGTTGGAGCGCGGCGGGTCGATGCCGTCGTTGATCGCGGTGACCTTCTCCCACGGCGAGGTGTAGGAGGCGGTGGGCGTGGCCTTGGGCGCCACGTTCACCTGGGCCGCCTGCGCCGTGGCGGCGACGGTCACGGTCGTCGAGGTGCTCTTCGCGCCGTCCGTGGCGGTCAGCTTCAGCCGGTACGTGCCCGGCTCAGAGAACGAGACCACGGTGTCGGTGCCCGTCGGGTCGGTGAAGAACACCTCACCGGGACCGTCGACCTTGGCCCACTGGGTCGTGAGCTTGCCCGACGGCAACGCGTCGTCCTTGACCACCGCGTCGAACCTGGCCTGGCCCGGGCGGCTGAACGTGGGATCGAGCACGACCACCACGGACGGCGCCTTGTTGACGACCGAGCCGGCGTCGGCGCCCGTCAGGTACGCCTGCACCTCCTTCACGCCCGTCGCGTAGCCGGGCTGGTGCGTGACCAGCACCCGCAGCTTCTGCGCCGTCACAGCCGGGAAGCGGACCACGTTGAGGTTCGCCCGCGGGTAGACCGGCTTCCTGGCCAGGCCCGGCACGTCCTTCCAGGTGTCGCCGTCCTGATACTGCAGTGTGTAGAAGGCGGGCTCCCGGTAGCCGCCCGCCTTGCGGTCGTTGTAGAAGTACAGCTTGACCTGGTCGACCTTCTGGGCCGAGCCGAGGTCCGCCTCCAGCCAGTCCTGGGGCTTGCCTGAGCCCTTGCTGCCCCAGTACGGCTCGTTGATCGTGAAACCGTCTACCGCGCCGGCCGGGTCGCCGTGGGAGGCGGTGGCGGACTTGACCAGGTTCGGGCGGGTGGAGCGCAGGTCCACACCGGCCTTCTGGAACAGGTCCTCGACGCGGTCGCCCGTCAGCTCCACCTGGGCGGGGGCCTTCATTGAGGCGGCCTTCTCGGCGTACACCACCTGACCGCCCTCGACCTTGCCCGTGGCCGGGTCCCACACGGCGTGCGCGAGCCCGGACAGGGTGACCTTGCGCTTGCCGTCGATCAGGATGGAGTACCCCTCGGGCACCCCGGCGTAGTGCCTCTTCCCGTCGCCCGGCTTGTCCCAGGCGATGGTGAGATCGTGGCCCCGGTAGTTGATGCCGTTGACGGTGAAGTGGTCCCAGCCGATGTCCACCGGCCAGAGCTCGACCTTGCCGTCCGAACGCGGGCGCAGGCCCATGACGTCCTCGATGACCGTCCAGTTGCTGCTGCCCAGGATCGTGTGGTGGATCCAGGAGCGGTAGCCGATGGTCTTGGTCGCGGGGTTCCAGTCGGCCCAGAACTCGTTGGCGTCGGGGTAGCGGGTGTCGCCGCCGACGTACTGCGACCAGGCGTTCCAGTACAGGAGCTGCTTGTACTGGTCGGCGGTGACGTACGGCGAGGCGTACTGCCGCAGTGCCTTGGAGAACAGCGCGAAGTTCCGGGTGGAGTTGATCTGCGAGAAGTTGTTGGAGCCGGGGTTCCCGGCGGCCGCGGCCTCCGCCTTGTCCTTCTGGTTAGCCGTATATGCCGGGAATATCGGGTATTCCGCAGGGTCGGTCCACAGGCGCAACGCCTCCCGGTACTTCGGGTCGTCCGTCGGCACGAGCCCGGTGGCGTGCGGGATGTAGTTGTTCGACTCCTTCCACGGGATCAGGTTGCCCGTCTGGAGGTCGCGGTGCTTGAACAGCTTGTTCTGCTCGTCCCAGAGCGTGAGGATGCCGTTCTTGACCTTGTCGGCCACGCCGCGCATCTCAGACGCCTTGGCCGCGTCGCCGGTCAGCTCGTACGCCTGCGCCGCCGCCATCGCGTTGGCGTAGACGTAGGCGCCTTCGAGCCGCTCGTTGGCCCGTCCGTAGTAGTGGAACGACACCGCGTCGGCGTCGTTGCCGGTCATGTACTCCCGCTCGTACTCGATGACCCCGTTCTTGTTGGAGTCGTACGCGTTGAGCTGGCCGTACACGTCCTTCTCGGCGTAGCGGGCGAGGTTGCGCAGGATCGACGGCTGCCCGCCGTGGATCTGGTAGCTCTCCAGGGCCGCGGCCGAGATGTACTGCGTGTAGCTGTTCGACCAGTTCTCCGGGTCGCCCGGATTGTCGGTGTACTTCGAGTTACGTGAGACCTCGCCCGCCGACACCCACGGCCCGTACGAGTAGATCGGGTCCCGCAGATACTTGAGGTCCTGCACGAACATCGGCACGGTCAGCACGATCGCGTTGTTGTAGCCCAGCGCCCCCTCGACCGAGGTCGGGAACTGGAAGTCGTTCCCGGGGATGTCGGCGTCGAGGAAGTTGAAGCGCATGAGCCACCAGCGGTAGTACACGAACTTCTTGATGTTCTCGTCGGGCACGTCGATGTAGGGCAGGTTCTCGGCCCACCAGGCGTTGTAGTCCTGGAGCTGGCGGCGCAGCGCGTCCTGCGGCGAGCGTCCCTTGTAACCGTCGTACTCGGCCCGGGAGCCGCGGAGCTCCTCGGTGACGAAGCCCATCTGCACCTTGGCCCGCACGGTCTTGCCCGGCTCGACCGTCACCGAGCCCTTCAGCGTGCCGTCGGAGACCTTCAGCCCGTCACCGCTGAGCCGGGGGAAGATCGTGGTCAGCCTGTTCTTGGCGAACACGGTGCCGGTCAGCTCCCGGTCGCCGTCGGCCGTCCTGGTGTAGGGCGAGGTCACAGTGATCGGCACCGAACGCGGCGCGGATCCCGTGTTGGTGATCTCCAGCGTCGTCACGGCCACGTTCTCGCGCGTGATGAACTTCTTCACCCCGACCGAGAGCCCGTCGCCCGTGTACTGTCCGGTCCAGTGGCTGGGCATCTGCAGCCGCCTGGCGACGTCCTCGGCGAGCTCGGTGCCCAGCGAGATCTCGTACGCGCCGCGGTTGTCGATGCTCTCCCAATAGGCCGCGTACCCGCCGAACCCGATGACCGACGGATCGTGCTCCTTCATGAACAGCGCCCGCCCGCGCGACATCAACCACGTGCCCGCCGGATCATCGCCAGGCCGGGCCAGCATGCGGTCGATCCAGTACGAGTCGCCGCCCTTCTCCTTCTTGTAGATCTCCGCCATCATCTTGCGCGAGTCGTACGCCACGGGCTCGGCGGGCACGGGATCGGCGCCGGTGAACACCGGCATGCCGAGGCTGTCCTCCGCGGCGTACGAGGGGGACGCGGCAAGCGAAGCTGTGAGCGCTAACACAGCTAAGCACACCAACGGTTTACGCACTTGCCTCTCCTAGATCGGTAGCCAGACACGCATGGTCGCGGGGCCGCGGTTGCCCCACCGGTGGTAGGGCACGAGCCGGAGCCTGACGTCCGCGCCGCTCGCCCGCCCGTCGGAGGCCGGCGCGTACGGCCAGCCGCCGCCGTCGCCGGATCCCAGCGACGCCTCGACCTCCAGCTCCACGACGCCGTCCGCCTCGTGCTCCACGGGCGGCTGCACCCGCGCGGCCAGGTCGCCGAGCGGCGGCTCGTCGCCCACCGACTCCGCGCAGTAGACCAGCGGCCCCCGCTCCACCGCCGCGCTCCCCCGCAGCGCGTCGATCCGCCGGTCCGGGAACGTCCACCTGGGCGCCATCGGCAGCTCCAGCCGGATCTCGTCACCGGCCCGCCACGGACCTTCGACGTAGGCGTAGCCGGGATCGACGGGGCGGATCGCCGGGCTCTCCTCCAGCGGCGCCTGCGGCGAGGACGCCGGGACACGCGCGAGCGTCGCATCCGCGGCCCAGGCCGGGACACGCAGCCCGATCCGGCCCTCGCCGCCCTCCAGCACCCGGACGGTCACCGAGCCGTTCCACGGGTAGCCGGTCTCCACCCGTACCGCCAGCCCGCCGTGCCGGATCTCCGACGGCGTGTGGTGGTGGATCTGGATGCCGTCGGCCGACGAGGTCGCGACGTACCCGGGCAGCGAGGCGAGCGTGCGGGCGATGTTGTGCGGGCAGCAGGACACGTCGAACCAGGGCGAGCGCAGCCCGCCCTCGGCGGCGTGGTTGACACCTTCGAGCGGCGTCGCGGGCACCCGCACCTGCAGCGGGTTGGCGTAGAAGAACGACCTGCCGTCCAGCGCCACCCCCGTGGCGAGCATGTTGTACATGGTCCGCTCGGCCAGGTCGGCATACCGGACGTCACCGGTGGCCAGCAGCAGCCGGTGCGCCAGCATGATGGAGGCGATGCCCGCGCAGGTCTCGTTGTAGGCCCGGTCCGGCGGCAGCTCGTAGTCCTCGCCGAACGACTCGTCGATGTGCCGCGAGCCCATGCCGCCGGTGAGGTGCGTGCGGCGGGCGACCGTGCGCTCCCACTGCGCCTCGACCGCCTTCAGCAGCTCCTGGTCGCCGGTCTCGACGGCCACGTCGACCACGCCGGAGGCCAGGTAGAGCGCGCGCACCGCGTGCCCGCGGAACACCTGCGCCTGCCTGACCGGCATGTCGTCCTGGTAGTAGGCGCGGCCGAAGGGGATGTCGGCCAGCGCGGGCACGCCGCGGCGCTCGACGAAGCGGCGGGCCATCTCCAGGTAGCGTTCGGTGCCGGTGACGCGGTAGAGCTCGACGAGCGCCATCTCGATCACGGGGTGGCCGCAGGTCTCGGTGCCCTCCATGAAGCGGCGGCAGACGTGGTCGGCGGCCTTGATGGCGACCTGGGTGAGCCGGTCCTCGCCGTGCATGCGCAGCCGGGCGACCCCGGCCTGGATGAGGTGGCCGTAGCAGTAGAGCTCGTGGCCCCACTCGAAGTCGGTGTAGCGGCTGCCGGACCAGCGGGTGTTGATGTAGCCGTCGCCCTCCTGCGCCTGGGCCACGGTCTCGGCCAGCGCGGGCAGCCCCGGATGGTCGGCCCAGGCCATGGCCTCCAGCAGCTTGTAGGTCTCCGAGTCGCTGAACTCCCGGCCCCTGCGGGGACGCACCCCCCGGAAGTTGGGGATCCAGCCTTCGCGTTCCTCCCATTCCACGCAGTGGGCGATGGTCACCTCGCGGTTGAGCGCGGCCCGGTCGCCCCAGAAGCCGGAGTTCAGCCGTACCTTGTCGAGGCCGAGGGGGGACAGGACGCCCGATGAGGGCAGGACAGGGTTAGCCACGCAGAGCTCCTGACATGAATCCGCGCACGTAGTGGCGCTGCAACACGATGAAGAGGATGAGACAGGGGACGGCCATGACCATGACGCCGGCCTGGAGCATGCCGTAGTCGATCGCGCCGAACGTGTGCTGCGTCATGCTGACCACGGCCACCGGCAGGGTGAACGAGGACCCGTCGTTGAGCAGGATGAGCGGTGCGAAGAAGTCGTTCCACGAGGCGAGGAACGCGAACAGGCCCACCGTGATCAGCGCGGGCCGCACGGCGTGCAGCAGGATCCTGGCGAAGGCCCGGAACGTGCCGCACCCGTCCACCAGCGCCGCCTCCTCCAGCTCGCGCGGCAGCGCCTCGAACGCGTTGCGCATCATGAACAGCGCGAACGGCAGCTGGAACATGACGAACACCAGCGACAGGCCGACCAGCGAGTTCTGCAGGCCGAGGTAGCCGAGCAGGACGTAGAGCGGGATCAGGATCGTCGCGTACGGCACCATGAGGATCGCCAGCGTGGCCAGGAACAGCACGTTCTTGCCCGGGAAGTCGAAGCGGGCGAAGCCGTAGCCGCCGAGCGCGGAGATCACCAGGGTGCCGGCCACGGTCATCGCCGACACCAGCACGCTGTTGGTCGCGTACGTGCCGAGCCCCTCGCCGAAACGGGCCATCTCCAGGTAGTTCGACGGCTCCTCCATCGAGGCGTAGCCGCTCCACACCAGCGGGAACAGGAACAGCACCGCCAGGGCGGACAGCGTGAGGTACCGGCTCATCGCAGCCTCCGCATCATCACCGTGTTGAGCCCGACGAGGGCCACGAGCAGGACGACCGAGAGCGCCGCGGCGCCGCCGAGGTCGAAGCGGAAGAACGCGTCGCGGTAGACGACCATGACCATCGAGACCGTGCTGTTGTCGGGGCCGCCGTTGGTGAAGACGAAGAACTGGTCGAAGGCCAGCAGCGAGCCCGTGACGCTGAGGATCAGCATCAGCGCGAGGGTGGGGCGCAGCAGCGGCAGCGTGATCTTGGTGAACACCTGCCAGCGGTTCGCGCCGTCGCTCCTGGCGGCCTCGTACACCTCGGTCGGGATCGCCTGCAGGCCGGTCAGCAGGATGAGCATGTTGAACCCGGCGAAACGCCACAACACCAGCGCGATCGTGGAGAACAGCGCCATGTTGGGCGTGCCGATCCACTTGACCGGCTCGCTGGTGATGCCCAGCGCCTGGAGCATGGGGTCGATGGGGCCGAAGTCGTTGTTCAGCATCCCGTAGAACAGCAGACCGGCGGCGGCGAAGCCGACGGCGCCGGGCAGGAAGAACGCGGTCCTGAAGAAGCCGATGCCCCGCCTGCGGTCCTGCACCAGCAGGGCCAGGCCGAGCGCGACGGCCGACAGCAGCACCGTCGTGATGGCGGTGTACTTCAGCGTGAAGAGGACCGCGTCGATGAAGAGGGGGTTGTCACCGATCTTGAGGTAGTTGTCGGGGGCGTTGAACGTGGCCGGGCCGAGCAGGGGCCAGCGGTTGAGCGACATCCAGCCGACCAGCACCAGGGGCGCGAGGAAGAGCACCCCCACGATGACGGCCGTCGGGGCCGCGTAGAGCCACCCCTGGACCTTCCTGCTCCGCCACCGGGCGGACGGCGCGGAGTGAGCCGGCCGCCGCCCGGATCGGGTAATCGTCAAGGTCATTGCTGCAGCGACTTCGTGATCTCGGCGTTGAGCTGGGGGACCTTCGAGGCGTCACCGAACACGGCCTCGCGGGCCAGCCGGAGCCACGGTCCCTGCGGGTCGTTGAAGGTCTGGCCGAAGCGCAGCGCGTACGGCGTCTGGCCTTTGGCCACCAGCGAGTTGATCAGCACCACGCGCGGGTCCTCCGCGGAGTACTTGTTGCTGGCCAGGTCGGTACGCGCGAGCACGTCCTTGTTCTTGGCCATGATCTCGACCTGGGCCTCGTCGGAGACCGTCCAGGACAGGAAGTCCCAGGCCGCGTCGGGGTTCTTGGAGGTGGCGGAGACGCCGACGGAGTCGCCGCCCACGAACGTCGACTCGCCGCCGTCGGGGCCCGCGATCGGGGTGACGCCGATCTTCATGTCCTTCGGCATCAGGCCGAGCGTGGTGGAGGGCATCGGCATGACGCCGATCTCACCCTTGGGGAAGAAGCCGGTCCAGGTCGGGCCCTGCTCCTCCTTGGCCGTCGGCCCGGTGATCTTCTTCTCGTACAGGTCGCGCCAGATCTTGAACACATCCGTCATCGCGGCCTGGTCGTTGAGCGACTGGGTGCCCTCGGCGTTCATCACCTGGCCGCCGGCGGCCCAGACCGAGGGCCAGAACGTGAACACGTAGCAGCCGCCGCAGTTGCCGCCGAAGAAGGTGCCGTGGACCTTGCCGTCCTTGCCCAGCTTCTGCTGGATCGTGGTGGCCTGCTGGGCGAACTCCTTCAGTGACTTCGGGCCCTTCTCCGGGTCGAGGCCGGCCTTCTGGTACAGGTCCTTGTTCCAGAACCAGACCGACAGGTCGAGGGTGTGCGGGAGCGTGTACTGCTTACCGTCGAGCGTGCCGAGCTTCATGTGCGAGGGCGCGAGGCCGTCCTTGAACGACAGCTTGGCGATCCTGTCCGTGATGTCCATGAACAGGCCCTGCGAGGTGTAGTTCGGGACGAAGATGACGTCGGCCGCGAACACGTCGGGGAGCTGCTTGGCACCGGCCGCGGCGGCGATGCGCGGCTGGTAGTTGTCGGTCGGAATGACGGTGAGCTTCACCTGGATGTTTTTGTGACTGCTGTTGTACGCCTGGACCAGCCGCTCGCTCTGCGCCTGGGTGGCGGCGCGGGTCCACATGGTGATCGTCACGGGGCCTTCCGACGGCTTGGCGCTCTCGCCGCCCCCGCTGCCGCAGGCCGCCGCTGTGAGCGCTAACACGCCGAGGAGGGAGATCCCGGCCAGCCTTCGTCTCATGATGTGCTCCTGGACTTAAAGGTTTTCGGAAACGTAGAAGAAACAAGAGTCCATGTCAATGGGTGGTAGGGTTCTAGGCAGTTCACAGGCGGCCGAAAAGGATTTCGAAACATGGCGAGTAAGCGGGCGACCATCTCAGATGTGGCCTCGCTGGCGGGGGTCTCGATCGCCACGGCGTCCAAAGCACTGAACGGGCGCCAGGACGTGCGGGCGGCCACGCGCGAGCGTGTGCTCGCCGCCGCAGCGGAGCTCTCCTTCCAGCCGAACGCCCTGGCCAGGGGGCTGATCTCGGGGCAGACGCGCACGGTCGGCCTGCTGACCTCCGACAGCGTCGGCCGGTTCGGCATCCCGGTGCTGCTCGGGGCGGAGGACGCCTTCGGGGCCGGCGAGATGGCCGTGCTGCTGTGCGACGCACGGGGCGACGCGATCAGGGAGCAGCACCACGTGCGCGCGCTGCTGTCACGCCGCGTGGACGGGCTGATCGTGGTGGGCGAGAGCACGAACCCGCGACCGTCGGTGAGCAAGGACCTGCCGATCCCGGTGGTGTACGCCTACGGGCCGTCGGAGGACCCGTCGGACGTGTCGTTCGTGCCGGACGACGTGGGCGCGGCCGCCATGGCCGTCAACCACCTGCTGGCCATGGGCCGCCGCAGGATCGCGCACATCACCGGCCCGACGCACTACAAGGCGACCCGCGACCGCGAGGCGGGCCTGCACCAGGCGCTCGAGGAGGCGGGCGTGGCACAGGCCGGGCAGACGCTGACGGGGCCGTGGTCGCAGCGCTGGGGGCGGCACGCGGCCGAGATGCTGCTGATGGCCGAGCCGGAGATCGACGCGGTGTTCTGCGGAAGCGACCAGATCGCGGCCGGTTTCGTGGAGACGGCCAGGGAACGCGGGCGCCGGGTGCCGGACGACATCGCGGTGGTCGGCTACGACAACTGGGAGGTGCTCTCCACGGAGACCCGGCCGGCGCTGACCACGGTGGACATGAACCTCGAGGTCCTAGGCAGGACGGCCGCCCAGCACCTCTTCGCCGCCATCGACGGCAAGGCGACGCCGGGAGTGCACAAGATGCCCTGCCAGCTCGTGATCCGCGACTCCACCTCCCCGCCGGGCATCTCCTGACCTCCCCGCCGCCTCAGGGGCAGCGTACGACCATCCCCGCGTAGGACAGATTTCCGCCGAAGCCGAACAGGAGCATCGGCGCCCCGCGCCGGACCTCCCCTCGCTCCAGCAGCTTCGACAGCGCCAGCGGCACGCTCGCGGCCGAGGTGTTCCCCGACTCCACGACGTCACGCGCCACGATCGCGTTGACCGCGCCCAGCTTGGCCGCGATCGGCTCGATGATGCGCAGGTTCGCCTGGTGGAAGACCACCGCCGCCAGGTCCTCGGGCCGTACGCCGCCGCGCTCGCACGCCCGGCGGGCGATGTCGGGGAGCTGCGTGGTGGCCCACCGGTAGACGGTCTGCCCGTCCTGGGCGAAGCGGGTCGGGGTGCCCTCGATGCGTACGGCGGTGCCCAGCTCCGGCGCGGAGCCCCACACCACCGGGCCGATCTCCGCCTCGGCCGCCGCGCCGACCACGGCCGCCCCCGCCCCGTCGCCGGTCAGCACGCACGTGGTCCGGTCGGTCCAGTCGGTGACCGCCGTCATCTTCTCCGCCCCGACGACCAGGGCGTTCGTGGCCGCTCCCGCGCGGATGGCGTGGTCGGCCATTGCCAGGGCGTGGGTGAAGCCGGAGCACGACACGCCGACGTCCATCAGGGCCGCGGCCGGCACGCCGAGCTTGGCGGCGACGCGGGAGGCGACGTTGGGGGCACGCTCGGTCTGCGTGCAGGTGGCGATGAGCAGGAGGTCGATGTCGGAGGCGTCCAGGCCGCTCGCCGCCAGGGCCTTGGCGGCGGCGTGACCCGCCAGGTCGGCCACGCTCTCCTCGGGCCCGGCCACATGTCTGGTACGGATGCCGACCCGCTTGCTGATCCACTCGTCGCTGGTGTCCACCATGGCCGCCAAATCCTCATTTGTCAGGATTTTTGCTGGTTGATAGTGGCCTGTGGCGACAAGTCGTGATCCGTTCATGGGCCGGACTATAGCAACCGAACGTTCGGACGCTAAAGTAACCGGCATGAGCCCGCGTAAGTCCGTCGCCGAAGCCCTCGGCACGCGTGCGGCCATCCTCGACCGCTCGGTCGCCATCGCCTCCGCCGAGGGGCTCGAGGGGCTGACCATCGGCCGCCTCGCCGGCGAGCTGGGCATGAGCAAGTCAGGCGTGCTGGGACACTTCGGCTCCAAGGAGGCGTTGCAGCTCGCGGTGCTCGACCGGGCCGGGGAGGTCTTCCGCGCCGAGGTCTGGGAGCCCGCCCTGCCCGCCGCGCCCGGGCTGGCCCGGCTGCGGGTGCTCTGCGAGGCGTGGATCTCCTACCTGCAACGCGGGGTCTTCCCCGGCGGTTGCTTCTTCGTGGCCGCGGCGCACGAGTTCGACGGCAGGCCGGGGCCGGTGCGGGACGCGGTCGAGTCCCGGTTCGACGTCTGGCGCGAGCGGCTGCGCAAGGAGGCCCGGCGCGCGGTGGACGCAGGCGACCTGCCGGAGTGGACGGATCCCGATCAGCTCGTGTTCGAACTGCTGGGCATGGCCATGGCCCTGAACCACGCCATCCAGTTGCACCGCGACCCGCAGGCACCGGACCGCGCCCGCCGCGCCGTACGAGCCCGACTGAGCCCGGATCTCTGAATCCTCGGCCCCTGTGTCCCGCTGCCCAGAAGGGCGACACCCCACGGCGGGACACATCCACGGAAATCCACTACAGGGCAGGGTCGTACACCCGGTCGCGTGCTCCGTGAGGGCGACCGGGGAGCCGGGCCGTGCGCTAGGCGCCCGCCGACAGCCGCTCGAAGAGGGCCACCGCCGCTTCCCGGACCTCGTCAGGAGCGACCCCGTCCAGCGTCTTCCTGGCGTGCGAGATGTCGCGGGTGGTGGCAAGCGTGATGGCCACGGACGAGGCGGCGGCGTGGTCGATCGATCCCGTCGGGGCGGCGTCGGCCAGTTCCTGAGCGCTCGCGGCGAGGTCGAGGTTGTCTCTCAACGGATCTCCTCGGATGAAGACGGTTCGGCCCATTGCATCATTTGACGTCCTGTCGCATCCACCATTCGGTGAATTCCCGGCATCGGCCGTCGGGTACGAACCTGATCACCCACAGGTTACTGTACGTTTTGTCCGGATATGTGGTGACCCCCTGGATAACGCTCACTTCATCGGTCACGGACACCGGCTGCCACTCGAACATGGCTTCACCTGGTTTGTCCTGCCGCCCCAGCCACTGCGAGACGATCTCGTCGCGCCCCTCCCAGGGCGGGTTGTGCGGCTCGGTGTAGTAAAGGGCGTCCTCGGTGAAGAGGGCGGAGATCTCGTCGGGATCGTTCGAGTTCCAGGCTCGTACGTAGCCCTCGACCCACGGGCGCGGCTCGACCATGCCTACCCTCTCAGCGGATCGTGGCCCACGGACATGAGCTCGCGCCGCGACTCGTCGTCCGTCCGGTCGCCCAGGTTCTCGACCAGGTTCACGACCTGCCGCATCACATCGATGTCGGCCTTGGTGAGGTCGCCCTTCCGCTTGCCCAGGACGTGCAGCACGCCACGCCCCAGCTCGTCGATGCCCAGATCGGGGTCGGACGGGAAACCGTCCTCGTCCGAGGCGTCGGCCAGCAGGTGCACGCGCAGCTCCTCGGAGTTCATGTTCACCAGCCGATGGAACTCGTCCCACAGCATGTCGGTGTCAAAGCCCTCAGTCATGGTGGCCGCATACCCGCCGAACACTGCGTTACGCGCCTGTTTCCGGCAGGACAGGGCTTACGCTGGGCAAACGTCCTCACCTTCCGCCGATCCCGTCGGCGAGCCTGGCGATCGTGTCGGCGACGCGCCGCTGCGCACCACATGCCGCCGAATCCACACTATGGCGATGACGTAACCAGAGTCACATCATGCACCTTCATGTGTGCAGCACACTCAAACACCAACAGCCAAGAACCCCGCCAGCACGGGCGCCAGCGCCGCCGGCTTGACGATGTGGGTCTGACCTTCGAGCGTACGGTGCTCGGCGTCGGGCAGGAGCTCGGCCAGCGACCTGGCGGCGTTGCGGATCCACGTCTGGCTCTTGCCGCCGTCCATGACGAGCGTGGGCACCTTCACCGAGGCCCAGCTCGACGCCGGGTACGGGGTGCCGTGCTCGTAAGGGACCACGAACGCCGCGTCGTACGGGATCGTGTGCGCCACGGCCTTCAGTTTGGACCAGGCCGGCATGAACCGCATCATGGCCACGATCACCGCCGGGAGGCCGACGCCCTTGCGCATGAAGTAGCGGACGGCGTCGGCGCTGCGGCCCTCGGCCACCAGCTCGTCGAGCCGGCGCTGGTAGTCGTCGGGGATGGGCGGCCTGCTGCCGTCCACGATGAACGGCGGCTCGTAGAGCGCGAGCCTCTCGACCGGCACCCCGCTCTCGACGGCCGCCAGCGCCACGGCGGCGCCCGACGACGTGCCGTACAGGCGCACCCCGCCGCCGGCCTCCGCGACCAGCGCGGCCAGGTCCTCGATCTCGCGCTCCGGGGCGAACGGCTTGGTGTCGCCGCTCTCGCCGCGACCGCGCCGGTCATAGGTGTAGACCGTGAAGCTCGTGGCCAGTGCGGTGGCGAGGTCGGTGTTGATGCTCTGCCCGCGATAGCTCATCGCGCCGTCCACGAGGATGACCGCGGGGCCCTGGCCTGCGCGGGTGTACGCGATTGAGGTGCCGTCCGCCGAGATGACCTTGCCCATGATGTCCTCCCTTTTCCTGGGATGACAGTAGTTGCCGACAAAAAAATTTGTCAAGACTGAATTCGAGGGTCTGGTCACGGTTCGTGTGATTTCCGATCTCGTTTAGGTATAGGCGTACTCAGGCGTTCTGCCCCGAACTCCGTCATGGTGGAGCCGCCTCTGCGCGGGGGACGCGGGGGCGGCTCCACGGAACGTGCCGCGAAGGAGGGGACGGCACGTGCCGCGGGTCGGGACCGGCGGTCTGCCAGCCGCCTGGCTCCCGAACCCGCGGCACGCGCCGCAACGCACCACGCGCGCCCGCATGGCGCGGACCGCGCGGGGGGAACCTGAAGGTCTACATGCCGGAGTGAGGAGCGGGGCCGGTGCTGCCGCGCGGCGTGAGGACGGCCGCCTGGTCCTCGAAGGGGGGCACGCTCTCGCCCGCGATCAGCGCGAGCAGCCGTTGGGCGGCGTGCGCCCCGTACGCGGGGATGTCGCGGGTGAGCGCCGTCAGCGGCGGCCGGACGACCTGGGCGAGCGGCGAGTCGTCCCAGGCGACGATGGACAGGTCGCGCGGCACCTCCACCCGCATCTCCTGGGCGACGGACATGCCTGCCACAGCCATGATGTCGTTGTCGTAGACGATCGCCGTGGGCCGGTGGGGGGAGCTGAGCAGCCGCCTGGTGGCCCTGGCGCCCTCCTCGCCGGTGTAGTCGGTGTGCACGGTGATGTGTTCGGCCACGCCCTCGCACGCCTGGGCGAACGCCTGGTCGCGTACGGTCGTGTGCACCAGCTCGGGCAGCCCGGCCACCCGCGCGATGCGGCGGTGGCCCAGCGCCACCAGGTAGCCGACGGTCTCGCGCACCGCCTCACCGTCATCGGACCAGACGGCCGACAGCGAGCCCGACTCCGAGGGGTGGCCGATGACCACGACCGGCATGCCGAGCTGCTCCAGCTCACCCACCCGGGTGTCCGAATAGTGGAGATCGACGAGGAACACGCCGTCGATCCGGCTCTCGCCCCACCAGCGCCGGTAGATCTCGCTCTCCTGCTCGTGGCTCGTGACGACCTGGAGCAGCAGCGCGTACGAGCGGTCGGCGAGCACGCCCTCGATGCCGCTGATCAGCTCCATGAAGAACGGCTCGACGCCCAGGATGCGCGCGGGACGGCAGAGCGCGAGGCCGACACAGTTGGCCCTGGCGCCGTTGAGTGCGCGCGCCGCGCTGTTGGGCCGCCAGCCGATCTCCTCGGCGATGGCCACGATCCTGGCCCGTGTCGCGGCCGACACCCCCGGCTGCCCGTTGAGCGCGTAGGAGACCGCCACCTTTGACACCCCGGCCCGGCTGGCGATGTCGGCGATCGTGGGTCGCTTCACGGTCTCCCCTTCTGAACCGGATAACCCTCATACTCTAGGCCACCCCTTCCGGTAAGGGAATTAACCGCTTAAGTCACGTGCCACGGCTTGGCTTCCTCGGTCTCGTTGGCCTGGCCGGCCACGCGCAGCGCGTACGTGGGCCGCCGCGCCCCCGGCACGGGCCCGAGGTATGTGTGCCCGGTCAGGTGGCACCAGGCGGGCAGGTCGACCGGCGCGGCGGGATCGGCGGCGATCAGGTGGATCACGGCTCCGGGACCGGCCGTGCGCACGTGCCCGCGCAGCTCGATGAGCAGCTGCACGCAGAGCTTGTCGCCGCCGTCCACCACTAGATCAGGCATACACCCAGGAAACCACCAAACTTCACGAACCGGGGACGTTCCCCAGGTGGCCCACGAGCTTCTCGATCTCCCGCGCGTAGTGCTCGGCGAACTCCGGCGAGGCCGGGTCCAGGTCCCAGACGGCCCAGACGAGCTGCGGGAAGGAGATGCCCGCCGCCGCCATGGAGAACAGCGCCACCAGCATCGCCGCCGGGTCGAGGTCCGCGGGGAACTCCCCGTCCCGCTGGCGCTGCCGCAGGTGCTCGAGCTCCCTGCGTACGTCCTCGACGAACGCGGGGTCGGGCCGGGCGTCGTCGGCGAGGCCCTCCCAGAGCATCAGCCTGCCGTAGTCGCGGCGCTCGGCGTTGCCCCGCACGTATCCGGCGGCCAGCGCGCCGAGCGAGGACGAGCGGTCGGCGAACGCGCTCTCCTCGGCCTGCCAGCGCGTGGTCAGGGCCTGGTGCAGGCCCTCCTTGCCGCCGAAGTAGTAGGAGATCAGCTGCTTGTTGACCCCGGCCCGGGCGGCGATCTCGCTGACCCGTGCCCCAGCGAACCCCTTGGCCGCGAACTCCTCCAGCGCGGCCTGCAGGATGCGGGCCTTCGTGCGCTCGGGGTCGCGCTGCTTCTCCTCCGGTGCTCGTCTCATGCGGCGGACTTTATCATCCATCCGGATGGTTGACAGAATCATCCAAGCGGATGATAGTTGCTGCCATGACCCAGAACATCGCGATCATCGGTGCCGGCATCGGCGGGCTCTGCCTGGCCCAGGGGCTGCGCAAGGCGGGCCTCGACGTGACCGTCTACGAGCGGGACAGGACCCCGGCGGACCGGCTGCAGGGCTACCGCGTGCACATCGACCCGGACGGCGCCCGCGCGCTGCACGACTGCCTGCCCCCGCATCTGTGGCGGGCCTTCCTCGACACGACCGGCCACAGCGGCCAGGACTTCGGCTTCCTCACCGAGCGGCTGGAGCTCCTCACGCTGCTCGAGACGCCCGAGGCGGCCGACCCTGCCGACGACCATCACTCGGTCAGCCGCATCACGCTCAGGCAGGTGCTGCTGTCCGGGCTGGACGACGTGGTGCGGTTCGGCAAGTCGTACGAGAGGTACGAGCGGCTCCCCGACGGGCGGGTCGAGCTGTTCTTCGCGGACGGCACCAGCGAGACCGCGGACATCGTGGTCGGCGCGGACGGCGGGAACTCGCGGGTGCGCAGGCAGTACCTGCCGCACGCCGAGCGGGTGGAGACCGGGATCACGACGGTGGCCGGCAAGTTCCCGCTCACCGAAGAGACCAGGAAGCTGGTGGCGCCGCGGCTGACGGACGGGCCGAACAACGTCATCCCGCCGAAGGGCATGGGGCTGTTCACCGCGCCGCACGATCTGAACGGCGAGGTCGCGTACGGCGGGATCGGGGTGACTGAGCAGGAGGGCGCGCTGATGGACAACACCAGCAGCTACATACTGTGGGCGTTCGGCGCGAGCGGCTCCCGCTTCCCCGCCGACATTTCCGAAATGTCGGGCGAGCGGCTCAAGGCCACCGTGGCGCGGATGATCGAATCCTGGGACCCCGATCTGCGCAGGCTGGTCGACATGTCGCACCCCGACACGGTCACCCTGCTGCCGATCCGTACCTCCGTCCCGATCGCCCCCTGGCAGGCCACGAACATCACCCTGCTCGGCGACGCCATCCACAGCATGACGCCGATGCGCGGCATCGGCGCGAACACCGCGCTCCGCGACGCCCGCCTGCTCTGCCAGGCCCTCACCGGTGGCGGCTCGATCGAGGCCATCGCGGACTACGAGGCCCAGATGCGCGAGTACGGCTTCGCCGCGGTCCGCGACTCGCTGCGAGCGGCCGAGCAGTTCGTCGGCGACAGCCGGGTGGCGCGGGCAGGGTTCAAGACCTTCCTCCGGCTGGCGCGGCGCTTCCCCTCGCTGAAGGCCAAGGCGTTCTCCTGACCCGCCTGTCTCGGAGTGCCCCCGTGCCTCGGCCCTTGCGGACGTCCCCTCTCCCCTCCGGGGGACCCCGGCCGGAGTGCGGAGGAAAGCGGAGCGCGGTCGTAATGTGGAGTCGGCGTACGCGGGGAGGGTGGGGTGCGGGTCGGGATCCTGGGGCCGCTTCAGGTGGCGGGATGCGAGGTCGGCGGTGCCCGGGTGCGGGCGCTGCTGGTGCGGCTGGCGCTGGACCCCGGCCGCGTCGTGACCGCCGACCGGCTGATCGACGACCTGTGGCCGGACGAGCCGCCCGTCCATCCCATGGCGGCGCTGCAGTCGCTGGTGTCCAGGGCACGCAGGGAAGCACCCGGCCTGATCACGTCCCACCCCGCCGGATACGTGCTCGACGTGCCGCCGGACGAGGTGGACGCGTGGGCGTTCGAGCGGCTCGTACGGGCCGGTGACGTGCACGGGGCGCTGGCGTTGTGGCGGGGCGCGGCGCTGGCGGACGCGTACGAGCTGCCCTTCGCCGAGGCCCCGGCGGCCCGCCTGGCGGAGCTGCGCCTCACCGCCCTGGCCACGAGGATCGCCGGCGACCTCACCGCCGGCAGCGGGACCGAGCTGGTGGCCGAGCTGGAGGGGCTGGTCGCCGCTCATCCGTTACACGAGCCGTTCCACGCCCTGCTCATCCGCGCGCTGACCGCGAATGGGCGGCGGGCGGAGGCGCTCGACGTCTTCGAACGGACAAGAGCCGCCCTGGCCGTGGAGCTGGGCGTCGATCCCGGACCCGAGCTGCGCGAAGCCCACCTGGAAGCGCTTAAGGACGCCGAGCCGAAGAGCAATCTGCCCGCCCGGCTCACGAGCTTCGTGGGCCGATCCGAGGACATCTCCCGGCTGAACGGGCTGCTCGACAGGGCCAGGCTGGTCACGCTCGCCGGCCCCGGCGGGGCGGGGAAGACCCGGCTGGCCGTGGAGGTGGCCGCGAAACTGACGGTGCCGGACGGCGTGTGGCTGGTCGAGCTGGCCGCCGCCACCGACGTGCGGGCCGCCGTGGAGAGCGTGCTCAGAACGACCGACCTCGCCAGAGCCCTGCGCGGCACCGCGCCCCTGATCGTGCTGGACAACTGCGAGCACGTGATCGAGGACGCCGCCCGGACCGCGCAGTGGCTGCTGTCCGAGGCAGCGGAGCTGAGGATCCTCGCCACCAGCAGGGAGCCGCTCGACATCCCGGGCGAGGCGCTGCACCAGGTCCTGCCGCTGCCGGAGGAGAAGGCGGCCGAGCTGTTCGTGGACCGGGCCGCCGCCGCCAGGCCCGACCTCCGGCTGAGGCGGCAGGAGGCCGCGCGGATCTGCCGCGAGCTCGACGGCATCCCGCTGGCCATCGAGCTGGCCGCCGCGCGCCTGCGTACGATGCCGGTGTCGGTGCTGGTCGAGCAGCTCGGCGACCGGCTGGCCTTCCGCGGCGGCCGCACGTCGGAGCCCCGTCACCGCACGCTGCGCGCGGTCATCGACTGGAGCTGGAACCTGCTCTCCGAGCGTGAGCGCGAGCTGCTCCGCGGCCTGACGGTGTTCTCGGGCGGCGCCACGTACGAGGCGATCTCCCAGGTCTGCGGCGGCGACCTGGACCTGCTCTCCTCGCTGGTGGACAAGTCGCTCATCGCGGTCTCGGGCGAGCGCTACACGATGCTGGAGACCATCAGGCAGTACGCCGCCGCCGACCTCCCCGCGCTCCGCCAGGCCCACGCCCGCTACTACACCGGGCTGGCCGAGACCGCCGACCCTCACCTGCGGACCGGCGAGCAGCTCAAGTGGCTGGCCGTGCTGGATGCCGAGCAGGGCAACCTGGACGCGGCGCTGCGCCACTCCGACGACCCGCTCAGGCTGATCCTGCCGCGGTTCTGGCCGTGGATCATACGTGGCAGGCATCGCGAGATCGGCGAGCAGGCCACGTCGGTGCTGCGCAGGGTGGGCGACGAGCCGCCGCCTGGCCGGGAGCTGGCGCACGGGATCTGCCAGGTGCTGTCGGGGGGCCCGCCGACCGAGGCGGTGCTCGGGTCCGACCACCCCGCCGCCCTGAACTCGTGGGCGCTGGCCGGGGTCGGCACGCCCGCCGACGTGGTGCAGCTCACCGAGCGGCAGGCGGCACAGCTGCGCGACCACCCCGACCTGTGGACCAGGTCGGCTGCGCTGCTGGGCGCGGGCATCGTGCGGTTCGAGTACGGGGCGGTGGCCGGAGCCGAGGACCTGCTGGAGCCGGCGGTCGACGGGTTCAGGGCCGTCGGGGACCGGTGGGGGCAGTGGGCGGGGCTCTTCTGGCTGTCGCTGGTCGCGGAGAACCGCGGGGACTTCGCCGCCGCGGTCGCCCTGGCCGAGGAGCCGGAGCGGCTGGCCACCGAGCTCTCCGGGCTCGACACGCCGCTCGGGCCGATGACGTTCCTGGTCCGCGTCGGTCAGCTCAAGGCACGCGCGGGCGATCACGCCGGAGCGGCCCGCGCCCTGGAACGGGCCTGGGAGTCGGCCGTACGGTCGGAGGACCGGGCGATCGTCGCCAGGGTGATGCACGCCAGGGCCGAGCTGGCCAGGCGCACCGGCGACCTGGACGGGGCCGCCCGGCTGCTGGAGGCGGCGCTGGCGCTCGACGTCGAGCTGTCGGCCCAGCTCAGGGCGTACATGAACGTCGAGCTCGCCCGGGTGCGCGAGCCCCGCGAGCCGCTGCGCCGGGCGCTGGAGCTGATGGCCACGTGCTCCGACAGGACCGCGCGGGCGACCGTGCTGGAGGGTGTGGCCGAGCACCTGGAGCCGGTGGCGGCGGCCGAGCTGCTCGGCGCCGCCCGGGCGTTGCGCGGGATCGACGAGTCCGCCGATCCCCATGTCAACGAGCTGGCGGGCAAGTGCCTGGCCGCGCTGGGCAAGGACGGCTACCGCGCGGCGTCGGCGAGGGGCGCGGCGATGCCGAACCCCGAGAGGTACGCGTTGAGGCCGCTCTCCTCCCCGTGATAGCCGATGTAGTCGACGCCCCTGCGGCTTTCAGGGGCGCAGCCGATGGAACAGCGCCACGCGGGCGTGGTGGTATTCGAGGTCCTCCTCGTCGTGCCGCATCCCCGCGCGCACCGCCTTGTGGAAGTAGGCGTACTCCCTGCGGAGCTTGTGCCTGATGAGCTGGGCCAGCGCCGCCTCGTCCAGCTCTCCGGCGGTGCCGCCCGCCTCGTGGTACGCGTCCACGAACTCCTTGCTCGGCCCGAGCTCGTCATCGCCCCATTCGAGCGCCGCCGCGGCCAGCTCCACCTCGGGGGCGCCGACGAACGCCTCGTCCCAGTCGAGCACGGCCACGATGTCGCCGTCCCTGGCCAGCGTGTTGCCGGTGTAGTAGTCGCCGTGGAGCGGGTGGCGCAGCGGGTGCCGGGCGTGGAACTCCGCCAGCCAGCGGTCCAGCGCGGGATCGTCAAGGTCGAGTGCGTCCTGGGGCGGATCGCCGTAGAGACCGGACTCCTGGAAGGCGGGTACGGGGCGCGGGGCCGGGCGGAACGTGGCCAGCGACTCGTGCAGCCTGGCCAGCAGCCGTGCCCCCGCCGCGCGCTGCGCGGGAACGTCGGAGTCGGGCCAGTCGCCCGCCACGTACGGCCAGCAGGAGATCGGGCGGCCCGCCACCGTGATGACCGTCGCCCCGTCAGCGGTGGGAACAGGTGCGACGGCCTCGGGGAGAGTGGTGGCGGCGTGCAGGGCTGTCGTGTGGCACCACTCGGACTCGACGGCGGCACGCCCCGCGGGGCCGACGCGGACGACGTGGCCGTCCAGCCGGTAGGCGGCGGACTCTTCGCCGCCGTGCAGGCGCTCGCCTTCGCCCGTGAACCCCCACGTCACGGCCACGGCCTCGCGGATCTCGGGGGTCAGCGGGGTGTTCGTGTAGATCACCCTGCCAACCTACGTGACGCCTTCTTGCTGGAGGCGCTGGAGCAGCACGTCCCGGCGGCGCTCGAGCTGGGCGATCAGCTCTTCCTGCTCGTCCGCCTGACTGATCACGGCCGAGATCTCCATCTGGTCGGTCGCGCCGAAGTCCCGGATCTGGTTGCGCACATCCTTGTTCTCGGCCTTCAACCGGGCCAGATCCTCTTCGATCTGCCGGAGTTCGTCCTTTGTGGTCATTTACCTGCTCTACCCAGATGCGTCCCGCCGATTACCCCCCACAATGGGAGGCATGCGCAGGCTGTCCACCAGCACGATCGTGTCACTCGTCGTGATCGCGGCCACGCTGGCCGGCACGGCCCTCATCTTCGCGACGCGGGGCGACAAGCAGACCAACATCCTCGACTGGCTACTGCCGGCCATCGCCTGCTGCGTGGTCCTGCTACGGGAGCGCTATCCCGTCGGCACACTGATCGTGGTGATGGTGAGCGTCTCTGCGTACTACCGGTATGCGGGGCTCGACGGGCCGCTCGGCGTCCTGCCGTTCGTCAACCTCTACACCGCTGCTGACCGAGGTCACCTCAGCGCGGCCATCGCCGTCGGAGCGGCGTCACTGCTGGGCATGGGGCTGGGAGAGCTCGGCGGTGTCAGGCACGTGGAGAACACCCTGTTCCTCATGATCACCGGCTGGGAGGTGGCGGCGATCGCGTTCGGCAGCGTCACCCGCAGCCGCCGCCTCTATTTGCGGGCGGTCGAGCAGCGTGCGCTCGAGGCCGAGCACAGCAAGGAAGAGGAGGCCAGGCGCCGGGCGAGCGAGGAGCGGCTGCGGATCGCGCGCGAGCTGCACGACGTGCTCGGGCACAACATCTCCATGATCAACGTGCAGGCCGCGGCGGCGCTGCACGGGTTGAAGAAGCGGCCGGAGGACGCCGAGACGGCGCTGCGGACGATCAAGGACACCAGCAAGGAGACGCTGCGCGAGTTGCGGACCACCCTGGGCGTTTTGCGCCAGGTGGACGAGGACGCGCCGACCTCGCCCCCCGACAGCCTGGCGCGGCTGGACGCGCTGGTCGCGGCTTCGGGGCTGGAGGTGCGTACGGAGTTGTCAGGACCGCTCGACGCCGTGCCGGCGGAGGTGGACCTGGCCGCCGCCCGGATCATCAGCGAGTCACTGACCAACGTCTCCCGCCATTCCGGCACGACGCAGGCTACGCTCACGATCAACAACGCGTCCGGAAATATCGTGATCTGCGTGGAGGATGATGGGCCGGGCGCCACGTACGACGAAGGCAGCGGCTTCGGCCTGCAGGGCATGCGCGAGCGCGCCACCGCGCTCGGTGGCACCCTGGAGGCCGGCCCCCGCGCCGAGGGCGGCTTCCGCGTGGTCGCCCGCCTGCCACTGAACCTGCCATCGAACGGGGCCGGATGATCCGCGTACTGCTCGCCGACGACCAGACCCTGGTACGGGCCGGATTCCGGTCCATACTCAGCGACGAGGACGACTTCGAGGTCGTCGCCGAGGCCGCCAACGGCGCGGCGGCCGTGGCCGCGGCCCGCGAGCACCGGCCCGACGTGGTGCTCATGGACATCCGCATGCCGGAGCTCGACGGCCTGGAGGCCACCCGCCAGATCACCGGCGATCCGCGGCTCGAGGGCGTCAAGGTCATCATCCTGACCACGTTCGACCTGGACGACTACGTGTACGTCGCGCTGCGCGCCGGCGCGAGCGGCTTCCTGGTCAAGGACACCGAGCCGGCCGAGCTGATCCACGCGGTCAGGGTCGTGGCCAGGGGCGACGCGCTGATCGCCCCGTCGATCACGCGGCGGCTGATCGCCGAGTTCGCGGGCCGGGTCAAGCGCCCAGAGCCAGGCCCGGAGCTGAACGCGCTCACCGAGCGCGAGCGCGAGGTCATGACGCTGGTGGCCGGCGGCCTGTCGAACGACGAGATCGCGGCCCGGCTCGTGCTCAGCCCCGCGACGGCGAAGACGCACGTCAGCCGCATCATGACCAAGCTGTCGGTACGTGACAGGGCGCAGCTCGTGATCATCGCGTACGAGGCCGGCATGATCGTCCCGGGCTGGGTTACACCCTGAGTCGTACGCCTGCCGATCTCATGCGACCAGAGATGTACGGCAGGTTGCCGCCCGGGCATGACGCGGCGGGTGGAGCCGTACCGGGAATCTCGGACCATGGACACCGTGGACCTGGCCCGCCTGCAGTTCGCGCTCACGGCGGGCGCGCACTTCCTCTTCGTGGCGCTGACGCTCGGCCTGGCGACGCTGGTCGCCGCGATCCAGACCTGGGCCACCTTCAGCGGCAATCCCGTGCACCTGCGGATGACGCGGTTCTGGGGCCAGCTCTACATCATCAACTACGCGATGGGCATCGTCACCGGGCTGGTGATGGAGTTCCAGCTCGGGCTGTCGTGGAGCGGCCTCACGGAGTACGCGGGCAACGTCTTCGGGTCAGCGCTGGCGATCGAGACGCTGGTGGCGTTCTTCGTCGAGTCCACGTTCCTGGGCCTGTGGATCTTCGGCTGGGACCGGCTGAACCGGTGGGTGCACCTGGCGCTGATCTGGGTCGTGACGCTGACCGCGTACGCGTCGGCATTCTGGATCATGGTCGCGAACGGCTTCCTGCAGCACCCGGCCGGCCACGTGGTGGACGGCGGCGTGCTGCGGCTGGCGGACTTCGGGGCGATGGTGGCCAACCCGGCGGGACTGTCGGCGTTCGGCCACGTCATGGGCGGCGCGATGATCACCGGCGGGTTCTTCATGGCCGGGGTGAGCGCGTACCACCTGCGTAAGCGCACCGCCGAGCAGGACTTCTTCCGCAAGTCACTGCGGATCGGGATCGGGATGGCGGTGCCCGCGCTGTTCGTCACCGCGGCGTTCGGCGGGCTCGGGTTCGACACCCTGCAACCGTCCAAGGCGGCGGCGTGGTCCGGCTCGGCCGCGGAGCGGGCCGCGATCCAGGCGCAGATGGAGGCCGCCCACGGAGCCGGCGACTACCTACCGCCGGTGGACACCGTGCAAGCCGCAGGCATCACCATGCTGATGCTCTGGATGGTGATGACGGTGGTCGCGTCGCTGAGCGCCCTGCTCGTGCTCTTCCGCCCGGCCGTGCGCGGGTTCAGGCTGTGGCACTGGCTGCTGACCCTGACGATCCCGGTCCCGTTCGTGACCATGCTGGCCGGCTGGGTCTTCCGCGAGGTGGGGCGCCAGCCGTGGGCCGTGTACGGGTTGCTGAAGACGGCCGACGCGATGTCACCGGTGTCCGCGGCCCAGATGCGCTTCTCCATCACCGCCTTCGCCACGGTGTTCGCCGTGCTGATCGCGATCAACTACTGGCTGCTGGCCAGGCACGCCCGCCGCGGGCCCGCCGCCGCGGCACTGGGCGCCACCGCTGCCACCCCCGCCCCCGCCCCCGCCCTTTCCCTCTGAGGAGCCATCATGGAGATCTTCATCCTGGCCTTCTTCGCGCTCGGCTACCTCGTGCTGGCCGGGGCCGACATCGGGGTCGGCATGGCGCTGCCGTACCTGGGCAGGTCGGCGGACGAGCGGCGGGAGGTGATCGCCGCCATCGCGCCCTTCTTCCTGGGCAACGAGGTCTGGCTGGTGGCCACGGCGGGGGTGCTCGCCGGGCTGTTCCCCGAGCTGGAGGGCACGCTGCTGAGCGGCAACTACACGCTGGTCGTGACGCTGCTCCTGGCGTGGATCGTCCGCGACATGGGCCTGTGGCTGCGTGGACGGGTGCCGGGGGCGCGGTGGGAGGCGTTCTGGGACGGCGCGATCGTGGCCGGGAGCTGGGGGCTGGCGCTGAGCTGGGGTGCGCTGCTCAGCCATGTGCTGCTCGGCGTCCGCGCCCCGATCGCCGTGCTGTCCGCCCTGGTGGTGGCCGCCCTGTTCGCCACGCACGGGCTGGCCTTCGCGGCGCTGCGGCTGCGCGGAACCCTCCGGGAGCGGGCCGCCGTGCTGTCGGGCGGTGCGGGCGAGGCCCGCACCTACGCGCTGACGGCCGCCACGCTCCTGGCGGTGGGCGTGCTGGCGGGGCTCCGGCTGCCGCTGCACCCCGGCACGTCCGGCTCCGTGCTGGTGCCGGTCATCCTGGCGCTGATCCCGCTGCTGGTGGCCGCCCAGGGCTGGGTGTGGTGGACGTTCAGGCACCGGGTCACGGGACCTTCCTACCTTTGACTCCTACGCGGTGATGAACTCCCGGATCAGCTTCGTGACCTCGGCCGGCCGCTCGTGCAGGACGACGTGGCCGCTGTCCAGCTCGGCGTACTCGCTGTCTCCTAGAGGTTCCCGCCGCCGGTGGCGTCGATGGTGCTGCCGGTGATGAAGCTCGCCTCCGGCGAGGCGACGAACGCCACCGCGTTCGCGATCTCGTCCACCTGGCCGATCCGGTTGAGCGCGTGCCTGCCTGCCGCGTACGCCTCCGCCTCCGGATCACCACGCAGCCAGGCGGCGTTGACGTCTGTGTCGATGATGCCGGGCGCGACGTTGTTGACCGTGATGCCGCGCGGCCCCAGCTCCTTGGCCAGCGCCAGCGTGAACACCTGCACGGCGCCCTTGGTCATCGCGTACGCGATCCCCTCGGGGAAGGCGATGCGGGCCACGCCCGAGGTGATGTTGACGATCCTGCCGCCGTCGGGGATCAGCGGCAGCAGCTGCTGGGTGAGGAAGAACAGCCCCTTGACGTTGACCGCGAACACCCGGTCGTAAGCCTCGGGCGTCTCCTCCGCGATGGGCTTGGGCATGCCGATGCCCGCATTGTTGACCAGCACGTCCAGGACGGCCGTCGCGCTTCTCAGCCGCTCCGCGAGCCGGTGCACGTCCTCCTGCCGTCCCAGGTCGGCCTGCACGGCGAACGCGCTGCCACCCTCCTGCTCGATCAGGCCGACGACCTCCTTGGCGGCCGTCTCGTCCTCGACGTAGTTGACGGCCACGCGCAAGCCGTCCCTGGCCAGGCGCAACGCGATGGCGCGGCCGATCCCCCTGCTGGCTCCCGTCACGAGGGCAGTCTTCATCCCTGTCACACCTTTCTTTAGCGATCGATACAGAAACCATAACATAGCGATCGCTATAGAATGCTTGGCATGGCCAGACAGCGGGCGTTCGACAAGGAGGCGGCGCTGGAGCGGGCGCTGCTCACGTTCTGGCGGCACGGCTACGAGGCGACCTCGGTCGCCGAGCTGACCGCCGCCATGGGGATCAGGCCGCCCAGCCTGTACGCCGCCTTCGGGGACAAGCGGCGGCTGTTCGAGGAGGCGGTGCGGCGATACCAGGAGACGTACGGGGCTTCCACGACACGGGCGCTCGCGGAGGAGCCGACGGGGCGTGCGGCCATCGAACGGGTGCTACGGGAGTCGGCCGCCGAGTTCGCGAACGACTCCCATCCGGCGGGGTGCCTGATCATCACGGCCGCGGTGAACTGCGGGCCCGAGTCGGCCGAGGTCCAGGAGTTGCTGCGGGGGTTCAGGGAGGCCACCAAGGCGGCGCTGAAGGCGCGGATCGACGAGGACCTGGCGGCCGGGCGGCTCCCCGCGGACACGGACACGGCGGGGCTGGCGACGTTCTACGCGGCGGTGATCCAGGGCATGTCCACGCAGTCCCGCGACGGCGCCTCCCACGCGGACCTCCTCAGCGTCGCCACCCTCGCCATGTCCGCCTGGCCCGCCACCCCCTCACCCTGACCCCGCGCGGGTCACTGGGCTTTGACCGAGGCGTCCTCCGGCGGGATCTCCGGGGGTGAGGCGCGCAACCAGCGGCAGCCGTGCGGGTCCAGCGGGACCCGTACCGAGCCGTCCGCCGAGACCTCCAGCGTGCCGTCCACCAGGAGGTCCGTGAGGTGGTAACCCGCTAACCCCGCCAGCGTCAGCTCCACGTCCCTGGCCGTGTCGCACAGGTTGTGCGTGACCACCACCGTGGCCCCGTCGGCGTCGCAGCGATGGGCGAGGACCGCGCGGTGGCCGGTCTCCAGCACCGTGTGGCGGCCCCACGCCAGCTCCGGGCACTCGCGGTAGCGCTCGATCAGCAGCTGGAACCAGCGCAGCAGCGAGTTCACGTCCCGCTTCTGGTCGGCCACGTTCACCCGGTCGGGCGCGAAGGAGCCCTCCGGGATCTCGCGTACCGGCGAGCCCTGGGTGAACCCGCCGTCCGCCGACCACTGCATGGGGATGCGGACCGCCATGCGGCCCTCCTCGTCGAGGTTCTCCCCCATGCCGATCTCCTCGCCGTAGAAGATCACGGGCGTGCCCGGCAGCGAGAACAGCAGGCTGTAGGCCATCTTGATGCGCCGCAGGTCCCCGCCGAACATGGTCGGCAGGCGGCGGCGCAGGCCCCGGCCGTAGATCTGCATGTCCGCACGCGGCCCGAACGCCTCGAAGACCTCCTGCCGCTCCTCCTCCGTGAGCTTGTCGAGGGTGAGCTCGTCGTGGTTGCGCAGGAACATGGCCCACTGGCAGTCCTTGGGCGGCTGGGGGCGCTCGCGCAGGGCGCGGGCGAGGGGCGTGGCGTCGTTGCGGGCCATCGACAGCCAGGCGTTCTGCATGCCGATGAAGTCGAAGCACATGCTGAGCTGGTCGCCGAGGCCGTCGCCGAAGTATGAGATCAGGTCCTGGTACGGGACGTTGACCTCGCCCAGCAGGATCGACCCGCCCTTGCGCCGCGTCATGAACGCCCGCAGGTCCGCCAGGAACTCGTGCGGGTTCGCCAGCTTCGGGTTGACGTTCTCGATGAGGAACGGCACCGCGTCCACCCTGAACCCGGCCAGCCCGAGCTCCATCCAGAAGCCGAGTATGCGCGCGATCTCATCCCTGACCTCGGGGTTTCCGACGTTCAGGTCCGGCTGGTGCCGGTAGAAGCTGTGCAGGTAGTACTGTTCCGACCCCTCGTCGTACTGCCAGACGCTGTTCTCCTTGTCGGGGAAGACGATCTGTGCGGGGTCGTCCGGCTCGGGGGCGTCGGACCAGACGTACCAGTCACGCATGGGCGATTCCCTGCTCGACCTGGCCTCGACGAACCAGGGGTGCTGGTCTGACGTGTGATTGACGACGAGGTCCGCGATCACCCGCAGGCCGCGGTCGTGGGCGGTGCGCATGAACTCCACGAAGTCGCCCAGCGTGCCCAGACGCGGGTCGACGCGGTAGAAGTCGGTGATGTCGTACCCGTCGTCCCTGTTGGGGGTGGGGAAGAACGGCATGAGCCAGAGGCACGTCACGCCCAGCCTCGCGAGGTAGTCGATCTGCTGCGTCAGCCCGCGGAAGTCACCCACGCCGTCGCCGTTGCCGTCCTTGAACGTCTCCACGTCGAGGCAGTAGACGACGGCGTTCTTGTACCAGACATCAGAGGTATAGGTCAGACGCATACGCAGGCGCTACCCCGGACACGGGCATCCGAACGACCAGGCCCTCATCAAAACAATGGCCAGGAAAAATTGAGTAGCGGGGTGCTCAGGTCGTTGCTCGCGGACCCGCACACAATGATGGTTCAGCTGTCCCGTCCATAAACCATTACAAAGGAGGGATACCATGCGCAGGCCTTTGGCAAAACCGTCCGTTTTCCTGGTCGCCGTCCTCGCTCTGACGGCGATATGGGCGGTGCCGTCCCCTGCCCGTGCCATCTCCGGCAATCATCCTCTTGCCGTGGTGCTGTGCAAATTCACGGACCAGCAGGACGAGCCCCACAATGTGGCCTACTACGAGGACATGTTCTCCCAGAGTGGAGCCGGGAAGAAAGGCGTGTTCGACTATTGGAAGGATGTCTCTTACGGCAACCTCGACCTTACCGGCACAGTCGTGAAGGGCTGGTACACGGCGGACAAGACCGTGGCCGAGTTCAATGTGCTGAATCGGGCCAGCCAGATAGACGTGTGCGCGTCCAAGGCCGACCCCGACATCGCCTTCGAGGACTTCGCGGGCGTGGTGGTCCTCACGAACCACACCAACCTGAACGGGCCCCTGTTCGGGGGCGGGCCACCCACGCAGATCGGCGGGAAGACGTACCCCGCGCTCGGCAGGATGGCCGCGGAAGAGGACCAGGCCCTCTCCGGCATCCTGCACGAGACCGGGCACTCGTTCGGGCTGGACCACTCCCGTAAGCTCTCCACCTCCACCTCGCATTACAACGACAAGTACGACGTGATGAGCTGCTTCGGGTGCTATGTGACCCCCGAGCATTCCTATCAAGGAGATGGCGGGCCGGGGCTGAACGCGGTCATGCTCGAAATCGCGCAATGGCTGCCGCCGAACCGCGTCTCGACCTTCGACAACAACCAATGCCGGCAGCAGACCTACACCATGGCCGCCCTGAACCATCCCGAGGCCGGCGGCCCTCTTGAGCTGCGGATCCCGGCGAGCGTGCGCATTCCCAACGCGGCGGATTCCAGCGGCCAGACCACGTCGACGACCACCAGTGACTACTACACGGTCGAGCTGCGGTCGAAGTCGGGCTGGGATCTGGGCATTCCCCAAGATGCTTTCGTCCTGCACCTGAAGGGCCAGGACAACATTTCGTACTGGGTGGACGCGGCGGACGGGATGACCGCGGGAAAGGTGTACGCGGACGCCGCGCAGAAGGCTTATGTGGCGGTCAACTCCATCGACCCGACCCCGGCATCCACAGGCGTCGTGACGCTCGCCTCGTGCAAGATCAATGCGAAACTCGCCTACTCCGGCCCCACCAGCGGCGACTACCATGACCCGGTCACCCTGACCGCCGATCTGGCGGTGGACCCCAGCGCCGCCCCGATCCCCAACGCCCGGGTCAACCTGTCGCTCGGCTCGCAGAGCTGCTCCGACGTCACTGACGTATCCGGGCGGGCCTCCTGCCAGATCGTTCTCGACCAGGTTCCCGGCACGTATTCCGTTGAAGCCTCGTATGCCGGCAACGACGTCTACAACGCGCAGACGAGTGCGAAGACGTTCACGATCAACAAGCGGAACACGGTTGTCCAGTACACCGGTCCTTCCAAGGTGACGAACGGCTCGGCCGTCACGTTCCAGGCCGGCCTCGCCGAGAAGGACGGCGACCAGATCGAGGGCCGAACGGTGTCCTTCACCCTGGGGACGGGAGCGACGGCACAGACGTGCAGCGGGAAGACCGACCCGGCAGGCGTCGCCCGGTGCGAGATCTCGCGCGTGCTGCAGCCCGCGGGGCAGACCGCGATGCGAGTGGCCTTCGCGGGTGACGACTTCTACGTCGCGTCGGCCGCGGACGCCACAGTGGAAGCCCTGAAGGGGAAGGCATCCGTCAGCTACGGAGGGCCGTCCAACATCGCCAACGACTTCCCGGCGACGTTCCAGGCGACCCTGACCCAGGAGGACAGGAGCATTCCGCTGGAGAACCGGACCGTCACCTTCACCGTGGGCAGCGGTTCGTCGGCGCAGAAGTGCAGCGGGACCACGGACGCCGGAGGTCACGCGAAGTGCACCATTCCGAACGTGGCCCAGCCCGCCACCGCCACCGGCGCCGGCGTCCAGGTGGCCTTCGCCGGCGACGACTTCTTCCTTCCGGCCGGCGCGTCCGCCACGGTCAAGCTGCTCTACTACACCGGCAGGTCGTACGGTCTCTCGGCCAAGGTCGCCCTGCTCCCGCCCACCGTCGTGAGCGACACCGGCGAGGTCTCGACGGCGGCCAAGTCGGCCAATGAGAAGTCGGCTGCCTCCGTGTCCCTCGGGATCGTCTCCGCGTCCGCGGTCAGCGCAAGCGTCACGACAGGAGCGGGAACGTCAACAGGGATGGCCACCACGGGGGACGTGACGATCGGTGTCCCCGGCCTTCCGGTCATCCGCGCCACCAACGTGCGAGCCACCTCGCAGAGCACCTGCCAGGCCGGCCCGTTCACGGCGACGGCGACAGGGACTGTGACCATTGGATCGCTGACCGTCGGCGGCATCGTCCAGCCCACCACCACGGTGGCGCCGAACACTGTCATCCGGGTCGGCACAGCGACGATCACGCTCAATGAGCAGAAGCCGGTTCCGGGGTCCTCGGCCGGACTGCTCGTCAACGCGATCCACATCAGTGCTCCGGGGGTCGCCGATGTCGTGGTCTCCGCGGCAAGGAGCGACGTCCACAACTGTCCGTGACCTACGCCGGCTTCCGGAATGCGCTCCGGGCCCTCAGGCTCCCTGGGCGGCCTGCCTGGCCCGGAGCGCTATCTCCAGCTCGAAGCGGATGTCCGGATCGGCGAGTTGATCTCCGTACAGCTCCTCGAGCTGCCGCACCCGGTAGCGCACGGTCTGCGGGTGCACGTGCAGCCTGGCGGCCACCTCGCCCGCGCCGCGCCCGTACCGCAGCCAGGCCAGCAATGTCTCCGCCAGCCGGTCCTGCTGCGCGGGCCGCAGGTGGGCCAGGGGCGCGAGCCGCACTTCGGCCAGCGCGTTGACCAGCTCCTCGTCCTTGAACACCACCAGCGTCGCCATGTGGTCCTCGCACCGCAGCGGCCCCCTGGGCAGGACGCCGCGCCGCGACAGCTCCAGCGCCTCTCCGGCCCACCGCAGCGAGGTCTCGGCGGCGGCCAGCGGCACGGCGGGGCCGATCGCGGCCCGGCGGCCGCGCAGGGCGTGCTCGAGCAGCTTGGCCCGGCCGGGTCCGTTCGGGTCGGGCGCGAGCAGGCACGGGACGGTCCTGTCCACGCCCACGAGCACGTCGGGAGCCAGCGCGGGCGCGCCGTGCCGGTCGTCGAGCGCCACGCAGGCGACGGTCTTGGGCAGCCGCCACCCGGCGGACTTGGCCAGGTCGGCGACGGCCTCCGCGCTGGCGGGCGGGCGGCTGAGCAACAGGTCGAGCAGGCGGGCGCGGCGGCGCTCGATCTCGCCGGCCGCGTGCGCCCTGGCCTCCTCGAAGCCCTCGGCCGCCGCGTCGGCGAGCTGGTCGAGGTAGACGAAGATGGCCTCGCCCAGGTCGTACAGGGTCTGCGGGGACAGCCCGAGCGGCTCCGCGAGCTCCGTGAGGCGCCGCCAGCCGACCCGGGCGCCGAGCCGCATCGCGGTCTGGAGCGGCTCCAGGTTGCGGCCCTCGGCCGCCTCGCCCTTGCCGATCATGCGGAACGGCTCGGGGTCCCAGGGGGCGCCCGGGTTCTCGATGCGGTTGAGGAAGCCCTCGATGGCCTGCTCGACCGCCATCCTGATGACCTTGATGTAAAGATCGTCCGATGGCCGGGCGTACTCGGGGATCCGGGCCTGGATCTCCTCGATCACCTCTTCCGTGACCGTGCCGATGCCCGCCCTGAGTGCTTGCACGGGGATATCACTCGTGATGATCATCGTCCCTCCCGTCGCCATTGTGACCCAGGCAACAGGAGATTGTGTAGCAAGAGCTTGTTTTTATCACTTCTGGAGGAAGCCGGCGAACTCCTCCTTGTCGATCAGGCCGTCGCCGTCCTTGTCGAGCTTCAGCACGCCTTCCTGCGCGGCCTCCAGGGTGATCGGCTGGCCGATCACCTCCATCAGCCGTACGAGCTCGACGGCGGAGATGCGGCCGTCGTTGTCGGCGTCGATGAGGTCGAAGGTGATGGCGTAGTCGCTCATGTGTCGCCCTTCCAACGGAATCGATGTCGCGTCAGACCTTAGTGGCGACTTGTCGTAGCGCGTCGATGAATGGCGCGACTTGTGGGCTCTTATCCCCTTAGCGCCATGCGATTCGCGGTCACCCAGACCGCCGGCCGCATGTTTCCACAGTAACGACGAGGCCCGGGTACCGGCGTCGTGGAGACGCGGTGCCCGGGCCGTCGGGGAAGGTCAGGCGGCGTGGAGGTAGACCTGGCCGAAGACCTCAGACAGGTTCTTCAGGTCGGTGGCCACGTCGACCTCGGGGTTGGCCGGGTCGTAGATGGTGGCCAGGCGGGCGCGCACGGAGTCGAGCTTCTTGAGCTGGTCCCAGGTGGTGTTGGCGGCCCACTTCTCGCCGTACACCCGGCTGACCTGGCCCTGGTCGTTCTGCCAGCGGGTCCACAGCGTGACGGTCTCCGCGGCGTCGTCCTGGAGCGGGGAGGCGACACGTTCGGTGATCGCCTTGGTGGCCTGCTCCTCGGTCAGCTGGGAGGTCCCCGAGGCGGCGAAGGTGGCGTCCTCGGCGGCGATCTGGGCGTAGGCGTCCCAGGCGCGGGCGCGTACCTGGATCGACTGGTTGCGCTGGGCCTCGGCGGCGTCGATCTTCCAGGTCGCGTACTCGGTGGCCAGGTGGCCGTTGTCGAGGGCGAGCTGGTCGATCAGGCCCTTGAAGAGCCACGCGCCGATGCGCTCGGGGTCGAGCAGCGGGTACTTCTTGGTCATCTCGGCCTTGCAGGCGTCGTTCGCGCCGCAACCGAACACCGGGACCACCGTGTGCGCGGCCAGCCTCTTGCCCGGCACCGCGGTACGCAGCGCGGCCGTGGTCTCGGCGACGAACTTGTCCAGCTCGTCCGCCGTGGTGAACGTCTGGTTGAAGCCGAGCTGCGAGGTGAACCTGATCCCGACGACGCCCGGCTGCGCGGCGACCAGCGCGGCGACCTTCTTGACCGCCTCGGCCAGCTTGCCCGCCTTGTAGTCGTCGGCCAGCTCGGTCTCGATCCAGAGGCGCATGTTCGTCTGCGCGACGGCCTGCGCGGCCTTGCCCGCCGGGGTCGCCTGGGCGGCGGTCTTCTCGGCGGCGGTGACCCCGGTGGGGTCGACGTAGCCGCACTCGTCACCGTTCTGGCAGTCGGGCGTGCCGCCGTCCTCGGCGCCGGGGACGTCCGGGGAGTCGACGTCGTGCATCTCGCCGTCGCCCTCGGAGTCGGGGCACTCGTTGCCCTCTTCGGTACAGTCCACCGTGATGGGATCCACCGGGTCGGCTTCACCCATGCGCTGGCCGTCGTTCTCCAGCCAGAACGCCGCGATGTCCGCGGCCTCCTCGGGGGTGGCCATCCACCGGCAGACCACGTACGCCGGGGTGTCGGCGGACAGCAGGTCGTTACAGCTCTTGGGGTCGTCCTCCGACCACGCCGGAACACCGATGCCTAGGAGTGAGAGGGCGAGTCCGATGACGAAGAGCTGCCGTAACCGTAGTCGCATGGCACCTTAACTTCCAGGGGATGATCGTGGGCATATCGCACACTATCCGGACGATCAATAACGTTCAATGAAATCCCACTTAACGTCCGCCTCACTCGTCCAATTCGACCCATTGCCAGCCGGACCCGTCGGCGTTGGCGCGCACCGCCCTGGTACGCCCCACCGCCACTTTCTCCCATCCCGGCCGCGCGAGCTCCGCGGGCTCGGCGGGCACCGGCACCGGATCGGTGTCCGCGCCGAAGACGGCCGGCCTTCCCTTGACGGTCAGCACCGGGAGACGCTCCGAACCACCAGCCGTGATCGAAGGACGATCCACTGGTGGCAGCGGACGGGGCGGCAGCTCGCGCGGCTCAGCGCGCTCGCGGGGACGGAGCGGCCACCAGCTCGCGGGGCCCAGCAACCGCATGGAGGCAGGCCCCAGCAGCACGCGCACCAGCAGGGCGTCCACCGCGATCGCCACACACAGCCCCACCCCGAGCAGCCGCACCACCGTGATCCCGGCCGCCGCGAACGCCCCGGCGACCGCCGCAGGCAGCAGCGCCGCACCCGTGATCACTCCGCCCGTCTCCCGCAGCCCCGCCGCCACGGCCCCGGCGTGGTCCCCGGTACGCAGCCACTCGGAACGCGCCCGGGAGACCAGGCACACCTCGTGGTTCGCGGACACCCCGAAGAGCACGACCACGATCAGCACGGCCACGGAAACATCGACAGGTCCCGCGAAACCCAGCAGGCCACCCTGGAACGCCCACGCCAGCACCCCGAACGAGGCCCCGACGGACAGCACGATCGCCGGCAGCGTGCGAACGGGCAGCACCAGCGACCCGAACGCCGCGCACAGCAGCACCAGCAGCACCGAGCAGACCGCCACCGCCGGCCACGGCAGGGTGGCCGAGAGGCTGTCCATGAGGTCCAGCCGCGCGGCGGTGGGCCCGCCGACCAGGACCTGCCGCACGCCCGGCCCGGGAGCCAGGGACCTGATCGACCTGACCAGCTCCTCTGCCTCGGCCGACATGGGGTCGAGGTCGTGCCGTACGGCGAGCCGCACGGCGCCGTTCTTCCTCGACTCCCCCGCGACCTCGACACCCTTGACGTGCGGCAGCCGCTCCACCTGCTCCATGAGGGGCCGGGCATAGAGTGAGCCGTCCGCCAGCACGTGCACGTCGATCGGCGAGAGAGCGTTCCTGGGGAAGTCGCGGTCGAGGGTCTCGGCCAACCGGCGGCTCTCGGAGGCGGCGGGGAGCGCCCGGTGGTCCGCGTTCCCGAACTGGAGGTGCGAGAGCGGCGCCGCCAGCGACACCAGCACGACCGTGACCGCCACCAGGTACACGACCGGCCGGCGCACCACGCTGGACGCGACGGCGTGCCACCCGCCGCCGTCCTGCCGTACGGCCCCGAAGTCGGGGATCACCCTCAGCGCGTCCACGCGTGGGCCGAGTATCCCCAGCAGGGCAGGCAGCACGACGAGCGCGGCCACGGCCGCGACGAGCGCCACCGCCGCCGCCCCCAGCCCGATCGAGCGCAGGAACGGCTGCGGGAACAGCAGCAGCCCCAGCAGCGACGCGGCCACCGTCGCCCCTGAGACGGCGACGGCCCGCCCGGCCGAGGCCATCGTCCGCACCACCGCCTGCTCGTTCGACGCCCCGCCCCCGATCTCTGCTCTGAACGCCCTGAGCATGAGCAGCGAATGGCCGGCGGCCAGCCCGAGCCCGAGCAGCACGACGGCGTACCAGGAGTAGACGGACACCTCGGGGAGCAGCGCCAGCGCGCCGAGCACCGCGAGCAGCCCCACGACCAGCGGCAGCAGCGCCGCCACCAGGCTCCCGAACAGCGCCACGAGCAGCACCAGCAGCACCGGCCCCGCGATGGCCGAGACGCGGGCCAGGTCGGCGGCCGCCTGCCCGTCCAGCTCCGCCTGCATCGGCACCGCACCGCCGACCTCGACGTTGAGGTTCTTGACGCTCCTGAGCTGCTCCGCGACCGCCGCGTAGCTCTCCCTCTTGGCGCCCTTCAGCGTGATCAGCGCGTACGTCGAGTGCTCGTCCCCGGACACCATCTCCTCAGACCCCGTCGTCCAGTACGTGGCCCTCCGGCGCACATGGTCCGCCGGCAGCCCGCGCAGCGAGTTGTGCACCGCCTTCTTGTACCGCGGGTCGCGCACCTTGACCGCCGGGTGCCGGTAGAGGACGACCACGTCGGGGCTCTGGCCGCCGTACCACTGCTCGGCCCAGCGCGCGGCGGTCACGGAGCCGGCGCTCGGGTCCTCGAAGCCGCCGCTCGTCACCCGCCCTGACATGGCCAGCGGCGCGACGAGCAGGGCCGCCACCAGGCTCAGCGCCAGGAGCGTCCACCTACCGCGATAGACCAGCCGACCCATGGAGTCCCCTCGCCGACAGCCGGGCCCTAGCAAGTTACGGGAGAACGGGGGCCGGATTCTTGCCAAAGGTGAACACATTCCGCGTCCGGTCTTGTTACCGGAGGAATATTCACACGACAGAGGCCGAGAACAACGGCAGAATAGCGGAGTTTGGCCATTTTCCAGGGGGTCTGCAGCGGTGCACAGCTATCTACGCGATCTCGGGCTGCTCCGGGACCGCCGCTTCGCGTTGCTGCTGTCGGCGAGGACCATCGCGGTCCTGGGCAGCGCGTTCGCGCCGGTGGCCCTGGCGTTCGGCGTGCTCGCCCTGCCCGGCGCCACCGCCGCCACCCTGTCCGTCGTGCTGACCGCCGAGGCGGTGCCCATGATCGCGTTCACCCTGTTCGGCGGCGTGCTCGCGGACCGGCTGCCGCGGAACTGGGTGCTGATGGCCGGCGACTTCCTGATGGCGGCGGGGTACTTCGCGCTGGCGGCGATGCTGCTCACCGGCTGGACCCCGCTGCCCGCGCTGTGTGTGGCGGCGGCGCTGAGCGGGGTGGCCACGGCGATCGCGTTCCCCGCGTTCACCGGGATCATCCCCGAGGTCGTGCCCGTGGACCGGCTGCAGGCCGGCAACGCGCTGATCGGCCTGGGCGGGAACGCCGCGCGTGTGGCGGGCGCGGTGCTGGGCGGCGCCACGGTGGTGCTCGTCGGCGGCGGCTGGGCGCTGATCGTGAGCGGCGCGATGTTCTCGGCGGCGGGCCTGCTGATCGCCATGATGCGATCGCAGCCGGCCGCGGAGCCGCGGGAGGCTGGGCAGCGGCACTCGGTGCTGGCCGACCTACGGGAAGGCTGGCGCGAGTTCAGCTCGCGGCAGTGGATCTGGGTGGTGGTCGCGCAGTTCTCGCTGATGGTCATGGCCATCCAGGCCGGTCACGGGGTGCTCGGCCCGCTGCTGGCGAAGGAGTCACTGGGCGGCCCGGCGGCCTGGTCCGCGTTCCTGGCGGGCGAGGCCGTCGGGACGATCGTCGGGGTGCTGACCGCGATGCGGCTCCGGCCGCGCCGCCCCATTCTGGTGGCCGTGCTGCTCTGCCTGCCGCCGGCGCTGCCGTACGCGCTGCTCGGACTGGACGCGCCGCTCTGGGCGATCGTGATCGGGGCGTTCGTGCTGGGCGTGTGCTTCGACGTGTTCGGCGTGCTGTGGCAGACCACGATGCAGCGCGAGGTCCCGCGCGAGTCGCTGTCGCGGGTCAGCTCGTACGACCTGCTCGGGTCGCTGATGTTCGGCCCGATCGGGCTGATGCTGGCGGGGCGGGCGGCGGACTGGTTCGGCACGGAGGAGTCCCTGCTCGGGTGCGCGGTCATCATCGTGCTGTCCACGCTCGCCGCCCTGCTCTCCCCCGGGGTGCGCAATCTCAGGGCGCCGGAGGGCGAGCTGGTCTCACGCTGACTTGACGTAGGCGTTGGCCCTGGGCTGGAACATCAGCGTGACCGCCCCCAGCACGGCGATCAGGTGCAGGATCCTGCTGCCCGCGAAGATCAGCTCCATCGCGCCCGCCCCGGCCACGGCCTCGCTGATCGAGCCCCCGGCCAGCAGCCACCGCGCGGGCTCGATCACGAGCGAGAGCGTGCCGAAGATCCCGAGCGTCACGGCGAGGGTCAGGCGCGCCCAGTTCTCCCCGCGCTTGAGCCGCAGCGCCAGGAAGACGGCCCCGGCGAACACCGCCAGCCGGAACCCGGCCTGGGGCAGCATCTCCGCGAACGTGGCGGTGCCCTCGTACAGTTGCTGGGAGACCATGAGGACGGCCTCGAACGCGCCGAACGCCACGGCCGCCAGCCAGAGCATGGCGGCCGTCTGCACGACGGGCGGCGGGTCGGTCCTGCGCGGATCCATGACGATGCTCATTGCGGACCTCCGATAGTTGAGCGGCTGTATCACGAGTGTCCGCCGCGAGCCCGGGCGAAATCATGCCCGCCGTCCCCCGAGTTCCGGTAGGGCGCGCCCTACCAGGGCTGTCCGCTCGTCCTCAGCCCGCGGGAGGGGGCCCGCTCGTGCAGCCCGAAGCGCGGCTCCGGCCCGTGCTCGCCCTCGAGCACGCCCGCCACGTACGCGGCCAGCGCGGGAGCGTGCTTGAACCCGTGCCCCGAGTCGCCGCCCAGCAGCCACACTCCGGGCGACACCTCGGCGATCAGCCACTCGGCGTCGGGCGTGAGCGGATACTGGCACACCTGGCTGAACAGCACCGGCACGTCGCCCAGCGACGGGAACCTGCGCCGCAGGTAGCTCCTGGCCCGCTCGGCGCTGTCCGCGTCCACCACGCGCTCGCCGTGCTCCGGCTCGTACGGCGGCCCTTCCAGGTCCGAGGTGGCCTTCATCCCGACCCCGTCCACGTCGCCGTGCCCGTAGGCGGAGGCCCCATAGTCCACCCAGGCGGGCGTCTCGGGCACGGACCAGGCGGCCGGCACCGCGAAGTGCAGCGTGTCCTGCTTGGTCACCGTGATGGGCACGTGCTCGAACAGCTCGGGCAGCCACGCGCCGCAGGCCCACACCACCCGGTCGGCGTGCCGTACCTCGCCGTCGATCTCGACGGCCGCGGCCCCGGGCACAGGTCCCGTCCCAGGCTCCTGCACAGGCACCGCACGCGCCCTCACCAGCCGGACCCCCGCCGCCACCGCCAGCCCGGCCGTCACCTGAGTCGCCCGCCTGGCCCTGACCACGCCCGCGTGCGGCTCCCAGAGCAGGAAGCTCAGGTCGTCACCGCGGAAGTCGGGGAAGAACCGCGCCCCGTCGGCCGGGTCCAGCACCTCACACGGAATGTCCAGATTTTTCAGGACTCGGGCGCTGGCCTGCTCCCACCCGTCCGGCGTCTGCGCGAACCACACCATGCCCGCCTCGTGGTACAGCCGCTCGCCGGCCCTCTCCTCCAGCCGCCGCCAGCCGTCCCGTGCCTGCCAGGCGAGCCCGGCGTACCAGTCGTCGTCGCCGTGCGCGCAGCGCAACAGGCGCGTCTCCCCCGCGCTGGCCTGCCGTACGTGGCCCGGCCTGTGCTGCTCGACGAGCGTCACCTCCCAGCCGGCGTCGGCCAGCCACAGCGCCAGCGATGAGCCCCATATGCCCGCTCCGACCACAATGACCGATTTCATGGGACCACGGTGACCGGAAACGGCACGCGACCGCAAGACTCAGACGACGATGAGCCGTACCACGACGCCCGCGCAGTTGCCCGCCACGCAGATCCGCACCGGCACCTCCGAGATGCCGGCCGCCGCGGGCACGCCGCCCACGTGGCCGTCGGGGCCGATGGTCACGCCGTGGGGCAGCCTGGCGCGGTCGGTCACGGTGAACGTGGGCAGCACGCCCGGCGGGCCGCCGTTGACGCCGATCTCACCGCTCAGCGGGGCGCCGGTCCGGCCGGGGAAGGTCAGCTCGCGCGGCTCCCAGGGCACGTTGCCGTGCACGACGAGGGTGAGCCGCTGCTCCTGGCACGACTGGCCGGCGCAGATCTGGACGGGGGCGACGTACGTGCCGGGGCGCTGCGGCGTGCCGTACAGCAGGCCGTTCTGGTCGATCTTGATCCCGACCGCGAGATAGGCGGGGCCGAACGTGACGCCCTTGGCGGTGGGCAGCAGCTGCCTGCGCACCTCGATGCCCTCGGTGAGGTCGAACGTGTCCTCGACCAGGCTGCCGCCGGGCGGATCGAGGGGGATCTGCCGGGCCATGAACGTCACGGCGAGCCTGGGCACAGCCGAGTACAGCGCGCACATGGCGAGCACAGCGAGCCCGAGCACCCACCACTGCCGCATCGTCATCCCCCCGACGGTCCATTCCGCTATGTACCCCGTGTGTTCACTGCGTCACAGATAATCGGTCGCATGGCCGCTGAATCCGCTCAGACCCTGGAACGCGGGCTCCGCCTGCTCAGACTGCTCGCCGACGGCAAGGGCGGTCGCACGCCGACCGAGCTGAGCACCGAGCTGTCGCTGAGCCGTCCCGTGGTGTACCGGCTGCTGACGACGCTGATGAGCGAGGGGTTCGTGCGCAGGGACGCCGAGGGGCGGGTGCATCTGGGCTTCGGGGTGCTGGTGCTGGCGCAGGCCGTGCAGCCGCTGCTGCGGGCGGCGGCCGTGCCGACGTTGCGGCGGCTGGCCGAGGACGTGGGCGCGACCGCGCACCTGACCGTGGCCGAGGGCGATGACGGGCTGGCCGTGGCGGTGGTGGAGCCGTCCTGGACCGACATGCACGTGGCCTACCGCGAGGGCGCGCGCCATCCGCTGGCGAAAGGCGCGGCGGGCCAGGCGATCCTGGCTCTGCGCGAAGGGCGTGACGACTACTTCACGTCGGAGGGGCAGTTGCAGGAAGGGGCGCGGGGTGTCGCCGCGCCCGTCACTGGTCTGCCCTGGTTGGAGGCGTCGGTGGGAGTGGTGACGTTCGGGCCGCTGGAGGAGTCCACGGGCTCTCGGGTGATCGCCGCCGCCGCCGAGCTGGCCGCCGCGCTGGGTTGACATCTCCAGACCGAATGGCGGACGGTTGTTACACATAAAGGACACTTCCGTCCGATTAACGGACACTTCTTCGGAGGTAGGGATGCCGTACTACCGCGTCGTTGGGGAGGTGCCGCGCAAGCGGCACGTGCAGTTCAGGCGGCCGGACGGCGGTCTCTACGCCGAGGAGCTGATGGGCGAGGAGGGCTTCTCGTCCGACTCCTCGCTGCTCTACCACCGCCACCTGCCGACCGCGATCATCAAGGCGGAGGCGGTCACGCCCACGGCGGAGACGCGGCTGGAGCCCAACCTGCCGCTTTCGCCGCGCCATTTCCGCACGCAGGAGCTGTCCAGCGCGGGCGACCTGGTCACGGGGCGCATGCTGCTGGCGGGCAACGGCGACGTCCGATTGTCGTACGCCACCAGCGACCAGCCGAGCGAGCTCTACCGCAACTCGATGGGCGACGAGTGCGTCTACGTGCAGGGCGGCCGGGTCAGGTTCGAGTCCACGTACGGCGTGATCGAGGCCGGGGCGGGCGACTACATCGTCATCCCGACCGGCACGATCCACCGCTGGGTGCCGGACGGCCAGGTCAACGTGCTGGCCATCGAGGCGGGCGGGCACATCAGGCCGCCCAAGCGCTACCTGTCGCAGTACGGGCAGTTCCTTGAGCACGCGCCCTACTGCGAACGTGACCTGCGTGCCCCGGCCGAGCCGCTCCTCGTCGAGGGCGAGGAGGTGCCGGTGCTGGTGCGCACGCGTGGCGGGCTGACCAGGCTGGTCTACCGCAACCACCCGTTCGACGTGGTGGGCTGGGACGGCTACCTCTACCCGTTCGCGTTCAACATCGACGACTTCGAGCCGATCGTGAAGAAGACGCACGCGCCGCCGCCCGTCCACCAGACGTTCGAGGGGCCGGGGTTCGTGGTGTGCTCGTTCTGCCCGCGGCCGCTCGACTTCCATCCCGAGTCCGTGCCGATCCCGTACAACCACCACAACGTGGACTCCGACGAGTTCATGTTCTACGTGGGCGGCGACTACTCCGCGCGCAAGGGCTCGGGCATCGACGTCGGCTCGATCTCGCTGCATCCCGCCGGGTTCACGCACGGGCCGCAGCCCGGGGCGGTCGAGGCGGTGATCGACGCGGTCTCCCGCGGCGTCACGACGACGAGCGAGAAGGCCGTCATGGTGGACACGTTCCGCCCGCTCGACCTGGGCCAGGGCGCGCTGTCCTGCGAGGACCCCGGCTACGCCTGGACGTGGTCACGATGAACGTCTACACGGCACTGGTGGACGACGCGGGGCTGTTCCCGCCGACGTCCCTGCACATGGACGAGGCGCTGGCCCGCAACCAGCGCGATCTGGAGCAGGGCAGCTCCGTGCTCACGCACCGCTTCCTCTGCCCGGCCAGCCGGCTGCACCGGCTGCGCGACATGGAGTACCGGCCGCGGCGGATCGGGCTCATCGTGGACCAGGAGGAGGTGCCCGGCTTCGACGACCTGCCCGTGGACTTCGTGGAGGCCGCGCTGCCGGACGACATGACGGTCGACCGGCTGGCGCGGGGGCTTGGGCTGCCGGCGAGCGTGCGGCTCTTCGTGGAGGTGCCGCCGGGGAAGCTGGGCGTCGACGTGCCCGAGGGCGTGGGGCTGAAGGTGCGCTGCGGCGGGCTGACGGCGGAGGCGTTCCCGCCGGCGGAGCATCTCGCGGCGTTCATCAGGTTCTGCGTCGAGCACGACATCCCGTTCAAGGCCACGGCCGGGCTGCACCACGCCGTACGCCACTTCGACCCCTCGCTCGGCGTCGACCGGCACGGCTTCCTGAACCTGGTGCTGGCGGTCTGCGAAGCCGTGGACGGGCGTGACCCCGTGCCCGTGCTCCGCACCACCGACGTCGGCCACATCGTGCGGCTGGCGCAGTCCGTACAGGACGACACCGCGAAACGGGCGCGGCAGCTGCTGGTGAGCTACGGCTCATGCAGCACCAGCATCCCCGTCGAGGACCTGCGCACACTGGGGCTGATCGCGTGACTTTTGGAGTGGACAATCTTCCTTACGGGGTCTTCTCGCGCCCCGGCGAGGCGCCCCGGGTGGGCGTGCGGTACGGCGACCATGTGCTCGACCTGGCGCCCGCCCTGCACGACGAGGTCTTCAACGCCCCCTCGCTCAACCCGTTCATGGCACGCGGGCGCGGGGCCTGGCACGACACCAGGGCGCTCATCCAGAACAAGCTCACCGGCGACACCTCGATGACGGAGCGGCACCTGATCCCGCTGGAGCAGGTGCGGCTGCACCTGCCGTTCGAGGTGGCCGACTACGTCGACTTCTACTGCTCGATCGACCACGCGAGCAACATCGGCCAGATCTTCCGGCCCGGCACCGAGCCGCTGCAGCCGAACTGGCGGCACCTGCCCGTCGGCTACCACGGCAGGGCGGGCACGGTCGTCGTGTCGGGCACGCCGGTCAAGCGCCCGCACGGGCAGCTCGGGCCGGGGCTGTTCGGGCCGTGCGCGAAGCTGGACATCGAGGCGGAGCTGGGGTTCGTGGTCGGCGCGCCGACCTCGCTCGGCTCGCCTGCCGGGGCGTTCGAGGACCACGTGTTCGGGGTGACGCTGGTCAACGACTGGAGCGCGCGCGACATCCAGGCGTGGGAGTACGTGCCGCTCGGGCCGTTCCTCGGCAAGTCCTTCGCCACGTCGATCTCGCCGTGGATCACGCCGCTGGAGGCGCTGCCCAGGATCCCCGGCCGCACCCAGGATCCCCCGCCGCTGGACTACCTGCGCAGGCAGAGCGACTGGGGACTGGACATCTCACTCGAAGTCCTGCTCAACGGGGAGGTCGTGGCGCGGCCACCGTACTCGAGCATGTACTGGACGCCCGACCAGATGCTCGCGCACATGACGGTGAACGGGGCCTCGCTGCGTACCGGAGACCTGTTCGCCAGCGGCACAATCTCGGGGCCATCGCCGGGCGAGCGCGGCTCGCTCATCGAACTGACCTGGAACGGGAGCGAGCCTCTCAAGCTCGCGAGCGGCGAGACCCGCTCGTTCCTCGAGGACGGGGACACGGTGACCATCCGGGCCACCGCCGGCGACCTGACATTGGGAGAAGTTTCCGGAACAATCGCATAAGTGACTCAACGTGCTTGCCTGCTGACTCGCCGCTACCCTGGGATCGACCCTCCCTCGGACTCACAGGAGTGACATGCGGCAGGCGGTGCTGACTTGTGTCACCTTCCTCTTCCTGGTCAGCGGCTGCACGTCCGTGACGGCCGAGACGCCGCTCTCGCCTCCGGTCGTGCAGGTCTCGCCGGCCTTCGACGTCAAGCGCGCCCGCACCGACCGGGGCCTGGTGGTCAGGGCGCGCGGCGGCACGCTCAGCCGGGTGCTGGTCTCCGAGGGCGGGGCGCAGGTGCCCGGCCGGCTCGACGACTCCCGTACGGTCTGGCGCTCCTCCTGGACGCTCAAACCCGCGGCCGAATACACGGTGACCGCCACGGCCGCGGGCGTCCGCGGCCCGGCCACGGTGGCCATGGGCCGCTTCCGCACCCGCGCGGTCGCGCGCGGCTTCCAGGTGGCCTCGACGACGCCGCTGCCGGACGAGACGGTCGGCACCGGCATGCCGGTCATCATCGACTTCGACACTCCGATAGCGGACAAGGCGGCCGTCGAGCGGACGCTGGAGGTCAAGGCGGAGAGCCCGGTCGAGGGCGCGTGGCGGTGGACCAGCGACACCCAGGTGGTCTACCGCCCCCGCCGGTTCTGGGCCCCCCACCAGCAGGTCACGGTCACCGCGCATCTGGCCGGCGTACGCGCGGGCACGGGCCGCTACGGCGCCACCGACTCCACCTTCACCTTCACCGTCGGCCGCGCGCAGACCAGCTCGATCGACACCAGGAGCCACCAGATGCTCGTCCGCCGCGACGGCGCGATCGTGCAGCGGATGGCCATCAGCGCGGGCCTGGCCACCACCCCCGAATACACCACGACCAGCGGCATCCACCTGACCATGGACAAGGGCAACCCGGTCCGCATGATTTCCCCAGGGCGCGTCAAAGGCGATCCCGGCTATTACGACCTGATGATCGACCATGCGGTGCGCATTTCCAACAGCGGCGAATACGTGCACGCCAAGGACAATGTGTGGGCGCAGGGCCGGGCAAACGTCAGCCACGGCTGCATCAATTCCAGGCCTGACCAGGCAGCTTGGTTCTTCCGGAGCTCGCTGCGCGGCGACCCGGTCACGATCACCGGCACCGACCGCGAGCTCGAATGGAACAACGGATGGGGCTTCTGGCAGCTGTCGTGGAAGAGATGGCGGCAGGGAAGCGCCTTGGCCGACGCCGAGCCCGCGGGTGACCGGGTGCCGCAGGGATGATTCCAGGATTACGGTAGAGGGGGGGAACCACTAGGAGACACAGGCCCGTTGTCCCATCAGGAGGGCCGGACATGGATGACTGGATCGTCTGGGTAATCCTCGCGGTAGTCCTCGGCGTGGCCGAGATATTCACCCTCACGGCCTCGCTCGGGCTGCTGGGCGCGGCCGCTCTCCTGACCGCGCTCACCGCGGCCATCGGATTGCCCGTCCCTCTGCAGTTGCTGTGCTTCGCCGTCTCGTCCGCGGCCGGCCTGCTGCTGCTCAGGCCGATCGCGATGCGCCACATCAGGCAGCCGACGCTGCCGCGGTTCGGCGTGGAAGCACTGGTCGGCAAGCCCGCCTACGTCGTCTCGGAGGTGACGGGCCGCGACGGTCGCGTACGCATCGGGGGTGAGGAATGGTCGGCGCGCGCCTACGACGAGACGCTGGTGATCCCCGAGGGGGCGACCGTCGACATCATCGAGATCGAAGGGGCGACAGCCCTCGTCTATCCCCGGGAGTGACACATGGATCCGCTGTTGCTGGTCGGACTGCTGATCATACTTTTCGCCGTGTTCACCGTGCTCAAGGCCGTGCGGATCGTCCCGCAGGCGCGGGCGCGCAACGTCGAGCGGCTCGGCCGCTACCACCGCACGCTCAAGCCGGGTCTCAACTTCGTCATCCCGTACATCGACCGCGTCTACCCCATGATCGACCTGCGCGAACAGGTCGTCTCCTTCCGCCCGCAGCCCGTCATCACCGAGGACAACCTCGTCGTCGAGATCGACACGGTCCTCTACTTCCAGGTCACCGACCCGCGGGCGGCGGCGTACGAGATCGCCAACTACATCCAGGCCGTCGAGCAGCTGACCGTCACCACACTGCGTAACGTGGTCGGCTCCATGGACCTGGAGAAGACCCTGACCTCGCGTGACACCATCAACAGCCAGCTGCGCGGCGTGCTCGACGAGGCCACGGGCAAGTGGGGCATCCGCGTCAACCGCGTCGAGATCAAGGCCATCGACCCGCCCAAGACCATCAAGGACGCGATGGAGAAGCAGATGCGGGCCGAACGCGACAAGCGCGCCGCGATCCTCACCGCCGAGGGTCAGCGGCAGTCGCAGATCCTCACGGCACAAGGTGACAAGCAGAGCCGCATCCTGCGCGCCGAGGGCCAGCGCACGGCGGCCATCCTCGAGGCCGAGGGCCAGTCACGCGCCATCGACCAGGTCTTCCAGGCGGTCCACCGCAACGACCCCGACCCGAAGCTGCTGGCGTACCAGTATCTGCAGGTGCTGCCGCAGCTCGCGCAGGGCGACGGCAACACGTTCTGGGTGATCCCGAGCGAGGTCACGTCGGCGCTGCAGGGCGTCTCGAAGGCGTTCACGGAGGCGCTGCCCCGGTCGGCGGCGACGCGCGAGGAGGTGCCCGAGACGTCGCAGACGGACGAGGAGGTGCTCAAGGCCTCGGAGGCGGCCGCCGAGGCGGTCGCGGACGCCCAGGAGGCGGAGAGCCCCAGGGGGCCGCGCCAGCTCACCGAGGGCGCCCAGGAGCCGTCCCCGTTCCCGGACCTCGACCGGGAACCCAAGGAGGCCGAGCGCTGACCTTTCCCGGCGGACGGCAGGTCAGTTGAGGAGTGAGCCGTCCGCCGGGATCAGCAGGCGATCTCGTAGATGTGACCCACTTGGGCCTGCTGGTGAGTCTCCCGGGCGCGGCAGGCCAGTTTGACCGCAGCATCGGCGATGACGATGTCGCGGTTCACCGGCGGGATGTCATCGCCCATCTTGGTGCGCAGCCACTCCGAGATTTCGGCCCAGGAGTAGAGGCTGATGTTGTCGGCCTCGATCAGCGGCTTCGGGAAACCACCGGGACCGCGCTGCCCCGTGGCGAGCTGCCGCAGGCTGGCCTGCGTGCGGCCCCCGTGGCGGCGCGCCGCGTCCCCCAGCGTCACCCCGTCGTCCTCTCCCACGCCGGTCGCCCAGAGACCCGGGACGGTCCTGATCTGGATGAGAACGGATTCGATCGCGTCCATCAGGCTCTTCGCCTCACGGTCGCAATGGAGGTAGGCGCCCCCTATCGAGCAGTCGTCGAGACCGGCCTCGTAGAGCGCATCTGCCTCTTCGCCGGTGGGTACTCGGTTAAGAGTGATGCTGAAGTCCCAGGTGATCATGACTCCTCCTCGCTCTTGGCGCACACGGTATGTTTACGAACCCATTTGAGAATTCTTCTCGCGTGGTTGCCTGGGTTTCGCGGCGTGCACCAGATTGTGTACGGATCGCGTCCGCAGACGCATTCGACCGATCCCCAGCGGTGACCGTTGTGGCTCTCCGCCACGGTCAACCACCCGATCTCGCGGATCACTCTGAGGGCCGCGTTGATCTCGTTGTGTTGATGTCTACCTCGACTGACCATGTTCCAAGCTTGCAACAGTGTTACACAATTAGAACGGCAATTCCAACCCTGGAGCCCTAACTAACGACAACGGCGCCCGCCGCACACGAACGTGCCGCCGGGCGCCGTCGTATCGCCTGGTCAGTGCGACAGCGGCGCCTCCGTGGTGTCCACGAGCTCGCATTCCGCGATCGGGTCCCGGCCGACGGCGGCCCAGATGCCCGCCACGATGCCCCCACGGTCGTTCTCCGAGACGCTGAACTCCAGCACGCCCGTCTGGCCCGGGCCGATCACGCTCGGGTCGATGAGGAAGCCCGGCTCCGAGCCCTCCTTCGGCTCCCAGCCCTCAGGGCGCGGGAAGACCGACAGCGGCGCCTCCTCCTTACTGAGGAAGTGGCTGCTGCGCGGCTGCGGGCTGCACTTCTTGCCGTAAGGGATGTAGTTCACCACCACGTTCGCCCCCATGGCGGGTCCCTGCCTCCAGCACGCGGGCATACGCTTCGAGGCGCTGCTCATAGACCGACAAGTCGTAGTCGACCCGACCCGACCCGACCAGGCGACCCGGCGTGGCAGCGACAGGATCCCACGTGCGGGGCCGTGGAGGTCGCACAGGGAAGGGGGGAGGACAGTCTCGGCGTATTCCCGTAACCCAGGTGGCAGATCCTCGAAGGTGGTCATCTCCCGGCCCGCTCCCGAGACATCTCTCCCCCCAGCGTATCCCGGTCAGCCCTGCCCGGCGTCGAAGTACGCGACCAGCTCCGGATCCAGCGGCGGCACGTCGTACGGCATGCCGCCGTTCCGCAGCGACATCGTGGCCATGTAGCCCGCCGCCACGCTCATCCTGGCCGCCACCGGAGAGGTGTCCGTCGCGCCGCCGTCCCGGACGAACCGGCAGAACTCCGCCATAATCTGCGAGTCCGCGCCCCCGTGCGACCCCTCCGCGGGCGGCACCTTGTACGCGATGTCGCAGTCGTCCCGGTAGGCCGTGGGGCCCGTGTTCCACACCTTGACCGTGTCCCCCGGCCCGTCGCCGAAGTTCTCCAGGCGGCCCTCCGTGCCGATGACCGTGTAGTTGCGCACGTAGTCGGGCGTGAAGTGGCACTGCTGGTACGCCGCGATGACACCGTTGTCCAGCCGCATGTTCATCACCGACACGTCCTCGACGTCCACGATGTGGTGCAGGCCGGTGCGCGAGGCCGGCGGCCACTCGTACTCCTGCAACCACCCGTCGGGCCGCGGCGTGCCGGGCGCGCGGCGCGGCAGGTCGCCGTAGACCATGAGGTCGCCGAAGGCGTTCACCCTGGTCGTGTAGCCGCCGGCGAGCCAGTGGATCACGTCCAGGTCGTGCGCCGCCTTCTGCAGCAGCAGGCCCGTGGTACGGGTGCGGTCGGCGTGCCAGTCCTTGAAGTAGTAGTCGCCGCCGTACGACACGAAGTGGCGCACCCAGACGGTCTTCGGCTCGCCGATGACGCCCTTGCGGATGATGTCGCGCATGACGCGGACCACGCCCATGTGGCGCATGTTGTGCCCCACGTACAGGCGGGTCCCGGTGTCGCGGGCGGCGCGCAGGATGTTGTCGCAGCCCTCCACCGTGATCGCCATCGGCTTCTCCACGTAGACCGGCTTCCCGGCCTGGAGGCAGTCGATCGCGATGGTCTCGTGGGTGTCGTCGGGGGTGTTGACGACGATCGCGTCGAGGTCGCGCCGGTCGAGCAGCTCGCGGTAGTCCCCCGTCAGGAACTCCGCCTCGAACCTGCCCGCCTGCCGCTTGAGCACCGCCGGGTCGGAGTCGCACAGGGCGGTCACGATCGAGCCCCTGCCCGGCCGGTGCGCGTGCAGGGCGAGGCTCGTCCGCAGGCCGAGGCCGATGACGCCGATGCGCAGGTCTTCCACTGGTGTCCTCTCAAGAGAAATGATCAACCTTTGGCGATGGAGGCCTCGTACTCGGCCCGCATCGCCTCGCCGCCCCTGCTCAGCCACTTCTTCACGAACGCGGGCCAGTCAGAGAGCGGCTTGCGGCCGGTGACGATGTCCACGACCATGTCCGAGCCCATGGTGCTGAGCTCGCCGTTCTTCTGCGTGTAGGTGTCGGAGAAATGGCCGGTCGTGACGCGTTGCTGGAGCATCGGCGCCACCTTGGTCTCGAAGTCGTGGATCAGCTTGGTGTGCTCGGGCTGGCCGGGCAGGAAGAGCGCGGAGGGCGAGCCGATCACGAACGAGATCGGCTGGAGCGTGGTGGGCACCTCGGCCCTGCCCTTGTCGGTGAGGGTCAGATCGCCGTCCTTCTTGGTGAAATGGGTGCCCGCCACGCCGAAGTTGACGAGCTGGTACTCCTCGGTGCCGAACGGCGCCGCCATGTAGTTCAGCACGCCCAGCAGCGTCTCGATGCGCTTGGGGTCGACCTTCTTGCTGATCGAGGTGAAGCCCACCGAGCCGAGGCCCGCGTTGTAGACCGGCTTGGACGACGGGGTGGCGGCGAAGGGCACGATGGCGCCGAGCTTGTACTTCTGCGTCCTGGCGAGGTTGACGAAGCCGGGGAACGACTCCACGAAGGCCCCGATCTGGCCGTTGGCCACCTTGTCCTGGATGGTGGCCAGGCTGGGGTCGGGCCAGAACAGCTTCGCCTTGAAGCACTTGACCGCGAGCTCCAGCGCCGCCTGGTACTCGGGCGTCTCGAACTGGTGGGTCAGCTTGCCGCCCGCCAGCCGCCAGGTGTTCGGCGCGCCGTACCAGTGGCTGAACATGTGGACGTGGTTGTAGTAGGACGGCTCGAGCGGGTACTTGTTCTTGCCGACGTCGAGCAGCTGCTTGGCCTTCTCCAGGAAGTCGTCGGCACTGGCGAACCCGACGCCCCCGACGGGCTCCCAGTAGTCCTGGTTCACCAGGAAGATCTGCCCGAACCTGCTGTACGCCACCGCCACGCCGAAGATCTTGCCGTTGGTGACGGCGGACTTCCAGGTCAGGTCGCCCAGGTTGGCCAGGTTCGGATACTTCTTGATCGCGTCGCCGCTCAGGTAGGGCGTCAGGTCGTGGAACTTGGCCTCAAGCAGCTCGGGCACCCGCTGCAGGCCCTGGTTCGGCGGGAACCAGACGAGGTCGGGCAGGTTGTCGCTGGCGACGATCGCGTTGAACTTGTCCGGGTAGCCGTCGCCGACCACGATGTTCATGCTCCATTCGGAGCCGAGGGCCTTGCTCAGCTCCTGCAGGTAGGTGTTCTCGCCGGGGGCGGGCGGCGCCACGTCCCAGGTCTGGGTGAGCGAGGTGATCTTCTTGCCGTCCCCGGGCGGGGCCGCGACGGACTTGACCAGCTCGCTCGGGTACTTCAGGTACGCGGGGTCCTGGCCGGCGTCGGTCGGCAGGTCGGGGGCGGGGATCTTGGCCGCCGTGAAGGTCGGCAGGGCCAGCTTCTTGGACAGCTCGGCGCCGCCCTTCTTCACGCCGGCCGTACCGCCCTCGCCCCCGCAGGCGGCGAGCCCGGCGACCGTGACGCCGGCGAGCGCGAGTCCGAGAAAGCCGCGGCGGGACAGTGTCGAAGACAGGGTTGATGACATGGTTCTCTCCTGCGAACGGGGGGTTCAGCCCTTGATGGCGCCGGTCAGGACGCCCTTGGTGAAGTACTTCTGGAGGAAGGGGTAGGCCAGCAGGATCGGCACGAGCGCGATGATCAGCACTGCCATCTGCACCGACGAGGCGGGCAGGTCGCGCACGATCGCGACGTCGGAGCCGGTGGCCGCGGTGCCGCGGAAGATGTACTGGCGCAGCACGACCTGGATCGGGTGCCTGGTCTGGTCGTTGATATAGAGAATCGCGTTGAAGAACGTGTTCCAGTACGAGACCGCGTAGAACAGCCCCACGACCGCGATCACCGCCTTTGACAGCGGGATCGCGATCCGCCACATCATCCGGAACTCGCCGCACCCGTCGATGCGCGCCGCCTCGAACAGCTCTTCCGGCAGGTTCTGGAAGAACGCCCTGACGACGACCACGTTGAACGCGTTGACCAGCACGGGCAAGATGAGCGACTGGTACGTGTCGATCATCCCGAGCTCCTTGACCATGAGGTAGCTGGGGATCATGCCCGGCGTGAACAGGAACGTGGCCAGCACCATCAGCAGGATCGGCCGGCCGCCGGGCATGCCGCGCCGCGACAGCGCGTAACCGAGGAAGACCGTGCAGATCAGGCTGAGCGCGGTGCCGGTGACCGTCATGCCGATGCTGATCAGCACCGACCTGGTGACCGCGCCGCCGGACAGGATCAGCTCGTACGCCTCGAAGGTCGGGTGGGACGGCCACAACACGTAGCTGCCGCCGTTGGCGATGCTCTCCGCGCGGCTCATCAGGCTGGTGCCGACGGCCAGCCCGAACGGGTACAGGACGGCCAGCGTGATCGCGGCCAGCACCACGAACTTGAGCGTGCGCCCCGCGATCGCCGGGCGCTCCATCCACGGCGGCCTCATCGATAGATCCCCTGCTCTCCGAAGCGGTGTGCGAGCTTGTTCGCCGCGTAGATCAGCGCCGCGCCGATGAGGCCCTTCATGAGGCCGGCGGCGGTGCTCATGCCCCAGTCGCCGTCGCGGATGCCGTGGTAGTAGACGTACGTGTCGATCACCTCGGCGGCGCCCGCGCCCACGGCCTCGCGCTGCAGGACCATCTGCTCGAAGCCGACGGACAGGATGTCGCCCAGGCGCAGGATGAGCATCATGAGGATGACCGAGCGGATACCGGGCAGCGTGACGTGCCACAGGCGGCGTTTCCAGCCGGCGCCGTCGATCGCGGCGGCCTCGTAGTGGCTCATGTCGATGGCGGTGATGGCGGCGAGGAAGATGATCGTCCCCCAGCCGCAGTCCTTCCAGATCACCTGAGCCGTCACGAGGAGCTTGAACGTGTCCGGGTTCGACATCAGGTTGCCGATGGTGATCCCGTGCGCGTTCAGGAACGTGCTGACCGTCCCCGCACCCCCGATGACCTGCTGGAACATCGCGACCACGACCACCCACGAGAGGAAGTGCGGCAGGTACACGACGGTCTGGACGAAGCGCTTGATCCGGTGGCCGACGAGCGAGTTCAGCAGGAGCGCGAGCGCGATCGGGGCGGGGAAATAGAGGACGAGCTGCAGCACGGTGATCTGCAGGGTGTTGCCGACCGCGCTCCAGAACTCCGGCTCCTCCAGCAGCATCACGAAGTTGTCCAGCCCCACCCACGGGCTGCCCGCGATGCCGAGGAACGGCGCGTAGTCCTTGAAGGCGATCACGTTGCCCAGCAGGGGAACGTAGAAGAACGCTGCGAAATACAGGATGCCGGGCAGGCACAGCACCAGCAGCGTCCAGTCGCGCTTCAGCCGCCCGAGCAGGGGAACAGCGGCCACGCTCACCTCCAGTCCGTACGAGTTGGCTGGAGGCTAGTCCGTATTTATGCAAATAACTAGGGTAAATCTTGCAGCTCTGAGCACGGCAGAGGGATCGATGCCGCTCAGCGACCTGGCCGTGACGGAAGAGTTACCTAATTAGCCAAGTCGTCTACGTAAAGAGCAGGCGGTCGGCGTGGTCCAGCGCGAACCGCACCGCCCCGAGCGTGATGCACTCGCTGCCCAGCTCCGAGGCCACCACCTCGGGCGGATAAGCACAGAACTCCGCGAACAGCTCTTTGACCGGCTCCACCAGCAGGTCACCGGCCGAGGACAGGCTGCCGCCGATCACCACCATCTCGGGGTCGAGCGGATTGACCACGGTGATCAGCCCGGCGGCCAGGCCGCGCGCGAGCTCCCTGACCGCGTGCCCGGCCTTCTCGTCGCCCGCCCGCGCCCTGGCGATCGCGAACTCCGCGCTCTGCCTGCTGGAGCGCAGCTCCCCCGGCTCCACGGCCATGGCGTAGTCCATCACGTGGCGGTAGGCGGTCCAGTTGTTGTACGGCTGGGCGCCGATCTCGCCGGAGGCGGCGTGGGCTCCCCGGTGCGGGCGGCCGCCGATGAGCAGGCCCATGCCGATCCTGTCGCCGGTGAACAGGTAGATCACGTCGTGGCGGCCCCTGGCGGCGCCGCGCCAGTGCTCGGCCAGCACGGCCAGGCGCATGTCGTTCTCGACCAGCACCGGCGCGGGCAGCCTGCGGCTCAGCTCGCCCTGCAGGTCGAGGCCGGTCCAGCCGGACAGGACCATGCTCTTCACGACCCGCCCCGCGCCGTCCACCGTACCCGTGGTGCCCACGCCTACGACGGCGACGTCCGCGAGCGCGACGCCCGCCTCGGCGGCGGCCTCGGCGGCCAGCGCGGCGACGGCGTCGAGCCGCTCGCCCGCGGGCATGTCGCGGTGGTTGGGCGCGCGACGGTTGACCACGATCGTGCCGTTGAGATCGGTGACCATGGCACGCAGCCGGGAGCCGCCGATCCCGATCCCCAGCACGTGAGCCGCCGCCGCGCGGAACCTGAACCGCCTGGCCGGGCGCCCCCGCTGGCGATCGCCCGGCTCCTCGCCGCACTCCTCGGCCCAGCCCTCCGCCACCAGCTCGTCCACGATGACCTCGGCCGTCGGCCTGGACACCCTGGCCGCCCTGGCCAGCTCGGACAGCGTCGCGACCTGGGCCTCGCGCAGGATGCGCAGGATCGCCGCCGAGTTGAGCCTGCGCAGAAGGGAGGCGTCGCCGCTCTGCTGCCGCACCGCGACCTCCATAGCATTAAGTACAAGTTACTTACCTAATTATGCCTGGCTTTGCCGCGGCGTGAAGCAGAGCTGTGGGGGCACTTAAGAATCCCTCGATGGACATGCTCGGAGGTGAGCGGGCACAGTGCGTTAGGTTCGGACTAGGGGGAGTGAAGCCATGAAAGCGCTGGTCAAGGAGAAGGCCGAGGCCGGCCTCTGGCTTGCCGACGTGCCCGAGCCGGAAGTGGGCCCCGGCGAGGTGAAGATCCGGGTGCTGCGGACCGGCATCTGCGGCACCGACCTACATATCCGGAAATTTGATGATTGGGCGCGGCAAACCCTGCGGCTCCCGCTGATCGTCGGGCACGAGTTCTGCGGCCACGTGGTCGAGGTGGCGCCGGGCGTCGAGGACGTCTCCGTCGGCGACCTCGTCAGCGGTGAGGGCCACATCGTGTGCGGCAAGTGCCGCAACTGCATGGCGGGCCGCAGGCACCTGTGCCGCAACACGATCGGCCTCGGCGTCAACAGGAACGGCGCCTTCGCCGAATACGTCACGCTGCCCGCCTCCAACGTCTGGGTGCACCGGGTCCCCGTCCACCCCGACGTGGCGGCCATCTTCGACCCGTTCGGGAACGCCGTGCACACGGCTCTGTCGTTCCCCCTGGTCGGCGAGGACGTGCTGATCACCGGGGCGGGCCCGATCGGGCTGATGGCCGCGGCCGTGGCCACGCACGTGGGCGCGCGCAACGTGATGATCACCGACGTCAGCGACGAGCGGCTCGACCTGGCCGGCAAGCTCGGCGTCTCCCTCGCCCTGAACGTCTCCAGGTCGTCGATCGCCGACGGCATGCGGCAGCTCCACCTGCGCGAGGGCTTCGACGTGGGGCTGGAGATGTCCGGCAACCCGCAGGCCATGCGCGACATGATCGCTAACATGACCCACGGCGGGAAGATCGCCATGCTCGGGTTGCCCGCGGAGGAGTTCGCGGTCGACTGGTCGACCGTCGTGACGTCCATGATCACGATCAAGGGCGTGTACGGCCGGGAGATGTACGAGACCTGGTACAACATGTCCGTCCTGCTGGAGAAGGGGCTCGATCTCTCCCCTGTGATCACCGACCGGTTCCCGTACCAGGACTTCGACGCTGCCTTCGACACGGCCGCCAGCGGCAGGACGGGCAAGGTCATATTGGACTGGAGCGGAGGAGCTCGGCCGGAGAGAGCGAGGAACGAGCCAACGGAGGCCGAAGCGGCCGCGACCATGAACAGGAGCGCCTGATGTTCACAAATGTCCGCGAGCAGCTGCGTACGACGCTCGACGAGATCACCGAGGCCGGGCTGCTCAAGCCCGAGCGCGTGATCACCACCCCGCAGAGCTCGTCGGTGAGCGTGGCCGGGCGCGAGGTCCTGAACTTCTGCGCCAACAACTACCTCGGCCTCGCCGACAACCCCACCGTGATCGAGGCCGCCAAGGAGGCGCTGGACCGGTGGGGGTTCGGCATGGCATCCGTACGGTTCATCTGCGGCACCCAGGAGGTGCACAAGGAGCTCGAAACGCGCCTGTCGGACTTCCTCGGCATGGAGGACACCGTCCTCTACAGCTCGTGCTTCGATGCGAACGGCGGCGTCTTCGAGACCCTGCTCGACGCCCAGGACGCGGTGATCTCCGACGCGCTCAACCACGCCAGCATCATCGACGGCATCAGGCTCTCCAAGGCCCAGCGCTTCCGTTATGCCAACCGCGACATGGCCGAACTGGAGGCCCGGCTGAAGGAGGCGTCGGAGGCGCGGCGGCGGCTGATCGTGACCGACGGCGTGTTCTCCATGGACGGATATCTCGCGCCGCTGCGGGAAATCTGCGACCTGGCCGAACGGTACGACGCCATGGTGATGGTCGACGACTCCCACGCCGTCGGCTTCGTCGGGCCCACCGGCCGCGGCACCCCTGAACTGCACGGCGTCACCGACCGGATCGACATCATCACCGGCACGCTGGGCAAGGCGCTCGGCGGCGCCAGCGGCGGCTACGTCTCGGCCCGCAAGGAGATCTGCGATCTGCTGCGGCAGCGCTCGCGCCCGTACCTGTTCTCCAACTCGCTCGCCCCCGTCATCGCCTCGGCGTCGCTGCGCATCCTCGACCTGCTGGAGACCTCGAACGAGGCCCGCGAGCGGCTCCGCTCCAACACCGCGCGCTTCCGCAGCGAGATGACCAGGGCCGGGTTCGACATCCTGCCCGGCGACCATCCGATCGTGCCCGTCATGATCGGCGACGCGGCCGAGGCCGCCGCCATGGCCGAACGCCTGCTCAACCTCGGCATCTACGTCATCGGCTTCTCGTATCCCGTCGTACCGCACGGCCAGGCCCGGATCCGCGTCCAGCTGTCGGCCGCCCACTCGGAGCAGGACGTGGATCACGCCGTCCAGGCGTTCATCCAGGCCCGAAGGTGAGTATTCTCGCTGCGTGATAGACACGCGGCGGTTGCGCACGCTGCGGGCGGTGGCCGACCATGGCACGGTCACCGGCGCGGCGGCCGCACTGCACCTCACCCCGTCGGCGGTGTCCCAGCAGCTCGTCGCGCTGGAGCACGAGGTGGGCCACCGGCTGCTCACCCGTGACGGGCGCGGCGTGCACCTCACCGCCGTCGGCAAGATCATGCTCGGCCACGCCAACGAGGTCCTCGCCCAGCTCGAACGCGCCGAGGCCGAGGTGGCCGCGTACACCACGGGCGAGGCGGGCGAGGTCACGGTGGCCTGCTTCGCCACCGCCATCAGCGCCGTGCTCTCCCCCGCCATCGCCGCCCTGCGCGCCACGTCCCCCGGCGTGCACGTACGCGTGCTGGACGCCGAGGGTGACCACAGCCTGGCCATGCTGCTGGACGGCGAGGCCGACCTGGCCATCACGGTCGAGTACCGAGGCGCGCCCGACGCGGCCGACCGGCGCCTGTCGCGTCTGCCGCTGTACGCCGAGCCGTTCGACCTGGTGCTCCCCCAGGACCACCCGCTGGCGGGTTCTGCCACCCTCGTGTCGCTCTCCGATGCGACCTGGATCGGGCCGTATCCCGGCAACCCGGTGCACGACGTGATCACGTTCGCGTGCCGGCAGGCGGGTTTCACGCCGAACCTCGCGCACTGCTCCGACGACTTCCGCGCCGTGGTCGCCCTGGTCGGGGCGGGGGCAGGAGTGGCTCTCGTGCCGCGGCTGGCCCTGCGCGACATGGCGCTGGCGGGGGTCGTGGTCCGCCAGACGCCGGGGCCCGAGCGCCGCGTCTTCGCCGCCATTCGCCGCGGTGCCGACGCCCACCCCCTCCTGCGCCCGCTCCTGTCGACGCTGCGCACGATTGCCGGCTCCCTCGGGACAGAGTGAAACATCCCGGCTTATCCGGACATCTCCTCCGGTGTGTTCGCCAATTGGAAGGACCGCCACGTGACTCCTCCGCCGCCTACGGCACCCGATCTTGGGGGTACCGGGCCGGGGCACGGCTCGTGGGGCTGATGCTGGTGCTCGGGGTGGGGCTGGCGGCCGTGCTGCTCCGGCCTTCACGTGCCGTCTAGGGCTCGGTTGATCGCCGCCATGAAGCGGGCGTACCGGTCGAGCTCCACTCTTACGGGTGCCAGCACGAGCTCGTCGCTCACCTGGCCGATGGCCGTACGCAGGGCTCTGGCCGTACGCCTGGCCCTTCTCCTTCCGCCTGCCCACGCGGCCAGCCGGGACAACAACGCGATCAGCACCCCGGCGAGCGCACCGCCCAGCAGCAACACCGTCGGCCACGGCACCACGCCCACGGTCGGGAGCGGCGGCTGGGGCAGGCGCAGGTAGTCCATCGCGAACAACCCGCCCAGCCACAGGGCACCGGCCAGCATGGCCGCGAACACCAGCCACTGCAGCACGTTCACCGCCCGCCACCACCTGGGACGCCTGGTGGCGCGGAAGGACGTCGTGGCCACCGCGCGGTCCACCTCGTCGGCCAGCTCCCGGGACCGGGACCGCGCCGCCTGCCGCACCGCCGCCGCCCACGGGCCGGGCAGACCCGCCGCGGCCGCCTCGCCGACGTCCCTGATCGCCGTCTCAACCTTCGCCCTCTGTACGGCCGAGGCCGCGGGCACGGACGTACGACCGACGATCCCCACCCCCGGCGGCCGGTCGGCCGATCCCCCCGGCGGCTCACCCGGCAGCTCGTCCCGTGGCCCGCCCGCCAGCTCGCCCCGCGGCTTGCCCGCCACTTCGGCCCGCAGCCTGCCCGGCGGCTCGCCGGGTCGCCTGTCCGGCGGCCGGCTCGGCCGTTCGCCTGCCGGAGCGGTGGTGCCGATGCGCAGCCTGCGGAGCGGGTCGGGCCGGAACTTGCGGATCCAGCGGGTGACGGGCCATCCGGTGGCGACGACAGCACGGTGCCGATGTCCTTTCGCCACGGCCTGCACGACCAGCGGCACCCCGGCCGCGTCACACAGCGCAGCGGTGAGCGCCCGGTCCATCCCCGCCGTCCGCCCCGCGCCGCCCTCTGCCACCCCGCTCGCCGTACCGTCCTCCGCCGCTGGTCCGCCGAGACGGGTGGCGGCGGTGGTGACGTCGGCGGCGAGCCGCGTGGACCAGGACCTGCGGTGCGCGACACGCTCGCCGAGCAGCGAGCGGAGCTCCGCGAGCCCGGCACCCGTACGGGCCGAGGCGGCAAGGGCCGGGACGCCCGTCAGGCCGTCCTCGTCCAGCAGGCGGCGGAGGTCTCCGAGGCAGCGCTCGACAGCGTGCGCGGGGAGGCGGTCCGCCTGGTTGAGCACCACCAGCATCACGTCCCGGTGGGCGGAGAGCGGGCGGAGATAGCGGTCGTGGAGGGCGGCGTCGGCGTACTTCTGCGGGTCCACCACCCACACCAGCAGGTCCACCAGCTCCACCAGGCGGTCCACCTCCAGGCGGTGGGAGAGCTGGATGGAGTCGTGGTCGGGCAGGTCCAGGAGGATAAGTCCGGACAAGTCGGGGGCAGGGGCGGCGGAGTGGCGCTGGGGGATGCCCAGCCAGTCCAGCAGCGAACCGGAGCCCTCGCCGTCCCACAGCGCCGCCTGGGCGGTCGAGGTGGTGGGCCGTACGACGCCCACCGCCGCCAGCTCCTCCCCGGCCAGGGCGTTGTAGAGCGACGACTTGCCGCTGCCCGTCGCACCCGCCAGCGCGGCCACCGTGTGGTCGACGGAGAGGTTGCGGCGCGCCCCGGCTCGTTCCGCGACCGCGCGTGCGCCGGACACCGCCTCTTCGGCCAGCCGCCCCTCGGCCAGCGAGGCCGCCTCGAGCAGGGCCGCCAGCCGGGAGTCGAGAGACGGGCCTTCCTTGCGGCGAAGCAGCTTCATGGGCTCTCCCCCGTGGTCAGCGGGAGCTCCGCGCGGTGGATGTGGATGCGCTCGGCCGCCACCCGAAGCGCGTTCGCCGTCCCGCCCGGCGGCTCCACCGCCTCCAGTTGAGCCATGAACCGGTACGACTCCTCCTCCAGCAGCATTCGCACCCGATCCCGCAGGTCCGCCCGCGCGGCCACGGTCAGCGTACGCACCGCCTGATCCCCGAAGACGGCCTCCAGCAGCTTCTGCGACAGCAGGCTCGTCCCGCCCGCGATGCCCACCTCGATCCCGGTCAACCCGCCCGTCGAGGCGAACGCGCCCAGCATGAGCAGCAGCCCCGCCCCGTTCACCCCGAACGACGCCACGCGGGCGGCCGTCCGCCGCTCGGCCCCCTCCTCTCGTACGAGGTCAAGGACGTACTCCTGCCACCCGCGGACCGCCGACTCCGAACGCTTGCCCAGGTCGGCCGAGGCGCGGCCGAGCCGGGCGGACTCCATGGGGCCGAGCCGTTCCAGCAGGTCGGGCCCGCCGGGCGCGGCCGACCAGCCTTCCAGGGCGCGCTCGGCGGCCCCGTCGGCGGCGCCCCTGATGAGCGCCTCCACGCCGCTCTCCAGGGCGTCCCTGAGCTGGAGCTCGGGCACCCGCCCCGTGAAGAAGCCGACGATCCTGTCGCGCAGCCAGCCGACCCGGCTCTCCAGGGAGCGCATGAGGTCGCCGGTGCCGATGAAGTCCTGCCAGCGGGCCAGCACCTCGCCTCGCAGCAGCGACCCGTCACGCATGCCCGCGTCGAAGTCGGCCAGCCCGCCCGCGTAAGCGCCCGCCACGATGGAGCGCAGGCCGTCGAAGGCTGCCTGCTGGCGTTCGACGGCCTCGGCCAGCGCGGGAACCCGGGTGGCCAGGCTGTCGAGCGCTCCCGACAGCGTCTGGCGTACGACGCGAGATCTCTCCGCGGCGTCGGCGGCCAGCCCGGTGAGCCAGGAGGAGATGGGCCGTACGGTCTCCGCAGGCAGCCTGGCCTTCTCCGCGGGGAGCACGGCCTCGGGGACGGTGAACAGCAGGGTGCCGTCGAGTCCGTTCTCGGCGAGCAGGCGGGAGAGGTCGCGCGAGACGGGACCGACCGCGTCCGGGGACACCCGGTCGAGTACGAGGGCCAGGGCGGTGCTGCGTTCGCGGGCGGAACGCAGGAAGCTCCACGGCACCTCGTCGGCGTACCGGGCAGCGGTCGTGACGAACAGCCAGAGATCGGCGGCGGCCAGCAACTGGGCGGCGAGCTCCCGGTTGGCGACCACCACTGAGTCGATGTCGGGCGCGTCGAGCAGCGCGAGACCGGCGCCGAGCGCATCCGACGTGACCACCCGCAGCGCACCCGGTCCGGTGCCTGTGGCACGGGACAGGCTGGGGAGCACGTTCTGGCCCATGAACCAGGCACGGTCGGCCGGGCTGACCACGAGCGTGGGCACCAGCGTGGTGGGCCGCAGCACGCCGGGCTCAGTCACGTCGGCCCCGACCAGCGAATTGACCAGCGTGGACTTGCCCGCTCCCGTGGATCCACCGACGACGGCCAGCAGCGGCGCGTCGAGGGCGCGCAGCCGGGGCAGCAGGTAGTCGTCGAGCTGTCCGGCGAGCTCACGCTGCGCGCGCCGATCGCGCGCTGCCTCGCCCACCGCCAGCGGGAACAGCTCGCGATCCAGCGGCCGGCGCAGCGCCTCCAACGCGGCCAGCAGGTCCATAAGCTCAAGCTACCCACGGTTGACCGCGTTCAGCGGATGTTGCACCTAACCCGGAGGCGGTTCCCTGAGCACGTAGCCGACGCTGCGGAGGGTGTGGATGAGCCGCGGCTCGACGTCGTCCACCTTGCGCCTGAGGTAGGAGACGTACGACTCGACGACGCCGGCATCGCCGCCGAAGTCGTAGTTCCACACGTGGTCCAGGATCTGCGCCTTCGACAGGACGCGGCCCGCGTTGACCATGAAGTAGTGCAGCAGCTTGAACTCCGTCGGCGACAGTCGCACCTGCCGCCCGCCCCGCCACACCTCGCGGGCGTCCTCGTCCAGCTCCAGGTCGGCCACCTTGAGCTTGCTGGCGGGCACGCCCTCCCCGCGCGTGCGCCGCAGCACCGCCCGGATCCTGGCCTGCACCTCCTCCAGGCTGAACGGCTTGGTGACGTAGTCGTCGCCCACCCGCAGCCCCGCGATCTTGTCCTCGGTGTCGCCGCGGGCGGTCAGGAACAGCACAGGGGCGTCGATCCGCCTGGCCACCTCGAACCCGTCCAGGTCCGGCAGCATCACGTCGAGCACCACAAGGTCGGGCGAGGCCCGATCGGCCACCTCCACGGCCTCCTGCCCGTCGGCGGCGGTCAGCACCTCGAACCCGGAGAAGCGCAGGCTGGCGGAGAGCAGATCCCTGATGCTGGGTTCGTCGTCCACCACCATGATCAGCGCCTCGGGTTTCGTCACCTACTTAGAGTGACTCAACCACCTGAGGGTTAGCTGAAGGCTCACTCCAAGGCGAGTGGGAGTTCCACCCGGAAGGTGGAGCCGGCTGCCGGCGAGCTGTCCAGCGTCACCGTGCCGCCGTGGGCGCGGACGAGGGCCTGCACGATGGCCAGGCCGAGGCCGCTGCCCCTGTCCTCACCGGAACGGCGGCGCGACCTGGCGGAGTCGGCGCGGTAGAAGCGCTCGAAGACGTGCTCGACCTGCTCGGGGGTGAGTCCCGGGCCCTGGTCGACCACTTCGAGGAAGAACGTGTCCGCGCCCGCCCCGGCCCGGACGATGATCGGCGAGCCGGGTTCGGTGTGGATGATGGCGTTGGTGACGAGGTTGCTGATGACCTGGCGCAGCCGTACCTCGTCGCCCGAGACGATCAGGGCCGCGCCGCCGACCACGTCCAGCTTGATGATCCGGTCAGGCGCGAGGATCCTGGCGTCCTGTACGGCGTCCGCGGCCAGGGCCAGCATGTCCACCGGGCGCATCTTGAGCGGCCGCTGCTGGTCCACCCTGGCCAGCAGCAGCAGGTCGTCCACCAGCAGGCTCATCCGGCCCGCGGCCTTCTCCACGCGCTGCATCAGCTCGGCGGGGTCGGCGCCGGGGTTCTGCCTGGCGTACTCGGCGAACCCGCGGATCGAGGTCAGCGGGGTGCGCAGCTCGTGCGAGGCGTCGCCGACGAACTGGCGCATGCGGTCCTCGGAGCGGCGGGCCGCCGCCTCGGACGCCGACCGCGCCGTGAACGCGGCCTCGATCTGGGCGAGCATCCCGTTGAGTGACCTGGCCAGGCGTCCGACCTCGGTACGCGGGTCGGCGTCCGGCACCCGGCGGCCCAGCTCTCCCCCGGCGATGGCCTCGGCCGTGCGCTCGATCTGGCCGAGCGGGCGCATGCTGCGCCGCACGATGGTGATGCCCACGACGGCCAGCAGCAGCAGGATGCCGCCGCCGCCCAGGAGCTCGATGAGCACGAGCCGCCTGGTGATCGCGTCGACCTCCTCCATGTCCACCGCGACCACGAGCGTGCGCCGCTGGACCGTGCTCTCCAGCACCCGCCACTCGCCGGTGCCGCTGATCGCGCGGGTGGTGTACGGATCCGCGCCCGGCGACGGCGACAGCACCGGCTTCGGCTTCACGTCCACGTCGCGGTCGGTCAGCATCGGCACGAACTGGCCGCCCGGCTCCTTGACCAGGGCGATCGCGTCGGACTCGATGAGGATCGGCCGGTCGGAGGTCTCCCTGTCGTTGCGCCAGTCGCTCCTGACCTTCTTGACCATGCGGGCGCTGAGCAGAGTGAGCTGGCTGTCCACCCGATCCATGAGATAGCCGTGCAGCACCGAGACGCTCACCAGGCCGATGAAGGTCAGGCCGAACCCGAGCAGGGCCAGCATCGACGCGATGAGCTTGATCCGCAGCGGCAGGCCGCGCATCAGGGACTCGGTGGCAGGCGTAGGACGTAGCCGACACCGCGCAGGGTGTGGATGAGCCGGGGGCTGCGGTTGTCGATCTTCCGGCGCAGCACGGACACGTACGACTCGACGATGCCCACCTCGCCCCGGAAGTCGTAGTCCCACACGTGGTCGAGGATCTGCGGCTTGGACAGGACGCGGCCGGCGTTCGTCATGAAGTAGCGCAGCAGCTTGAACTCGGTCGGCGACAGCGCCACCGCGTTGCCCCCGCGCCACACCTCGTGGCTCTCCTCGTCGAGCTCGATGTCGGCGAACGTCAGCCGCGGCGGGGCCGCCGGGAGGTCGCCGCTCGTACGGCGCAGGACCGCGTGGATCCTGGCGACCACCTCCTCCAGGCTGAACGGCTTGGTCACGTAGTCGTCGCCGCCGATCGTGAGCCCGCGGATCTTGTCCTCGGTCTCGTCACGCGCGGTGAGGAACACCACGGGCGTGTGCAACCCGCCGCCGCGCAGCCGCCTGACGATCTCGAACCCGTCCAGGTCGGGCAGCATCACGTCGAGCACGACGAGGTCAGGGCGGTGCCGCTGCACGGCGGCCACGGCGTCGTGGCCGCTCTTCGCGGTGGTCACGTCGAATCCCGCGAACCTCAGGCTCGCGGCGAGGAGCTCGAGGATGTTCGGGTCGTCCTCGACTATCAGCAGGCGTGATTCCATCACATCCAAGGATGCACTCATCGGACGAGTGCTGGGACAATTCCGGCGATATGCCGGGCAATTGCCAGGCTGGAGGTGGCCGCGGGCGAAGGCGCGTTGCGTACCAGGACGATGTTGCCGTGCACGTCCACCACGAAGTCGTCGAGCAGGTTGCCGTCCCTGGAGACGGCCTGGGCGCGGACGCCGCCGGGAGCTCGTACGAGGTCGGCGGCGGTGAGCTCGGGAATGTAGCGGCGGGCTCCATTGAGGAAGGCTTTCTTGACGAAAGATCCGTACGCCTCCTTTATCCCGGTACGCCAGTGGGCCATGGCCATGCGCAACGTCCCGGGCCAGCCAAGAATTTGCCCGAAATCACGGATATTTCGCCATTGGTAGCCTTCATAAGCCAGGGCGAGCACCGCGTTCGGCCCCACCAGCACTCCGCCGTCGATCTGCCGGGTCAGATGCACTCCCAGGAACGGATACCGCGGGTCCGGCACCGGGTAGATCAGCCCGCGCACCAGGTCCTTGGCCGCACCCCGGAGCGCGTAGAACTCCCCCCTGAACGGGACGATCCGCACCTCACCCGGATATCCCGCCATCTCGGCCACCTTGTCGGTCTCCAGCCCGCCGCACACCACCAGGCGGTCGAAGGCGAACTTCCGATTCGCCGCGACCACCTCGACTTTTCCTGAACGCTCCCTGATCCCCCTGACCGGATGCGAAAGGCGTACAGAACCGCCCATCTCCGCCACATCAAGCGCGAGCCGGCGCGCGACGGCGGGGAAGTCGCAGATCGCTGTGTGCGGCGAGTGGATCGCGCCGACGCCGACCGCGTACGGCTCGATCTCGCGCAGGCCGAGCGCGTCGAGCTCGGCGATGCCGGGCACGCCGTTGGCGCGCGCCCGCTCGGCCAGCGCGCTCAGCAGCGGCCGCTCGGCCTGGTTACTGGCGACGACCAGCTTGCCGGCCTCTTCGTACGGCAGCGCGTGCGCGGCGCAGTACTCCTTGAGCAGCGCCACACCCTCGCGGCACAACCTGGCCTTGAGCGAGCCGGGCGGGTAGTAGATGCCCGCGTGGACGACGCCGCTGTTGTGCCCGGTCTGGTGGGCGCCGACGCGCGACTCCTTCTCCAGCACGGTCACTTCGGCACCCCTGGCCTTGGCCAGCTCGCGCGCCACGGCCAGGCCGACGATGCCGGCTCCCACGACCCCGATCTTCTCCGTCACACTGCCGATTTTCCGGCTAACCGGCCGTCCCCGCCATATCTTGATGAATCACGCCCTCCCTTGTCTGGACGCTCTTCTCCTCCTCGCCGTCAAGGCGGTGACTCTCGTCGCGGCTGGTCGGTCGTTCATGGTCGGGATGGGGTGGATCTCAGGAGCAGGGCCAGCGCCCAGTCCTGATCGTTGGCCAGCGGGTCGGCTCGGTGGGCCGGTCGGCCGTCGACGCAGCTGGGCATGATGAACGCGCAGGTGGCATCGCCGTCGGCGCCGAAGTCGACGAGGTTCGCGGCGAAGATCGCATCCGCCGCGCGACGGGTCTCGTCATCCGTCAGCTCGTCAGGCAGCTGCCGCAGCGCGACGGCGGTGAGGACACTCCAGTAGTGCGGGAAGGTGTCGCCCCATTGCCGGTCGATGCCGAACCAGTAGCCGTCCCAATGACGAATGCCGATGTCCCGCAGCCGCACGTGCGGCTGCGGGCCACCGAATGCCCGCAGCCACCGGACAGCCGTACGCAGGGGCGCGAGGAAGTGGTCGTCGGGCTGGATGGTGAACGCGGTCGCGAGCAGGCTGACGAGGGGCGCGACCATCGACTGTTCGTAGGTGACCTCGTGTGCCGGCAGGTCGGTGCCGAGGTCGGCGAACCGGCGAGCGTGCCCGATCAAGGCCTTGCGCAGTGCGGCCGCACGTTCCAGGTCGCCCCGCCCTTCCAGCGCCGCCGCCACCGCGACAACAGCCTCCGCGTGCCCGATCGAGAGGTGATCGGACACACCCAGCGCATAGCTGGCCGCCAATAACGATGCGGCGAGGTCCAGATCGGCGGCGTCGCCGTAGAGGTCGAACTGCGTCTGGAAGAAGTGTGCCAGCCACGGGGTGTTGTAGAGCCGGAGCGGCTCCGTGCCCTGTCCGGCGCTTCGTCCCACCGAGCCGTCCGGCCGCACGAGACGCCGGCGGGCGAAACCGGCGAACCCGTGCAGTGCGTCATCGATCGCCGGCTGGTCGCCCCAGCCTCGGAGCCGGGCTTGCTGGAGGAGGACGGCCATGCCGACCCGCTCGCCCCCGTGTCCCCAGTCCGGCCAGGCGTTCTCGGTCTGCCGCAGCCCGGTGCGGGTGTCGACCGGGACGAACGCATACCGATCGGGCTCGGGTCGCTCGTCCGGACGGTGCTCGCGCAGGATCCGCTCGATCCGAGCCTCGACCAGGTCGCGCACCGGTGCCAGGAAGGCGACCCCGGTCCGGCTGCGCCGCCCGTCGCGCTCGAGATCGATGTACGTGACGCCGTGACGAGTGGCGATGACCCGGTCGCCGGCGACACCGTCCCCGGGGACGAGCTTCGCCCCGTCGGCGAGCTCCACCCGCAGGGCGTCGCCGGCCGGTGCGGTCAACGCCGGCAGCTCCGCCGGCGCGTCCGTGTCGGCGAGGAAGGCCTCGCGACTGTCGTACCAGCTGATTTCCCAGGTCAGCTGGTAGCTCTCGGTGGGGGCGAGCGTGAAGATCGGCTGTCCGCCGAACGAGTCCGGGTTCCGCGCGTGGTCAGTGGGGTGGACCAGGAGGTGTCCCCGGGCGTCCGAGGACGTGTGCCTGTTGCGGGACTCCACCGAGTACGCCCACAGGCTGCCTTCTCGCACGATCACGCCGAGCAGCGGCGCGTTCCCCGACATCGGCTCGGCGAGCAGCCATGACCACGCACCTCCGGTGAACACGTGCGCATGACAGCTGCGCGCCAGCGCGGTCGCCGCCCCGTCGTAGAGGTCGCGGATCGGCGTGTTGACGGCCAGCCCCGTGAGGGCGATCTCGTGGTCGCCGGTGTTCGTCCAGGTGTAGGTCTCGGTGAAACGCCCGTTGCGCGCCCGTCGGGTGACCTCCAGCCCGAGCCCGGGAAGCGGGCGGTGCCGAGCCGTCACACCGTCGGCACGCCAATCGAGATCGACCGGGGACGCCCAGCGGCCGGATCCCTCCGGCGTGATCATGAAGCCGGATCCCCAGGAGTGGTCGGGGCCGTGCCAAGTGTCCAGCGCCTCGTCCAGCAGATAGAGCCGGTCAGGGTCGGCGGCGTGCTCGAACGACACCGGCGCGCCGTCCTGTCCCAGGAGCACGCTCCCCCCACCGAATTCGAACCTGCGCGTCACGTTCAACCCCATCGGCTCATTGTCGATACGTATCGAATCGCGGGACATCACATCACGGCGGGCAGGAATGTGGCAAGGAGAACTTTCCGGCCCCTACGGCAGTACGGGCCGCTCGGCGTTCGGGCCGGCCGTCACGGCCTTTCGGAGAACACCGTGGTACTGGCACGCCGCGTGAGACCGCGCGGCTCCACGACGTGACGGTCCTCGCCGCCCGGGACGACGCCGTCCAGCTGGTCGAAGAGGACCGACATCGCCAGCCTGGCCGTGTCGCGGGGCTCGGGCGAGACATTGGTGACGGGAACGCCGTAACTCAGTGCGACGCTGTCGGAGCACAGACCGACCAGCGAGAAGTCCCGTCCCGGCATCAGACGATGGATGGCAGAGAGCTGGAAGGCCCAGCCGACCACCTTCGGCGTCCTGGCGATGAGCCCCAAGCGGTCGCCCGACCGCCGGAACAGCCGTTCGGCCACCTCGCTGACCCCTGTCCAGCCGGGGCGCCGCGGACGCACCATCTCCAGATCCAGACCGCGGGCGTCGGCGGCGCTCGCCAATCCGGCGCGGAACTCGTTGATGAAGTGATACTCCGTCTCGACCCCCGGCGCCTCGCTGACGAAGTCTTCGTTGATGAAGACCGCGTGCCGATGCCCGGCGTCGGCGAGCTCCGCCACCAGGAGCTCGCCGGCCCGACGGTGGTCGAAATCGACCCAGTGCAGCCCATGGCTGTCCTGTGGCGTGCCGATGAGCACGACCGGCACGCCGAGACTCGCCGCGACGGGAACACGATCGTCGTGCCGGCGGATATCCATCAGCACCATGCCGTCGCAGATCGAGCGCTTGGCCAGGCGGATCAGTCTGTCCGGCCCTGCCTCGGCAGTGACCAGAACGACTTCGATGTCGCGTTTGCCGGCCTCCTCGACGACCGCGTCGACGTACGGGATCGTGTCCGCCCCATCGACCTCCTCCGACATCCGCACCACGAGCGCGATCACGTTGGAGCGACGCTCACGTAGCGCCCGGGCTCCCGCATTGGGCTCATAGGTCAGGCGAGCGATCGCGTCCTCGACACGTTTCCGCGTTTCTGCCGAGATGGAGCGTTTGCCGCTCATCACATAGGAGACCGTGCTCTGCGACACCCCTGCGAGTGCGGCGACATCCTTGCTGGTCGGCAGGGACCGATTACCCCGGCGGTTCATGATGAAAGCGTAACTTGCGGCCTGCACCGCACCCCCTGCGCTGATCCGAAGGAAATCGCCCTGCCTAGAATCAGGGGTCGATCAGCGATCCGAGGGCGTAGGAGGCCGAGGTGGCAGCCGACTGGGAAGCGCATCGCCCCGCGGTTTTCGGGGCGGCCTACCGGATCCTCGGCACCGTGGCCGAGGCCGAGGACGTGACGCAGGAGGTCTGGTTGCGCGCCGCCGCCGCCGACCTGTCCGAGGTGCGGGATCTGCGGGCCTGGCTGGTGACCCTGGCCGCCCGGACGTCCTACAACGTGCTGAAGTCGGCGCGCGTCCGGCGCGAGTCCTATGTCGGACCCTGGCTGCCCGAACCGCTGCTGAGCGGGCCCGACGCCGCCGCCCAGGTGCTCATGGACGAGTCGGTGAGCACCGCGATGCTGGTGGTCATGGAGCGGCTCACCCCCGCCGAACGCGTCGCGCTGGTGCTGCACGACGTCTTCGACTTCCCGTTCGCCCGGATCGCCGAGGTGCTCGGCGGCACGCCCGCCGCCAGCCGTAAGCTCGCCTCCCGCGCGCGGGCGCGGGTGGCCGCGGTCAAGGAGCGGCCCCAGGCGTCCAGGGCCGAGACCGAACGCGTGCTCAAGGCGTTCAAGGCGGCCGCCGACGCGGGAGACATGGCCGCACTCGTCGGCCTGCTGCACCCCGAGGCCGTCTATGTCGCCGACGGCGGCGGCAAGGCGACCGCCGCGCGCAGGCCGGTCCGGGGCGCCGAGACGATCGCCCTGCTGGCGGTCAGGCAGATCGAGATCAGGCGCCCCGACGCGGTCCAGATCATCGAGGTGAACGGGCACCCGGCCCTGGCGACCTACCACGGCGGCGAGCTGGTCTGGCTCGACACCGTGGAGATCGCCGACGGGCGGATCACGACGTTCAGGAGAATGACTAATCCCAAGAAACTCGCCCGCATCGGTCACATCTGAACCCGCCATCTTGTCTCCCTGCCGACCATCCCAGGTGAGAGAGAAGGACGAGACAGTGGCACACGTTGTGATCATCGGAGGCGGTTTCGCGGGCGTGTGGAGCGCGGCGGGAGCGGCACTGGCACGCGGGGACGCGGACCTGCGCATCACGCTCATCGCGCCGAACGAGCACCTGGTGCTGCGGCCGCGCCTGTACGAGCCGGAGCCGGACCTGGCCAAGGTGGAGCTGCGCAGGATCCTCGAGCCGATCGGCGTCGAGCACCTGCACGCCTCGGTGAGCACGATCGACACCGACCGCCGCGTGGTGGTGGCCGACGGCGCGGAGCTCGGCTATGACCGCCTGGTGCTGGCGGCGGGCAGCAAGCTCGTTCAGCCCGAGGGCCTGCCCGGCGCTGAACGGCTCTTCGACATCGACACCCTGGACGGGGCGCGGCGGCTCACCTACCATCTACGCGACCTGGAGGACTACTCCGCCGTGGTCGTCGGCGCCGGGTTCGTCGGCCTGGAGGCCGCGACCGCACTGTCCGCCCAGGGCCGGGTGCTGCTGGTGGACCGGTCGGAGGTGGTCGCAGACCAGCTCGGGCCGGGCCCGCGCGAGGAGATCGAGGCGGCGCTGGACGAACTCGGCGTCGAACGCCGCCTCGGGACGACGGTGACGGAGGTGGGCGACGGATACGCCGTCCTCTCCGACGGCACCAAGGTCGAGGCGGACGCGGTGGTCTGGTCCGTGGGGATCAGGGCCAGCGAGCTCACCCGGCAGATCTCCGACGAGCTCGACCACCTCGGCCGGGTGCCGGTGGACCAGCGGCTGCGCGCCCTTCCCGAGGTGTTCGTCGCCGGGGACACGGCCGCGGCGGCGTTCGACGCCGAGCACACGGTCATGCAGGCATGTCAGCACGCCACCCCGCTCGGCAAGGTCGCCGGGTACAACGCGGCGGCCGACCTGCTCGACGTGCCGCTGCGCGACTTCACCCCCGGCCCGTACGTCACCTGCCTGGACCTGGGCGGCGCCGGCGCGGTCTTCACCCGGGGCTGGGACCGCAGGGTGATGGCCTCGGGTGCCGACGGCGCGACCGTCAAGAAGCGGATCAACCAGCACATCCACCCGCCGGTCGACGACGCCTCGAAGATCCTCGCCGCCGCCGACCGGGTCTACCTCGAGCTGCCCTTCTTCCCCCGCGACGAGGAGCAGGCCGCCCCCGCCGCATGAACCCCGCGCCCTTCCAGAACGCGGCGGCCCACCGGTCCGCCGCGTTCCCCCGGCTCTCGCGCTCAGGCCGCTCAGACCCTCTAGCTGATCAAGCTCCCCGCTCGGAGATGACCATGTCGTACGTCATCGGAAGTTGCGCATGGTCGCGGTGAACATGTCGCCACGCAAGGCTTGCTCGACGACGGCGATGGAGCGGGCCAGGCGGACCAGGCGTGGCCCCTCCTCGCGATAGACGTCGAGCACCGCCTCGACAGCATGAGGAGGGAGTTGGCTTTTGAGGTCCACCGCGGCGCTCCGGTATCCCGCCCTGGCGGCCTCGACAGCCGAATTGACGTGGTGAAGGGCCATCCTGGCCAGCGCTATCGGGTGGCGCCGCAGCACCTCATATGCCCGATAATCAGGCGGGACGGCGTCGAGCAACCAGGACACAGCCGAGGTCTCCCACTCTGGAACGCTGGGTGGACGGACCTCGGGCGGCCACTCCGGCGGGAGATACATACGCCAATCGTACTTAGGTTCGATTGATGACGGGAGGGCGCTCTCGACCAATGCGCCCGCGCGTGGCGCCTGCCAGGCTGGCCCGTTTACGATCACCAGAAGCCCCCCACTCGCGACGATTACCTGGAGGCCGCGGTGTCAGACGGCGTTTCTCGTCGGGGAGTGTTGACGTTCTTCGGCATCCTCGCCCTCGCGGGTGTCGTGATGGTGGCGCTCGTGGTTTTCGGCGGCACCGGCGACGAGCGGTTCCTCCGCGCGTCCGCAGAGATCGAGGCGTTCGCCCGCACAATGCGGGACGGCGAGCGGCTCGGCCTCCGCACCGTCGGCGGGATGGAGTTCGAGGAGGTCCGCCGCGAGCGTGGGGTGGTCGTTTTCCAACAGGGCAAGGCCTTGGAGAGCCCCTACGGCTACGCCTGGAGTCCACAGGGCGATCCAGCCCGACTTCTTGACGATGTGGAGTGGTCAGAGGATCACATCGATCACTATTTCGAGCACCTGCAGGGCGCCTTCTACTCCTGGGATGGAAGGCGCTGACGCCTGCGTCCAGTACGAGCAGTCGGGCGCCGTGGGCGGAAGGGCGACAGTGGCATCGCCCGTCCAACACGAAACTCGACGGGGCGCTCCGCTGCCCCAGACACGGTGGGAGTCGGTCAGATAGTGTCCTTAACCCCTCCAGGAGTCCTTATCGAGCCTCGTGGCGATCCTGCCCTCGGCTTCCTGATCGCATGGAGGGCAGGCGCGAGGTCGCTCTAGTGCAGACAGAACTCATTGCCTTTCGGGTCGCGCATGACATACGTCACGGGTCCGCGATCGCTATGAGTTTCGATCAGCTGGGCACCGAGCCCTATCAGACGTTCGACCTCGGCGACCTTTCGGTCAGCATCAACGTGGATATCGAGATGCACCCGGTTCTTGGCAACCTTGCCCTCATCGAGACGCGGGAGCAAACGCGGCCCGAAACGCCGGATGGACGCTGACCTTTGGCCCGCTCCGCCTCATGCAACCACCGCGAAGAACACCTTCAGGTCGTAAGCCACCGCCGTGGCGGTGTTAGCCGTGACCGCACTAGACGAGCGATAACCCGCGGTGGCCTGTGGAGATGCCCGCAGGAGCTCGGGCGATACGCCGAGGGGGATGCCGAGCGCCCACGCCCATCGCGTCAGGCAGTAGATCAGGGGCACCGCGACGGCGATGTAGGTGGCGGTACGCCCCCAGCGCCGCACAGCCGAAGCCGGCGCAATGTCAGCAACCGGCGCGGCTCAGCGGGTCCGGTAGCGCGCGTAGATCAGTCCGCTGTCGAAGGCACGTTCCTCGACCAGCTCGAGTTCGAGGCGCACGCCGTCGGGAAAGAACCGCTTGCCGCCGCCGACCACGCTCGTGGTGACGAACAGGTGGTACTCGTCCACCAGGCCGGCCGCGATCGCCTGGGCCGCGAGGTTCGGACCGTCGACGGTCAGGTCGTGATCAGCCTCGGCCTTGAGCCTGCGCACCGCGTCCGGGTCGAAGGTCCGCTCGATCCTGGTCTTCGCGCTGGACACCGACTCCAGCGTCGTGGAGTACACGATCTTCTCCGCGGCCTGCCAGTCGCGGGCGTACTGCAGGATGTGCGGTGGCTGGTCGGGCTCGGTGTGCGCGGTCTCCCAGTAGACCATCGTCTCGTACATCCGTCGGCCGTAGAGGTATGTGCCGACGGGACGGAAGACGTCGTTGATGAAGGTATGCACCTCCGGATCCTCCGCCCCGGTGCCGAGGTTTCCGTCCGCCGCCTCGGCGTAGCCGTCGAGCGAGGTGATCATCGAGTAGATGAGCCTTGCCATGCGTCTCCTTCAGATGGTGTGGGTGGTGTGCTCGGGGTCGGGTGGAAACACCGCGAGCCGGGCATCGGTGACGTTGTCGAAACGGGCATCCCCTCCGCGGATGAGCACGAAATGCCTGGAGATCGCGGCCTGATAGACCAGCAACGGCCCAGCCGGTTCGAGGTCCTCCGGCACTAGCTGGTGACCGGTCGGCAGGCGGGTGTTGAGCAAGGCGAGGTCCGCCGCGCGGGCGTCGTCGGCAGCCGACCCCGCAGTTGCCTCCAGGTAGATCGCTTCCGCCCCGCCGACGGGCGCAGCCGTGTCGAAGACGGTGATCGCCACCTCCGGACGCGCTGCGATATTCCGTGAATGCCAGCTGTCCGGCGAGGACACCCACAGAACCCGGTGCTGCCCGTCGGCGGCGAAGAACACCGGGCTGGCCCATGGCCGACCCTCGCCGTCCGCGGTGCCGAGGACGAGGTAGCGATGCTGAGCCAGCAGCCGCCGTACCGTTTCCCACATCGTCAGTCCTGCAGTTCGTTGTGACATCAGGGCAATCCTGAACGCCGGCAACCCCGCCATCAACGGCGGGTTTGTCAACAATCGTTCAGCCAGGGTGAACAATGGGGGGGATGGAACGGCAGGACATCGAGGTGTTTCTGGCTCTGGCTCAGGAGCTGCATTTCACCCGCACCGCAGAGCGGCTGCGGGTCGCGCCTGCCTCGGTCAGCCAAACGATCAAGAAGCTCGAGCGCCGGTTCGGGGCGCCACTGTTCGCCAGAAGCACGCGCCGGGTGGAGCTGACCCCGCTCGGCCGGCAGCTCTTGGACGAGCTCGGCCCGGCCTACGCACAGGTCCAGACGGCGATCGCGCGAGCGATTGCCACCGGCCACGGCACCACAGGTGAGCTCCACCTCGGCTACATGTCCGCCGCCATCGCCCGCCGCGTCCTGCCGTTGGTCGACGCCTTCCACGCCGGTACGCCGAGCTGCCGGGTCACCATCCGCGAGACCGCACTGAACGACCTCTACGGGCCACTGCGCCGCGCCGAAGTCGACCTATCGATCCTGCCGCTGCCCGTTGCCGAACCGGACCTCACGGTCGGGCCTGTGCTGCTGTCCGAAGCCGCACTGCTCGCCGTCCCCGCCGACCACCATCTGGCCCGACGCGACCAAGTGACCCCCGAGGACCTGACTCAGGAGACCTTCCTGTTCGCCCAGAATCTTCCCGACTACTGGATCGATCACCACCTGCCACTCACCCGGCCCACGATCACCCGGCTGCCCGGTTTCCAAGAAATGCTGGCCTACGTCACCTCTGGCCATGGCGTGGCCATCGTCGGCGCCCAAACCGAACAGCTCTACCCACGCCCCGGCCTAACCTGCTTACCGATCGCCCACGGTCCCGCCTTCGACTACGCCATCGTCTGGCGCACCGGCGACCTGACCACTCTCGCATCCGCCTTCCTCCACCACGCCGCCAACGGAAGGGGTTCCTCTTAGGGATCGATGCAGGGTTCGTCCACTGCATGATCAACTTTGCTACGTGGCATTGGGCGATGACCGCCAGACGCGGTGCAGACGCCTCCCCCTACCTCTTCTCGTCGGGGAGTGTTGACGTTCTTCGGCATCCTCGCCCTCGCGGGCGTCGTGATGGTGGCGCTCGTGGTTTTCGGCGGCACCGGCGACGAGCGGTTCCTCCGCGCGTCCGCAGATCGAGGCGTTCGCCCGCACAATGCGGGACGGCGAGCGGCTCGGCCTCCGCACCGTCGGCGGGATGGAGTTCGAGGAGGTCCGCCGCGAGCGTGGGGTGGTCGTTTTCCAACAGGGCAAGGCCTTGGAGAGCCCCTACGGCTACGCCTGGAGTCCACAGGGCGATCCAGCCCGACTTCTTGACGATGTGGAGTGGTCAGAGGATCACATCGATCACTATTTCGAGCACCTGCAGGGCGCCTTCTACTCCTGGGATGGAAGGCGCTGACGCCCACGTCCACTACGAGCAGTCGGGCGCCGTGGGCGGAAGGGCGACAGTGGAATCGCCCGTCCAACTCTGAAACCGCCCACCACAAGCCGGGCGTGTGAGCCTGGCGCGGCCGTCCCAGACCCGGCCCGCCGACGCGGAGCCTGGTGAAGAGGGTCACCTGATCGCTCTCGCCGAACCCCTGGCAGGCCGTCCCGGAGAACTGTGAGCGCGAAGAATCGGTCACCGCCGAGATCGCCACCTATGACGCCAGCGGTCCTAGCAAGAAAGAGCCTGAACTCCAGCTGGTCAGGCAGGCGTTCCTGGATGTCGCCTACGGCGTGACCGTCCTGGAGGAGCGGGCGAACGACCGCGTCACTCCAGACGACGTCATTGTTCTGGCGCGAGGCTGACTTTCGCCCGCGCACCGCCACATGAACCCGAAAGACGAGGACGCCACGACCGGCGGGCCGTGAAACAGCGCACGCCGGGCTCTTCGGGAGCCAGGGGACGTTCCAAACCGCGAGACCTTCATGGAAATGCCCCCAAAATTCCGGACATGGACGTGATGACCGATGATCCAGTTAAGGAGACCGGATGGGAGCCGATCCCGGTAGCCGGTTCGTGGAGATCTACGAATCCGCCTACGAACCCATACTCGGGTACGTCCTGCGCCGCTGCCAGCACCCGGAGGACGCAGCCGACGTGGTGGCCGAGACGTTCACCACAGCGTGGCGTCGCATCGAGGAGCTACCCGAGGGGGACGAGGCGAGGCTGTGGCTGTACGGCGTAGCGCGCCGGGTGCTCGCCAACCATCGGCGCGGCGAAGAGCGCCACGAGCAGCGTACGGCGGCCCTGCGCGAGCGGCTCGCCGCCTCCCCCGCGCTGGCCCGCCCGCCGGAGGACGAGATGTCGCAGATGGGAAGGGTCTTCCGCGGCCTGCCCGACGACGACCGGGAGCTGCTCTCCTTGGTCGCCTGGGAGGCGCTAGACCATGGGCAGATCGCCCGCATGCTCGGCATCTCCCGCAACGCGGTCCGGATCAGGCTCTACCGCGCCCGCAAGCGTTTCGCTCGGGACCTGGCGAAAGCCGGCATCGACCACCCTCGCGCCGTCGCCCTGGAAGGGAGCTCGCTGTGAACCTCGCCGATCTCGCCCGCGTCGGTGACAAGGACCTCACCGGAGAGGCGTCCGCGCCGGAGGCTCAGGAACTCATGCACGCGATCATGTTCGTGGAGCGGAAGCCGGTCATCGTGACACGGCCCCGCCGCAAGGTCCGCCGAGGGCTGGTGCTGGGCCTCGCGACCATGGCCACAGCCGCGGCCGTCGCCGTCGGCACCAGCCTGGTCGGCGGCCCGGTGACCAGCTACGCCAACGCCGCCGTCTCCATCGAGAAGACCGGCGAGTACTTCAGCGTGAACATCACCGATCCCACGGCCGACCGCCATCGCTTCGAGGAGGCGTTCCGGGCGGTCGGGCTGAACGTCACGGTCAAGGTGGTCCCGGTGGCGCCCTCCGACGTGGGGAAGCTGATCGGCCCCGTCGTCCCGGGCGGCTTCAAGTGGCACGGCAGCATCGGCACTCAGGGGATCACGCCGTGCTCGTCGGCGTTCTGCGCCAAGGTCTGGATGCCGGCCGACTTTCCCGGGCGGGTGATGTTCGGCATCGGCCGCCCCGCCAAGCCGGGCGAGCCGTACGTCGGAGACGGCCCTGTTGACCCGGAGGGCGATGAGGCCCTGTCCGGCTACACCAGCCACGGCAAGACGGTCGCGGACGTACGGGCCGAGCTGAGCCGACGCGGGCTGAAGGCCGGCTACCGGCTGGTCTGGAAGTACAGGGACGAGGACGACGGCGGTATCTCGTGGTTCGACGAGGCCGCGCCGGGGAGCCGGATCAAGGACGACTGGATCGTGGCGTCCACCCGCTTCCACAGCTCCGACACCGTCGACCTGTACGTGACCCCCGGCAAGGACACGGGCCCCGCCCCCAGCCCGCACCCCGAACCCCAGTGGTACGACATGCCGGACTGAGCCCACAGCAGGAGACGGCGCCCGGTTCCAGCCAGGGTGTAGCCCCTCTCCGGTCTGCCTTGGCTGTCTCCCTCGTGGAGTCCGCGCAGGCCGCGTCTCGAGGGTGGCGCCAGTTCCGGCTGCCACAACCAGGCCGGGTCGTGCTCAAGGTCAGGCGAGGTTGGTGTGCCGGTTTTGTGATCGGGCGAATCAGTAGGAGCGGGTGCCGGTGTCGATGGTGGCGTTGAAGGTGCGGCGGTGGACGATCGAGGCACAGAGCCTCTTCTCTGCTCCCCTCGCTGCCGCCGACGCGGCTTCGCCACATACCCGGCGTCTAGCCTGGTTAGACGCGCTGCGCGGACTAGCCGCGATGGTGGTGGTTTTCGAGCATGCGCTCAAACCGCTGTGGCCGGAGGCGCGGCTGCCGATCAAGGCCGTCTTCGATCCCGGCTGGTATGGCGTATTGGTGTTCTTCTTGGTCAGTGGCTACATCGTGCCGGCGTCGCTGGAACGCCGGGGCAGCGTGCGGGCCTTTTGGATCTCGCGGTTCTTCCGGTTGTGGCCGCTGTTCTCCGTGTGCGTAGCCGGTATGGTGCTGCTGACGGCGGTCGGCTGGGACGGCATGCACATCTGGTGGGGCAGTCGGCCGGTGGCACTGGCCCTGGCGCACGCCAGCATGCTGCAGAACCTGATGTACGTGCCGAACTTGGTCAATGTGCTGTGGACGCTGTCCTACGAGATGGCCTTCTACCTTCTGCTGACGGCGATGTTCACCCTTGGTGTACACCGGCGCAGCACCGCGGCCGCGCTCACGTTCGCGGCGGCCGCGGTGCTGGGCGCCGGTTGCTGCCGGTGACGCTCCTGTCGGCCGGCGGGGCGGGCCGCATGCTCACGGTCGTGGTCGTCGTGACCGCCGTGCTGGCTGCCGGGCTAGCCGTGGTGCTGCGCGGCGGCAGGCGGGTACGGCAGGTGGGCGCCGTGGCCATTGCAGGCACGATCCTCCTGCTGCTGGCGGTCAACCAGAGTTATCCCGGGCCGTGGCAGGGACTGTTCATCTTGGCGACCATGTTCGCCGGCACTGCGCTGTACCGTGTTGAGACCGGCCAATTCGGTCACCGGCACATCGCCTGGGTGGCGCTGATACCGCTGGCGGGGTTGTGGCCGGCGCGCGCCGAGTTGGGATCCCAGCTGGCGATCGCGGCGGCCTGGCTGACGTTCGCCGCCGGGATGGCACTGCGCCACCGCACGATGCCGTCGTGGCTGACCTGGCTGGGCCTGGTTTCCTACTCGATCTACCTGTTGCATCCGCTGCTGCTGGAGAGCGTGGAGTTCTTCCTGCCGGACCCGTCGGCCGTACCGGTGGCAGTGCGCCTGACACTGCTGGTGGCGGTGTACACGGTGCTGCTTGGTCTGTGTGCGCTGACCTGGCGATGGGTGGAGCTGCCGGCGCAACTGTTGGGCAGGCACCTGATCAGCCAGGCCGACCACGCTTAATAGCCGCCTATAAGGAAGAACCGGCCACAAAGTGCGCAGTACTCGACTGCCACCGGGGACAAAGCACTGGTCGCTGCCAATCACACCTATCTGTCGGCTTCTACGCAACACGACGTTTGTTTGCATCGCCACAACACCAGGTGCGGCAACAGGGCGATCTTCCGGGGAAGAACTTCGTACTGCCGATAGTCCGGCGGAAGCGCGTCCAGGAGCCAGGCGGTGGCGGACACCTCCCAGTCAGGGACGCTGGGGGGCCGCACCTCAGGCGGCCACTCCGGCGGAAGATACACAAGTACATCGTACTCACGTTCGATTGCCAGGGCGTGCCTGGATGAGGCCCGTCTCGTAGGCGGCGATGACCGCTTGGATCCGGTCACGGAGGCCGAGTTTGGTCAGCACGTTGCTGACGTGCGTCTTCACCGTGTGCTCGCTGACCACCAGCTGCGCCGCGATCTCGGCGTTCGACAGGCCGCGGCCGAGCAGGGTGAGGGTTTCCCTCTCGCGCCCTGTCAGCCTGCCCAGGTCCGCGGGCGGCGGCCCGGGGCGAGCCCGCTTGCGGACGATGTCGTCGATCAGCCGGCGCGCGACCGCGGGCGCCAGCAGGGCCTCCCCGCCGACGGCAACCCGGATCGCGTGAACCAGGTCGTCGGCGCGCACATCCTTGAGGAGGAAGCCGCTCGCCCCTGCCTGGAGCGCGTCGTAGACATAGTCGTCCTGGTCGAACGTGGTCAGCATGATGACCTTCGCGGTCGTCTGCGCACACACGACCCTCGCGGCCTCGATGCCGTCCATGCCGGGCATGCGGATGTCCAGCAGGACCACGTCGGGGGCGAGGCGGCGGACCGCGTCGACCGCCTCCCGCCCGTCGCCGGCCTCGGCGACGACCCGCATGTCCGCCTGGGAGTCCACGATCAGCGCGAATCCGCTTCTGACCAGCTCCTGGTCGTCCGCCACCACCACACTGATCGTCACATCGACTCCCCGACCGGCAGCCTGACGACGACCTCGTACCCCGTGGAGCCCGCGCCGTACGTGACGGTGCCGCCGCAGGCCGCGGCCCGCTCGCGCATGCCGACCAGGCCGTGGCCGCCGCCCCCGGGAACGGGCCCGCGGCCGTCGTCAGAGATCCTGATCATCAGTTCGTCGTCCTTCCAGTCGAGCCTGACCTCGCCGGTCGTGGCCTGGGCGTGCTTGACCATGTTCGTGAGCGCTTCCTGGATGATCCGGTAGGCCGCCACCTCGGCGTCCGCCGGCAGCGCGTACGGGGTGCCCGCGACGGCCAGCCGTACCGCGGGGCCCGTCGCGGAGACCCGGGCGACCAGGTCTGGGAGGGTGCCCAGGGTGGGCTGCGGGGCGCGCCCGGAGTCGCCGTCCCTGAGCAGGTTGAGCATGCGGCGGAGCTGGCCCTGCGCGTCCCGGCCCGCGCCGGCTATCGCTCTGAACGCCTGCTCGGCCCGCTCCGGCGCGCTGCGCACGGCGTACGGCCCGGCCTCCGCTTGGACGATCATGACGCTTATGCCGTGGGCCAGGATGTCATGCATGTCACGGGCGATCCTGGCCCGTTCCCGCTCGGCGGCCCGCTCCTCCACCAGAGCCGCGTACCGCCTGTGCTGCACCACGGCGCGGCCCATGACATAGGCGGCCCCGGCGGTCAGCGCGCTGCGTACGAAGGTCGCCGGCGAGACCGTGAACCCGGGGGCCAGGCTGAGCAGGATCGCCAGCAGCCGTTGCCAGCCGGGACACAGCTCGGCGACCGTATAGAGACCGGCCAGCCAACCGTAGGGAACGGGCTGGGGCGGGATGTCGGGATCCTTGAGCGAGTAGACCATCGAGGCGACCGCCACCACGACGAACACCGTCATCGGGAAGCGGCGGCGCACCAGCAGCGGCAGCGAGCTGAGGAGCACCGGCCAGTATTCGGCCAGGGTCCACGGCTCAGGCCCGGACATCCTGCGCGCGAACAGGAACGGAACGGTCTGCCCGACCAGCACCGCCAGCGCTATGGCGAAGTCCACGGCGGCCGGTGGGAACGCGCGCAGACGCTCCTTGAGATTCCTGAACAGCTCGGGCACAAGGGCCAAGTATCCCCTGCCCCTCCCCCGCGCGAGGGAGGGGCAACATCGCCTGCGTCGGCGATGCCCTCAAAAGCTGATTTTTCGAGACTTGTTGGCGTTCACAGCACTTCGTAGACGGAGAAACACCGATGAAGCTCGTGGCCGCAGCTCTGCTGGCAGCGTCCCTCCACACCCCGGCCACCCATGACGTCCAGCTGAAGACCACCGACGTGACCTTCACGACCACGGACGGGCAGCGGCTGGGCGGCGAGATCCTCCAGCCCGCGCACGCGACCGGCGAGCTGCCGGGCCTCCTCCTCGTGCACGGCTCGGGCGCCGGCAACAGCCGGCGGGAGCTGAGGGCCGAGGCCGAGGCCTTCGCCAAGCAGGGCATGGTGGTTCTGGCCCCCGACAAGCGCGCCGTCGGTTACGACAAAACTCACCGCGACTACTCACAACTGGCCGATGACGCGCTTGCTGCGCTGGCCGTGCTCAAGAAGCAGCCCGGCGTGGGGCACACCGGGCTGTGGGGGCTCAGTGAGGGCGGCTGGGTGGCGCCGATCGCGGCCACCCGGTCGAAGGACGTGGAGTTCCTGGTCACCGTGGGCGGCCCCGGCCTCGCTCCGCTACGCACCCAGTCCTGGAACGCGGCGAACAAGCTGGACCGTGCCGGCGTACGCGGTTCGTTGCGCGGGGCCTACGCCGGCTTGCACCGGCTCGTGGCCGACGCCGGGCGCTTCCCCGAGGCGTACTACGACCCGGCGGCCACGCTCGGCAAGCTCACGCAGCCGGTGCTGGCCATGTGGGGCGCCAAGGACAACCAGGTGATGCCGGCCGAGAGCGCCGAGCGGTTCCGCGCGTACGTGCGCGGCAGCCTGACCGTGAAGTTCTTCAAGGACGCTCCCCACGCGCTGCACTCGGACGAGAACACGCTCACCCCCGGGTACGCCGAGGCGGTGGGCACCTGGGTGAAGAACGTGGCCGCGGGAAACGTGCCGGCCTCCAGCGCGGAGCCCTATCCCGCGCAGGAGTCGCGCAGCGTGGACACTCCGCCGTCGGCGTGGTGGGAGTCGTGGCAACTGATGATCGGCGGCATGGCGCTGATGCTTCTGGCCTTCCTGGCCTACGCCGTCCGCCGGCTGGGTGCGGGCTCCTGGCCCGCCCGCGTCCTCGCCGTCTCGGGCGCCCTGTCGGTCGTCGGCACGTCGTACACGCTGATGAGCCTGCTCATGACGTCCAACGGCCAAGGCGTCACGACAGGCCCCATGCTGCTCGGCCGCCCCGTCACCTGGCTCGCCTCCCAGTTGCTCGCCGCCGTGGCCGCCGTCGCCGTGATCACCTGTCTCTCCCGGTGGCGTACGGCCTCGGCCAGGGTGCGCATGGTCGCGGTCGCTGGCACGCTGTTCATCCCCTGGGCCCTGTACTGGGGGCTCCTCGTCCCGTGACCGCGTCAGCGGGTGCGGCGGGCGATGAAGGTGATGGTGCCCAGGGCGGTTGCGGCGGCGGCGAGCCAGATCAGGATGTTCTTGGCCGTGAAGCCGCCTTCCGCCGCACGTGCCTGACCCGTGTCCGCGGCCGCAGGAGTGGCCGGGATCGAGGTCTTCGCAGAGGTGGACGGGGTGGGCGTGGCGCCGGCGGGGAGAGGGACGCGGTAGACCGGGCTGCGCGAGCCCTCCGTGCCCGTGAGGAGGGCCTTCCCGTCGGCCGTGTACGCGATCGACTCCGCCTGCTTCAGCTCCGGCATCGACACCTTGGCGATCGTCTCGCCAGACGGGCGGTAGAGGGTGGCCGAGAAGTACGTGCGGATGACGTAAGAGGAGCCGTCGGGGGCGTACGCGGCGTCCGTGGCCATGAGGGGGGCGGAGGCCACCTTGCGCAGGATGTTCGTCTTGTCGGTGCGGAGTTTCTTCGGCGCGGCGTAGACCGACCCCGAGAACTCCTTGGACACCACGTAGAGGCGGCCCGTCCGAGGGTTGACCATGATGCCTTCGGCGTTGCGGCCGCCGTCGGCGTAGCGGAAGCGGTAGCGGGTCGCGGGCAGCGTCGCGTCTTTGAGGGTCTGCGGCTCCATCACCCGGTAGACGGAGACGTCCGGCCACGCCCCGTCGAGGTTGTCGCCGATGTCGGCGAACCAGAGCACGCCCCGCCCCGTCGCCGGATCCTTGGTCGCCGCCATGGCCTCCCAGTCCCTGGCCTGGGCGCCTCGTACCCGGAAGGTGGCTTTCGTCCGGCCCTTGCCGTCAACGGCGTAGAAGGTGGGGGCGGCGGAGCTGTCGTTGTGCGTGTAGTAGACGCCGTCATGCGTCGGCGAGACGGCCAGGCCGCTCGACTCGGTGATCCGGGGATCCTTGAAGGTGAAGACCTGGTCCTCGCCATCGTCCGCCATCGCCTGGGCGGGAACGGCGAGCAGCAGGCAGGCCGCCGCCACCACAGCCCCCGACGCCCGGAACACGACATCCCCCACCCGGACATCATGCCCCACGTGCCGGCTTCCGACGCTCCCGCTCGCGTTGCTGGCTGCCGGGGTTCTGATCCTCTGAGCCCACCTTGGCGCTGTGGCGGTGGAAGCCGGTGCCCTGCAGCACCACCAGCAGCCCGTTGGCCACCGTCACGGCCACCCACAGGCCCGTGATCCCCCAGGTCCTGGCCACGGGTACGGCGGCCACGACCAGCAGCCCGTACCCGATCGCGAAGTAGCCCAGGCTCGACGCCGAGCGCTTGAGTGCGGTGAGTCCGGTGCCCTGGACCGCCTGGGCCCCGTCGAGCACCGACGACAGCAGCATCAGCGGCAGCAGCGAGAGCACGCGGTCCCGCACCGCGGCGTCGTCGCTGAACAGCACCAGCAGCCGGTCCCCGAACCCGAGCAGCAAGCCGGCGCCGACGAGCGTCCCTGCGATGGCGAGCAGCGCCGCACTCCGGTTGGCCCGGCGCGCCTCGGCCGCGTCGCAGGCGCGGGCCACGTCCGGCACGGCCGCCTGGGCGATGGAGAGCGAGGCCAGCATGATGAAGCCGGTGAGCGTGGTCAGCACCGCGTGGGCGGCGGTGTCGCGCGTGTTCGTGGTGCTCGCGGCGAAGGTGACGACCCCCAGCACACCAAACTTGATCAGCACGGTGCCGGCCAGCGGGATGCTCACCTTCGCCAGCTTGACGATCTCGCCGACCCTGGGCCTGGCCTGCCCGACGGCCCGTCCGAGCGCGCGCCGCACGCTGTAGGTGGCCACGCCCGCCGCCGCCATGCCCGCGATCACCCAGGCCAGGCCCACCCCGTCGAGCCCCAGCGGCGGCACCAGCGCGACGGTCAGCACGCTCAGCAGCATGCCGGAGACCAGCGTCGGCCAGAGCACGCTACGGCTGCGCCCCAGCGCGATCAGGATGGTGCTCGAGCCGCCGGTGGAGGCGAAGACCAGGAGCTGCACCGCGAGGAGGTACGGCAGCAGGCCCATCTCGCGCACGACCTCGCCGGGCACTCCGGTGACGCTCGCGAGCAGCGGCACGCAGATCACGGCGAGGGCGCCGGCCGCGCCGGTCGCGAGGCTGAGCCAGCGCGCGTCCCGCACGATCGGCACGGCCCCCGCCGGGTCGTCCCGGTAGGGAGCGATGAACGGCCCGAGCCCGCGCAGCGCGCCCTGGACCGCGGCGCCGGCCGGATTGAGCACGGCGGTCACGACCGCGAACGCGGCGAGGGTCACGGTGTCATGCTTGCCCAGCACCGAGGTGACCACCAGCGAGCCGACCGTGCCCGCGATCATCGCCAGGAAGAGCGGCACGGCCGTGCGGAGTAATGCGATCATGAAGCGCGGGTTTCCCGCAGCGCTCCTTTCGAGATCATGGACCTAGTGTATGGCCTGGAGTGCACTCCAGCTCTTTAGGGTTGAGCCATGGACTATGTCAACCTCGGACGCAGTGGCCTCCAGGTGAGCCCGCTCTGCCTCGGCACCATGAACTTCGGCCCGCAGACCTCGGAGGAAGACTCCTTCGCGATCATGGACAGGGCCCTTGATCTGGGCATCAACTTCTTCGACACGGCCGACGTCTACGGATGGAAGCTGGGCGAGGGCATCACGGAGCAGATCATCGGCCGGTGGTTCGCACAGGGCGGCGGCCGCCGGGAGAAGACCGTCATCGCAACCAAGCTCAACGGCCCGATGAGCGACTGGCCCAACGACCAGAAGCTTTCGGCGCTCCACATCCGCAAAGCCTGCGACGCCTCGCTCAAGCGCCTGCAGACCGACTACATCGACATCTACCAGGCGCACCACATCGACCGGGACACCCCGTTCGAGGAGTTCTGGGAGGCGATGGAGGTCCTGCGCCAGCAGGGCAAGATCGTCTACGTCGGCTCCTCGAACTTCGCCGGCTGGCACATCGCCAAGGCCCAGGAGTCGGCCGCCAGGCGCAACTTCAACGGCCTCGTCAGCGAGCAGTCCCACTACAACCTGCTCACCCGCACGGTCGAGCTGGAGGTGCTGCCGGCCTGCGAGGACTACGGCCTCGGCGTGATCCCGTGGAGCCCGCTGGCCGGCGGCCTGCTCGGCGGCGTGCTCCGCAAGATCGACAAGGGCCGCTCGGCTGCCGACCACATGGTCACGCAGCTCGAGAAGCACCGCGACAAGATCGAGCAGTACGAGAAGCTCTGCGACGAGCTGGGCGAGGACCCGGCGCACGTGGCCCTGGCCTGGCTGCTCAAGCAGCGGGCGGTCACCGCGCCGATCATCGGCCCGCGCACCCTTGAGCAGCTCGAGGGCAGCCTGCGCACCCTGGAGATCGACCTCGACGAGGCCACTTTGGCCCGGCTCGACGAGATCTTCCCGGGTCACAAGACGGCCCCTGAGGACTACGCCTGGTAAGTCACGTGAGCAGCGCGCCGATCACGACGATGAGCAGCAGCAGGCCGAGCACGATGGGCAGCAGCCACGGGCGAGGACGATCCACGACCTGGAGCCTAGCTCTCGCCCGCGGGTGCCAGCGCCCATTCGGCGAGTGACTCGTACCTCACCTGAGGCCCGGAGTGACTGCGGACGAGATGGACGTGCTCCGCCCGCCACGGCGAGCCGCTGAACCCGGACAGCGACTCCACCAGCGGGCGGAGGTCCGTCTCCGTCTTGGCCCGGGCGAGCGTGAGGTGCGGGTGAAACCGCTTCTCATCGGTCTGTACGGCTCCGGCCCGCCGCGCCCCCGCCTTGACGGAGTCCGCCAGCCTGGTCATGGAGTCGCCGGTGACGCCCACCCAGAAGACCCTGGCCCGGCGGGCGGACGAGAAGGCGCCGAAGCCCTCGAAGGCCAGGTCGAGCACGCTGTAGCGGTGTACGGCGCGGGCCAGGCGCACCTCCAGCTCGGGCAGCACCTGCTCGGGCACCTCACCGAAGAAGCCCAGCGTGATGTGCCAGGTGGCCCGGTCGGGCCAGCGCAGCCCCGGCACCTGCCCGACGTACGGGGCGATCGCGTGCGAGATCTCGTCCAGCACCTCGTCGGGCGGCACCAGCGCCGCAAAGAGCCTCATGCCACCCGATTCTCCCCCGCCACCGCCCCGGGCCCCCTTTCAGGGGCCGGGCTCAGGCGACGGCGAGTGACGGCCTGGCGACCCGGGAGCTGATCAGCCGCGTCATCAGCACCGCAAGTCCGGTGCCGACCAGGACCAGCACGCCGGACAGGATCACGCCCATCCGCGGACCGCCCAGCTCGGACAGCCACCCGATCAGCGGCGCGCCCAGCGGAGCCCCGCCGGTGAACACCAGCATGTAGATCCCCATGACCCGCCCCCGCATGTCCGGCGACGTGGCCATCTGAACGCTGGCGTTCGCGGCCGTGTTGATGGTGATCAGCGCGATCCCGGTCGGGATCAGCAGCAAGAGGTAGACGGGGTAGAACGGGGCCAGCCCGGTGGCGATCTGGAAGAGCCCGAAGCCGAGCGCCCCCGCCATCAGCAGCTTCCGCGTCAGCCGCGCCCTCCGCGCCGCGAGCAGGGCGCCGCCGAGCGCACCCACCGCGAACATGCTGGAGGCCAGTCCGAACGAGGACGCTCCCGCGCCGAACTCCTCGCGGGCCATCAGCGCGATCGACATCGAGAACGACTGCGAGAACATCGACACGAACCCGATCAGCAGCACCGGCATGAGCAGCTCTTCGCGCTGGATCACGTAGCGGAGCCCCTCGCGGAGCTGCCCCTTGGCCCGGGGCACGGGCGCGGCGGAGTTCAGCTCGGACGACCTCATGAAGACCAGGCTCGAGATCACCGCGCCGAAGGTCAGCGCGTTGATCAGGAAGATGGGGCCCGTGCCGCCGAGCACGTAGATCAGCACACCGGCCAGCGCCGGCCCGACCACGCGGGCGAGGTTGAAGATCGAGCTGTTCAGGGCGATCGCGTTGGGCAGGTCGCGCCGCCCGACCATCTCGACCACGAACGCCTGCCGCGTCGGCACCTCGACGCAGGAGATCAGGCCGAGCAGGAACGCCATCACGTACACGTGCCAGACCTGGGCGGCGCCCGTCATGGTCAGCACGCCGATGGTGAGCGCCAGCGCGGCCATCAGCGACTGGGCGGCGATGAGGATGGGCCGCTTGGTGTAGCGGTCGGCGAGCACGCCGCCGAACATCCCGAACAGCAGCATCGGCAGGAACTGCAGGGCGGTCGCCGTTCCGAGCGCCGCCGCGCTGCCGTGGGTCAGATCGAGCACCAGCCAGTCCTGGGCGGTGCGCTGCAGCCAGGTGCCGACGTTGGAGACGATGCCCCCGGCTGCGAACATGCGATAGTTACGAACCTTGAGAGACCGGAACATGCCGGTCTTGGGTTCTTCGGGCTCTATATCCTGCTGAGCTTCTCCAGGATCGGTGCCGCCTGCCGGAGAATCGACCGCTCCTCCGGCGTGAGCTCCTTCAGCCGCTGCGTCAGCCACGCCTCCTTGCGGCGCCGCTCTTCCTTCAGCAGCTTCTGGGCGGCCTCGGTCACGCTCACGGTCACCTGCCGCCGGTCGGTCGGATGCGGGGAGCGCGACACCAGGCCGCGCTCCTCGAGCGCGGCGATCACGCGTGTCATCGAGGGCGGTTGCACCTTCTCGAGCTCGGCCAATTCGCCGGGGGTTATCCCGGAATGCCGTTCCACTGCGGCGAGCGTCGCGAACTGTGTGGGAGTCAGCGGGTGGGCTGCCGCCTGTCGTCGTAGGCGCCTGGTCAGCCTTGCCAGTGAGACGCGCAGGGCTGAAGCCAGGCCTGCGTCGCTGCGCAGGTCTGTCTTGTGCTGGGTGTTGGTTAGCATGTGTCATTACCTTTGCTAACTATACGGCATCTCAAGATATTTCCCCAATCAAATATCGGGCTGCCTCCTTGGTACCTCGAAGCCGCCCCGCACGCGCAGGGCGGCTCCTTCCCGCGTACTCAGACTCCGAACAGCGCCCGGATCGGCCCGATCGCAAAGTACAGGACGAACAGGACCGTGACCCCCCACAGCAGCGGGTGGATCTCGCGTGCCTTGCCCCGCACGGCCTTGATCAGCACGTAGCTGATGAAGCCGGCGCCGATGCCGTTGGAGATCGAGTAGGTGAACGGCATGACGACGATGGTGAGGAACGCCGGGATGGCGATCTCGTAGTCGTTCCAGTCGATCTCGCGGATCGCGGTCATCATCAGGAAACCGACCACGACCAGCGCGGGCGCGGCGGCCTCGTACGGGACGACCGTGACGAGCGGCGCGAAGAAGATCGCCACGAGGAACAGCAACCCGGTGACCACGCTGGCCAGACCGGTGCGCGCGCCCTCGCCGACGCCGGCGGCCGACTCGATGTAGGTGGTGTTGGAGGAGACGGAGCCGGCGCCGCCGGCCGCCGCGCCGATCGAGTCGACGAGCAGGATCTCCCTGGTACGCGGCAGGGTCCCGTCCTCCTGCACCAGGTTCGCCTGGCGGCCGACGCCCACGATGGTGCCCATCGTGTCGAAGAAGTCCGTGATGAGCAGGGTGAAGACGAACAGCACGGCCAGGAGCACGGACACCCGGCTGAACGCGCCGAACGGGTCGAACTCCGTGAACAGCGTGAGCGGGTTGTGGAAGCCGAAGATCTCTTTGGGGATGGTTGGGACGTTCAGCTGCCAGCCGTCCGGGTTCTTGGCCGAGAACGCGCCGGACTTGGTGAACTGCTCGACGATGATCGCCAGCACGGCGGTGCCGACGATGCCGATCAGGATGGCGCCCTTGACCTTCCGCGCGACCAGCGCCGCCGTGACGAGCAGCCCGACCATGAACACGAAGATCGGCCACGAGGTCAGCGTGCCCTTGATGCCCATCTCCAGCGGCGGCCCGGCCGGCACCCGCCGCACGAAGCCCGCGTCCACGAAGCCGATCAACGCGATGAACAGGCCGATGCCGACGCTGATGGCGGTCTTGAGCTGGGCCGGGATGGCGTGGAACACCGCCGTCCTGAGCCCGGTCAGCACCAGGACGGCGATGATGACGCCTTCGAGGAAGACCAGGCCCATGGCCTCCTCCCAGGTCATCACCGTGGCGATGTTGAAGGTCACGAAGGCGTTCAGCCCGAGCCCGGCCGCCATCGCGAAGGGCACCCTGCCGACGACGCCCATGAGGATCGTCAGCAGTCCTGCCACGAAAGCCGTCCCGGCGGCGACGAGCGCCACGTTGGGCGTCGTGCCGTCGCCGATGACCTGCTTCTGCACGTCCGTGCCGTTGGCAATGATGATGGGGTTCAGCACCACGATGTAGGCCATGGTGAAGAACGTGGCCAGGCCGCCGCGTATCTCACGGGAGACTGTTGAACCTCTTGCGGAGATTGCGAAGAAACGATCTATTGCGTTACGAGTGTCACTCACGCGCGAAGAGTGACAGTCGCGGTGACCTGCGGAAAGAGTCAGTAATGAGATCGAGACCCGATTGGAAGCTAGGCTGGACAACGTGAAGCAGCAGTGGCATCCCGATCCGGAGCCCATCAAGACCAACGACACCGACGCCATCGCCGTGGGCATCGGGCTCTGGGCCGTCGCGCTGGTCGTCCTGCTGATCTTCCGCCCCGCCCCGGAGCACACGTGGTGGATCTGGACCTGTCTGGTCGGGATCGGGTTCGGGTTCTTCGGCATCTGGTTCGTACGCCGGCCGCGCCGGAATTGACATTAGTCATCTTCAAGTGGTGTTTCGGCCCACTACCTAGGCGGACCCCCGATTGATCATGCTTGTCAGCATGAAGAAGGCCATAGTGACATTCCTCCTGGGCGCGGCCGTCCTCGCCGGATGCGGCGAGGCTCCCGTCCAGGACCCGGGTACGGTCGCGTGGAGCATGTGCACCGACCTGCTCGGCGCGGACGGCAAGCCGGCCGCCCCGGCTTCCGGCATAGAGTGCGGCAAGCTCCAGGTCCCGCTCGACCACGCCAAGCCGGACGGCGAGAAGATCGACCTCGCGCTCATCCGCGTCAAGGCCACCGGCGACCGCCTGGGCTCACTGGTCTTCAACTTCGGCGGTCCTGGCGCGTCTGGCGTGGACACGCTGGCACAGGCCTCCAGGGCGTTCGGCAACCTGGGCACCCGCTATGACCTGGTCAGCTTCGACCCGCGCGGCGTCGAGCGCAGCTCCGGCGTCAAGTGTGGCGGCCAGATCGGCAAACTCATCGACGCCTCGGCGCGGACCGACGGCGACCGGCTGGCCAAGGAGTTCGCCTCCGCGTGTCAGAAGGACTCCGGCAAGGTCCTGCCGTACGTCGGCACCGTGAACGCCGCCAAGGACCTCGACCTGCTGCGGGCCGCGCTCGGGGACAAGAAGCTCAACTACTTCGGCTTCTCGTACGGCACGCACCTGGGCGCCGTGTACGCCACCCAGTTCCCCAAGAACGTCGGCCGTTTCGTCCTGGACGGCGCCTTCGACCCCACGGTCACGTGGGAGGACCGCGCGGTGACGCAGGCGGAGGGGTTCCACCAGGCGTTCGGGGCGTTCGCGAAGGACTGCGTGGCGCAGAGCTGCGAGCTGGGCGCCGACCCCGCCGCCGTCGAGAGGGCGGTCGAGGGCCTGCTCGACGGGCTGAAGACCAAGCCGCTCAAGGTGGGGGACCGCGAGCTCACGTACGGGCTGGCCCAGCTCGCCGTCATCACCCCGCTGTACGCCAAGGCCGCCTGGCCGGTGCTGGAGCAGGCCGCCGCGGCGGCGATCAAGGGCGACGGCCGGACCCTGCTCACGCTGGCGGACTCGTACACGGGGCGCAAGGCGGACGGGACGTACACGACGTCGATGACGAGCATGCAGGCGATCAGCTGCGCCGACACCACCGAGCGGCTCACCGCCGCCGAGGCCGCCGAGATCAACGACCGGGTGGAGAAGACCTTCCCGATCCTGGCGGCCGAGGGCTCGGCCCCCTGCGCCCACTGGGCGGTCCGGGGTGACGACGCGGCCAGGCACATCGACGCGACCGGCTCCGGCCCCATCGTGGTCATCGGCGGCAGGGGCGACCCCGCCACCCCGTACCAGTGGGCGACCCGGCTCACGGCCCAGCTCAAGACGGGTGTGCTGGTCACTTACGAGGGCGAGGGACATGGGGCGTACCTGACCGGCGACGCCTGCGTCCTGCGGACGGTGGACGCGTACGTGCTGGAGGGCAAGGTCCCCGCCTCCGCCACCACCTGCGCCGCCTGACCTCGCGGGGGATCGGCATCGGCGGCTCCTGGGGTCAGAGGTCGAGCACCAGTTTGGGGCAGGCGGCGCGGGAGACGCAGATGAACATGGTGTCGTTGGCCGCCCGCTCGTCCGGGGTGAGGAGGGCGTCCCTGTGGTCGACCTCGCCCGCGAGCACGGTGGTCTCGCAGGTGCCGCAGGTGCCCTCGCGGCACGACGACAGGATCGGCACGCCCGCCTCCTCCACGACCTCGAGGATCGACTGCCGCGGGGGCACAGTGAGGGTGCGGCCGGTGACGGCCAGCTCGACCTCGAAGGACTCTGCCACGACGGGGGCGCCCGGGTCCTTGGGCGTGAAGCGCTCCATGCGGAGCGTGCCGCTCGGCCGGTCGGCGCAGCGCTGCTCGACGGCCTCCAGCAGCGGCGCGGGACCGCAGCAGTAGATGAGGGCATCCGGCGGCTCGTCCGCCAGGATGGCGTCGAGATCGAGCGGTCCGTGCTCGTCCTGCGGCCGCAGGACGACCCGGTCGCCATGAGCCGCCTGGAGCTCGCGGGCGAAGGCCATGGACGTGGCCGTGCGGCCGCCGTAGACCAGTCTCCACTGCGGGCCCGCGACGGCGATCATCGGCAGGATGGGGGTGATGCCGATCCCTCCCGCAATGAACAGGTGGCGCGGAGCGGAGTGGAAGGGAAAGTGGTTGCGAGGGCCGCGGGCGAGGATCGTCGTGCCGGGGTGGAGCTCGTCGTGGACGAACGCCGAACCGCCGCGGCCGCCGGTCTCACGCAGCACGGCGATGCGCCACGTCATGCGGTCGGCCGGGTCGCCGCACAGCGAGTACTGACGAACGAGGCCGTCGGCGAGAATTAGGTCGACGTGCGCGCCGGGCGTCCAGGCGGGCAGCTCGGCGCCGGCCGGGTCACGCAGGTCGAGAGCGACGACGCCGTCGGCCACCTGCTCACGGCCGTGGACGACCAGCTTGCGCTCGACCTGCGGACCGGCACCGGCCGTCCCGCGGCCCCCGGGCTGCACGCCGGTCATCGTGTGACTCCCGCGGTGGACAGGGCGGCCGGATCGGGAGCCTCGTCCGTGGAAGGGGCCATGTGGCCGACGGGATGGGCGAGGAGCCACTCCCACACCTCGGCCGGGCCCTCGGCCACGTGTGTCGCGCCGCAGTGGCAGGTGCCCAGCAGAAGGTCGCTGCCCGGCAGCCAGATCACCCGGAGCACCTCGCGACCGGCGAGCACCGGCTGGATGGGGATCATGAGCGGTGCACCGCGGCGGGGCCGTCCTGCCCGGCCAGCTCGGCAAGCAGACGGCGGGCCGCCAGCCCGCCGGTGTCGATGTTGATCGACAGCTCCTGGTAGCCCGGGGGCTCGGTGTCGATCACCTGCTCCAGCACGTCCAGGGCGGCCACGTCCTGCAGCACGACTGTGCGGTTCTGCTCGGCCAGGAAGTCCGACACGCCCTGATCGTCGAGGGCGAAGTCGCGTGCGACAGCCCAGAAGTCGTGGGTGGTGTGCTCGGTCTCGGGGGTGATGGCGTAGACGACCTCGACGTGGAAGGCGCCGGGATCGCTGCCGTCCTCGTTCGGCAGGACGCCGAGCGGGGCGATGCGCGAGTGCAGCTTGTACAGGCACGGCGGGGTGTACTCGATGTCCTGCCAGCGCATGATGCGCCCGGTCAGGCCGGTGGACTTGGCGTAGAAGGGCGGGCATTCGGCGTCGTCCATGTGGCGGCTGACGTGGATGACGCCAGCCGCCTCGTCCACCGCGGTGGTGATCGGGGTGGCGGCCACCTCGGGGGTGCCGATGTAGCCGCCGTGCAGGTACGTCTCGTGCGACAGGTCGAGGAGATTGTCCACCAGCAGCTCGAACCGCGCCTTGAGCGGCTCCATCCCGGACACCGTGGTGTAGTCCGGCGAGACCAGCCAGGGCGCCCGCGGGATGCGTGCCGCGTCGGCCTCGGCGGGATCGCCGATCCAGACCCAGACGAACGAGTCCTGTTCAACCACCGGGTAGTTCTTCAGCCGGGCGGTGCGCGGCACCCGGGTCTGGCCGGGGACGGCGACGCAGACCCCGTCGGCGCCGTAGGTGAAGCCGTGGTAGCCGCACACCACCTGGTCGTCGACCAGCCGGCTGGGTGCCTCCGACAGCGGGAAGCGGCGGTGCACGCAACGGTCCGACATCGCGGTGACGGTCCCGGTCCCGGCGCGGGTGCGCCAGAACAGGATCGACTCGCCGCAGACGGTGCGGCTGAACAACTCCTGGCCGATCTCGCGCCCGTACGCGGCGACGTACCACTGGTCGCGGGGGATGCTCGACATCGGACGGCTCCTTCGGATAATCCCTGATGGGAACGATGGTTACCTCGGGTATGCAGATCGCGGAACGTCGTTTCCCGGATGCCGGAAACCGAATGTCCCTAGAACCGCAGGACCGGCTTGATGGTGTCGCCGGCGGCGATGTCGCCCACCGCGCGCTGGATCTCCTCGAACTTGTAGTGCCTGATCAGCCGGTCGATCGGCAACCGCCCGGCGGACACGAGCTCCACGAGGACCGGGATCAGCGACTCCGTCTCGCTGTCGCCCAGAGTCAGGCCCATAACCTTGCGGCCCGGCAGCATGAAGTTGACGTCCACGGGGACCGAGGAGCCGAACGGCGGTGCGCCCACCAGCACCGCGGTGCCGCGGGCGGCGAGTACGGCGACAGCCGCGGCCGCGATCGCCAGGTTGCCGGTCGTCTCCACCACGCCGTCGGCGCCCTGGCCGCCGGTGATCTCGGAGATCGCGTCCGCGAGGTCGGCGGTCCCGGTGTCGACGGTGTGCGTGGCGCCTAGCTCGCGGGCCAGCTCCAGCCGGGACGGGACGCGGTCGACCGCGATGACACGGGTGGCCGGGGTGAGCCGGGCCGCCATGACCGCGGACAACCCGACCGCGCCCGCCCCGGTGACGACGAGGGTGGCGCCGGGGCGGGGGCGCAGGACATTCCATACCGCCCCGGCGCCAGTCTGCACGCCGCAGCCGAGCGGCGCCAGCAGTTCGAGCGGCGCGTCGGCGGGCACCTTGACGAGGCTGCGCTCGTCGACCAGGGCGTGCCTGGCGAAGGACGACTGGCCGAAGAAGTGCCCGCCGATCACCGCGCCGTCCCTGGTCACCGTGGGCGAGCCGTCCGCGCGGGCGCCGCCGAGCAGGTTCAGCGGCAGCCAGACCGCGCAGTAGGCGGGGTGCCCGTCACGACAGTTCGCGCATCTCCCGCACGAGGTGAAGGAGAGCAGCACCTGGTCGCCGGGGCTGACCCGGGTCACCGCGGAGCCGACCGCCTCCACGACGCCCGCGCCCTCGTGCCCGAGAACTCCGGGGAGCGGGAACGGCAGGCCGCCGGCGGCGACGCCCAGGTCGGTGTGGCAGATCCCGGCGGCGACCATCCGGACCAGCACCTCGTCCGGCCGCGGATCGGCCAGCTCGATCTCGCTCAGATGGAAGCCCGCGCCCGCGGACTCGACGACGGCCGCTGCAGTGGTGGTCATGGCGGTTCCTTTCCCGGTCAGGGTGCGAGGGAGATGACGACGGACTTGACCTTGGTGTACGACTCCAGCACCTCGGGCCCGTACTCCCGCCCGTGGCCGGACTGCTTGACGCCGCCGAAGGGGATCGCGGGGTCGAGCATCGCCCAGTCGTTCACCCAGACGATGCCGGCCTCCAGCCGCGCCGCCACGCGGTGGGCACGGGCCAGGTCGGTGGTCTGCAGGCCCGCGGCCAGCCCGTACGGCGTGCTGTTGGCCATGGACACGGCCTCGTCCTCGGTGTCGAAGGGCTGGACGGTCAGGACGGGGCCGAAGATCTCTTCCTGGACGACGCGGGAGTCGTTGCTCAGGCCGGCGATGACGGTCGGCCTGAAGTAGTAGCCGCCGCCGAGCTCCAGGCGCTCGCCTCCGACGACGACCCGGCCGCCCTCTTCCGTGGCGAGCCGCACATAGTCCTCGACCTTGGTGCGGTGCCGTTCGGCGGCCATGGGCCCCACGACGGTCGCCGGATCGAAGGGGTCGCCGACCGGCACCCCGGCGACGGCTCCCGCCAGAATCTCCAGCACGGTGTCGTGGAGCGAGCGCTGGACGAGCAGGCGCGGCCCGCCCATGCAGAACTGGCCGGTGTTGAAGACGAAGGCCTTGATGACCGAGCCGATCGCCTTGTCGAGATCGGCGTCCTCGAACACGATCTGCGCGGCGTTGCCGCCGAGCTCCATCGTGACGGGCTTGAGGGCCTCTCCTGCCGTACCGGCGGCGTACCGGCCGATCCTGGTCGAGCCGGTGAAGGCGATCTTGTCGACGCTCGGGTGGCGCAGCAGTGCCTCGCCAGCCTCGGCGCCGCCGGTGACCACGTTCAGCACACCGTCCGGCACGCCGGCCTCGGCCAGGATCTCCGCCATCAGCAGGGCGCTGAGCGGGGTCTCCTCCGCCGGCTTGTGCACCACGACGTTGCCCGCGGCGAGCGCCGGCGCGATCTTCGAGCTGCTGAGGATCAGCGGGAAGTTGAACGGGGTGATCGCGCCGACCACGCCGAACGGCTCGCGGCGGGTGTAGGCGTGCGCGGGGATCGGGATCTGCCGGGTCGCGCCCTCGATGGTCTGCGCGAGCCCCGAGTAGTACTCGTAGATCTCGGCGGTCGTAGCCACGTCGACGGCGCGGCACAGGGTCACCGGCTTGCCGACGTCGGCGCTCTCCACCGCGACGAGCTCGTCCTCGCGCCGCCTGATCAGGTCCGCGACGCGGTGCAGAATGCGGGCGCGTTCGCGACCGGTCGTCTGCGCCCACGCGCCGAAGGCCGCGCGCCCGGCAACGACCGCCGCGTCCACGTCGGTGGCGTCGGCCTCGGCGACGGTGGTGATCACCTTCGCGGTGGACGGGTCTGTGACGTCCCTCCTGCCCTTGGCGTTCGCCTCGCACCACGCGCCGCCGACAAAGAGCTTGCCCGGCTCGGCACGCGGCCGGCTCACGCTCGGGACGCTCTCAACTGCGGAGTCGGTCATAGCCCGCCCACCTTCCCGATGCGACCGCACGCCGCACCGCGTTGATCCTGGTCACACCACCGCGACCAACAGGTTTCCTGATAATTACGCCTGAATTACGGTGCTGGCAAGAGGGTGTTGCATAATCAGGAAACCTGATTGTCGAGGGCCAGGGAGAGAACGTGGCGCACACCACGGACAGCACGGTCACGGCAGGCCCGCGCCCGTCGCTGCTGTACGTCGTGAAGCAGGTCGAGCTCGCCGCGCGGTCCCACATGGACGAGCTGCTCAAGCCGGCCGGGATCACCGCGCTGCAGTACACCGCGCTCACCGTGCTGCGCCGGCGGGACGGGCTCAGCTCGGCGCAGCTGGCCCGCAACTCCTTCGTCACCGCCCAGTCCATGGCCGACATGATCACCACGCTGGAGCGGCGCGGCCTGATCGCCCGCCGCCGCGACCCGGACAACCGCCGCGCCATGCTGATCAGCCTCACCGATGCGGGCCGTGAGCTGCTCGCGACCCACGACGAGGCCATGGGGGCCCTGGAGGAGCGGATGCTCTCCGGCCTCACCCCGCGGCAGCGCCGCGACCTGGAGGCCTACCTCAACCGCTGCCGGACGGCCCTGTCGGACGTGCCACCCCACTAGGGAAGTGACAGGTCGCGGAGCTTGAGTTTCTGGATCTTGCCGGAGCCGGTCTTCGGCAGGTCCTCCACGAAGGTGACGTATCGCGGGATCTTGTACTTGGCCAGACGGGTCTGGAGGAAGTCGCGAAGCTCCTCCCCCGTGACGGCGTGCCCCGGGCGGGTGACCACGAACGCGCGACCGGTCTCCCCCCACCTCTCGTCAGGGACGCCGACCACCGCTGCCTCGGCCACCGCCGGGTGCTCGAAGAGCGCCGACTCGACCTCCGCGGGATAGACGTTCTCGCCGCCGGAGATGTACATGTCCTTGACCCGGTCCACGATGTACAGGTGCCCCTCCTCGTCGAGGGTGGCGATGTCGCCTGAGCGGAACCAACCGTCCCCGGCGAATGCCGCGGCGGTGGCGGCGGGATCGTCCCAGTAGCCGGGGGTGACGTTCGGGCCCTTGATGAGGACCTCGCCGGGCTCGCCGATCCGGGCGTCGGTGAGGTCGGGGCGGACGACGCGGACATCGGCGAAGAACACCGGAACACCGGCCGAGCCGGCCTTGCGCTCGCTCTGGCTGGCCTCCAGGAAGGTGGCACCCGGCGAGGTCTCGGTCAGCCCGTACCCCTGGCAGAACACCAGCCCCCGCTCCTGGTAGGCGCGGATCAGCGCGGGCGGTATCGACGCTCCCCCGGACATCAGCGTGCGCACCGAGGACAGGTCCGCACCCGCCCAGCGCGGCGAGCCGGCGAGCGCGGCGAACATCGTGGTGACCCCGAACATCCACGTCACGCCGTGCCTCTCGATGAGGTCGAAGCAGGCGTCCACGTCCCACGACGGCATGATCACCGAGCGGCCGCCCTTGGCGAAGGTCGGCAGCAGCGTCTGGTTCAGCGCCGCGACATGGAACAGCGGGGCGCTGACCAGCGTCGTCTCGTCGCCGGCCACGTCCACCCCGATGAGCATGTTGAACGTGTTCCACACCAGGTTCGCGTGGCTGAGCGTGGCGCCCTTGGGGCGGCCGGTGGTGCCGGACGTGTAGAGGACGAGAGCGAGGTCGTCCAGCGCCACCGGCACGTCGATCGGGGTGGGGTCGCCCTGCGCGCACCAGCTCTCGTAGTCGTCGAGCGCCACGATCTCGTCCAGGGCCGGGAGGCCGGTCAGCGCGTGCACCACGCCGGCGCACTGCGGCGAGTGGATCAGGACCTTCGCGCCACAGTGGCCCAGCATGTAGTCGATCTCGGGCGCGGCGAGCCGGAAGTTCAGCGGGACGAAGATCGCGCCGAGCAGGTGCGTGGCGAACATCGTCTCGGCGAACGCGGTGTGGTTCGGGCCGAGGTAGGCGACCCGGTCCCCGGCACGCACGCCGCTGTCCCGCAGCCGTGCCGCCAGCCTCGTCACCCGCTCGTGGACCTCCGCGTACGTCAGGGACCTTTCGCCGAAGACGAAGGCCGTGCGATCCGGCGTCATCAGTGCCCGCCGGGCCGGCCAGCCACCGATGCCCGCATTCCGCATGAGCAAGCCTCCCCAGGTCCGGAGGGTCAGGCGTAGTGCCGGTAGACGGCGCGGGCGACGCACGCGGGCTTGGCCACGCCGTCGATCTCAACGGTGAAGTCGAGCAGCATCTGCACGCCGTCCCCCGGCACGTCCTCGACCTCGGCCACCGTGGCGGCCAGGCGGATCTTGGCGCCCACCTTGACCGGACTCGGGAAACGGACCTTCTCCAGCCCGTAGTTGATGCTCATCTGCACGCCCCGGATGTCGAGCAGCTCGTTGAACAGCGGGATGAGCAGGGACAAGGTCAGGTAGCCGTGGGCGATCGTGCCGCCGAACGGGCCGTCCTTCGCCCTCTCCGGATCGACGTGGATCCACTGGTGGTCGTTGGTGGCATCGGCGAAGGTGTTCACCCGGTCCTGGGTGATCTCCAGCCAGTCGCTGCGGCCGAGGTGTTTCCCGGCGAGGCCCTTCAGCGCCTCCAGGCCGTTCGCGATGGTGGTCATGGCAGCTCCTTGGGGGTGAGGCCGAGCAGGCGGGCGGCGTTGTCCTTGAGGATCTTGGGGCGGACCTCGGGCTTGATGTCGAGCTTGGCGAAGTCGGCCAGCCAGCGATCCGGGGTGATCACGGGATAGTCGGAGCCGAACAGCACCTTGTCCTGGAGCAGCGAGTTGGCGTAGCGGACGAGCTGCGGCGGGAAGTACTTCGGCGACCAGCCGGACAGGTCGATGTGGACGGACGGCTTGTGGGTGGCGACGGCGAGCGCCTCGTCCTGCCACGGGAACGACGGATGAGCCAGGATGATCTTCAGGTGCGGGAAGTCCGCGGCGACGTCGTCGACCAGCATCGGGTTGGAGTGTTTCAGCCGGATGCCGGCGCCTCCTGGCACGCCCGCGCCGATGCCGGTCTGACCGGTGTGGAACAGCGCGATCGCGCCCAGTTCCTCGATGACCTCGTACAGCGGATAGGCCATCGGGTCGTTCGGGGAGAAGCCCTGGATGCTGGGGTGGAACTTGAAGCCCCGCACGCCGTGCTCCGCCACCAGACGGCGGGCCTCCCTGGCGCCCGCCCGGCCCTTCCACGGGTCCACGCTGCCGAACGGGATCAGCACGTCGGCGTGCTCGTTGCAACTCTCGGCGATCTCCTCGTTGGAGATGCGCGGATGGCCGGTGGCGTGCTCGGCGTCCACGGTGAACACCACGGCCGCCATCTTCCGCTCCCGGTAATAGGCGGCCAGCTGCGCGATGGTGGGCCGCTGGTGGGAGCCGAAATACTCCTCGGAGGCGCCGAACAGCTCCGGGCTGAGCGAGCCGTGCCCGTCCCTGGAGACCTCGGCGTGGGTGTGGACGTCGATCGCGACCAGCTCATCGAGCTTCACGACGAGGGTCCCTTCGGGGCGGGGATGCCGTACGTCTCCAGGTCGGCGCCCACGCCCGTGCGCCACTGCGCGGCGATCGCGTCGGCGCTCCAGCCGCCGTCGGCGAGGGCCACCGCCTTCTCCTTCGGGTGCGCCCACAGGGCCAGCCGGTCCCCGCCGATGCCGATCGCCTGCCCGGTGATGTCCTGGGCGGCGTCCGAGGCGAGGAACGTGATCAGGCCCGCGACGTCCTCGACCGTGCCCAGGCCCTCGTCCCTGCGCAGCCATGCGGGCAGCGGCACGCCGGTGCGCTCGGCCTCCTCGAGGATCGGCGCGAAGACGGGGATCGTCCTGGTCATCTCGGTCGCGGCGACCGGGACGACGGCGTTCACCGTGATGTTCGACCGGGCGAGCTCCATGGCCCAGGTGCGGGCCATGGCCACGATGCCGGCCTTGGCGGCGGCGTAGTTGGTCTGGCCGAAGTTGCCGCGCTGGCCGGCCGGCGAGGAGACGAGGATCAGGCGGCCGCCCTCGCCCTGCTCGCGCATGCGCACGGCGGCGGCGCGGGCGCAGGTGAACGTGCCGCGCAGGTGCACCTCGACGACCTTGTCGAAGTCCTCATCGGACATCTTCCACAGCACCCGGTCCCGCAGGATCCCGGCATTGGTCACCATCACATCGAGCCGGCCGAACTCCTTGACCGCGGTCTCCACGAGCCGCTGGGCGACCTCACTCCCGCCGACCGCACCCGCCTCGGCCACGGCCCTGCCGCCCGCGGCGGCGACGGCGCCGGCCACCTGGGCGGCCGCCTCGGCGTCCACATCGTTGACGACGACCGCCGCGCCGGCGGCGGCCAGAGCCCGCGCGTACGCCTGCCCGAGGCCGCGCCCGGCCCCGGTGACCACGGCCACCTTGCCCGACAAATCCATCTATTTCACCCCGAACACCTCAGGCTTCTGCCGACCCCCTGAATGTAAGTCACTTTCATGACTGCGGTCAAAGTTCTGCCCAACATAATCCGGGATCGTCCAGTTCCAACCCGAGCAGGAACTTCCAAGCCATACGGGCCCGCACCTGGTCAGCGGCCCTGCCGGTTGGTCAGCCCCTCCGCATACTGCAACATCGACACCAGCGCCAGCGCTCCAGGGGAGATCGCGGGACGACCCCGACGGCAAAACGCCTCAGCGAAACGGTCATCGGCAAAGAGCGGACCCGGCGCTTCCCCGCATCCGGCCAGCCACTCGGTCACCACAACGATGCGCGACAGACAGTCACGCTTCGGCCTGATAGGTGAATTTCTCAGCAGAGTCCTTTAGGCGGGAGGTGAAGGCCCGCGTGAGTGCCCCCTGGGGCGCGAGCGTGCCGTTGACCGTAACTTCTTGCACTATCTCGGCCACTGTGGGTATGGTTCGAGTGATCGAACGGGAAGGCGATAGCCAAGCCCATCGGGAGATCGTGTCCTTGTCGGTACAGCAAGGCCGCCGGAACGGCGGTGACAGCGCGTGGAGACTCGGGGTTGCCCGGGTCGGTGAAGCGCGAACCCCCGCACCTGAGGGTGACGGGAAGAATCTCCACCGTTCACACGGTGGAGAGGAGTTCAAGCTCTTGCCTGTGGAGCTCGAGGACCAGCCGCTGCTTCCGTCGCAGCGCCCCCAGTCTCTGATGTTCAGCTTTCTGGGCATCTACGTGCTGGGGCGTGACATTGCGGTCTATTCGGGCAGCGTCATCGACGTCTTCGCCCGCCTGGGCGTCTCGGAGGAGGCGGTGCGCTCGACGCTCACCCGCATGGCCAAGCGCGACCTGCTGACCAGGCACCGCCAGGGCAAGAAGGTCTACTTCGGGCTGACCCCGCACGCCGTCGACGTGCTCGACGACGGGCGCAGGCGGGTCTGGGAGACCGGCGCGGTCAACCGCGGCTGGGACGGCACCTGGACGCTCGTCGGCTTCTCCCTGCCCGGCAGCGAGCGCAGCACCCGCCATGACCTGCGTTCCCAGCTCATCTGGGCCGGATTCGGGCTCCTGCAGGGCGGGTTGTGGATCGCGCCGGGCACGAAGGACATCGAGGCGACGCTCGCCCCGCTCGGGCTGGGCGACAACGTCACCGTGCTCCAGGCTCGGGCGCTCAAGCCGACGGAGTCGGCCGACCTCGTCCGCCGGGCGTTCGACACCGATCAGATCGCCGCACGCTACCGGGCCTTCCTCGACCGCTGGGACACGCCGCACCCGCTCCCCGCCGCCGACGACCTGGCCAGGCAGCTGCTCCTGCACACCGACTGGCTCCAGCTCGTACGCCAGGACCCGCATCTCCCCGCCGAGCACCTGCCCGCCGACTGGCCGGCGATCCGCGCCGAGACGCTGTTCCACTCGCTGGCCCACCGCTACGGGCCCACCGCCGCGAAGCTGGCCGAGTCGATTCTCGACGAGCTGCCCCTGCGCCCGTGAAGGGAGCGCCGGGGCAGGAACCGCGTCGTCAGGACAGGTCGGACTCGGCGAGAAGGAGGGGCACCGAGGCGGGGTCGCGCAGCAGGGCCGCCACCGCGAGGCGGTCGTTCCACTGGCCGGTCGCCCAGGCCAGGCCGCGCGCGAGGCCGTCGAGCCCCGTGCAGTGCACCATGCCCTCGAAGAAGCGCCAGGCGCACTCCACCCCGGCCACCAGCAGCTTCTCGTGCTCCACATAGGTGGAGGGCGCCGTGGGCAGCAGGGCCAGCACCTCAGCAGGCACGGAACGCACCTGCCCCTGCGAGGTGACCTCGCCAGACGTCAGCTCGCCGGCGAGCGGCAGGTCCAGCAGCTCCGACAGCGACTCCGCCAGATCGTACGGCGCCAGCACCAGCGGCCGGCCGGCCACGAGCTGCAGCAGGTCGGGCGCCTCCACCACCACGGCGTCGTCCGCGGAGGCCACCACGATGGCGCCTTCCAGCACCGCACGCACCCGGGACGGCGGCGCCACTCGAGAAGGATCCACGGCGGCCAGCGCGATCCACAGGGCGCGCAGCTGCGCCCGGTCCACCTCGACGGAGTCGTCGGCCATCAGGTCAAGGAGCTCCTCGGGCCCGCCGTGCGAGGCGAGCAGCTCCGACAACGTCGTGCGGACGCCCAGCATGGACAGGGCCGTCTCGTCGAGGCCCGCGGGCGCGTCCTCGTACAGGCCCTGGAGCAGCGGGTCGGCCCCGGGGAGCCGCAGCGCCAAGGGCTTGCGTCCGCCCAGCACCGGGTGGTTGGCCAGCCACCACGCCGTATAGGAGGGCACCTCCACCCCGGCCACCCGCAGCGGGTGGAGGGCGGCACGCAGCGGCGGGCGGGTCAGCAGCTCCAGAGCGGCCGCCCAGTCGGCCACCAGCTCCAGGTCGCGCACCGCCACGAACTCCGGCACCAGCGGCGGCACGTCGAGCTCCGGCAGCAGGTCGAGCACGTGGTCGAGCCAGTCGTCCTCGCCGTCGAGGTCGTGGTCGCAGTCGTCGTGGTCAAGCAGCACGTCGGCCTCGTGCACCACCGCGAACCCGTCGAGCACGCCCGCCGCCGCCAGCACCCGCGCGCCGTACTCCTCCTCCAGCTCGGCAGCGGCCACCCCGAGATGCGTGTCAGGCTCCAGGAGCCCGGCCAGCGCCCCGTGGGCCAGCATGAGCTCCCCGGCCGGGTAGAGCTCGCCGTCCGCGCCGCGCAGGGCCAGCTCGGCCAGCCACGGCGCCTCCCCCGGCGCCAGCGCCGACGCCTCCACCAGCGACAGCACGGCCCGCGCCACCGGCTCGGGGTCGGGGCTGTCGAGCGACTGCGCCACGGCGGCCTTGGTCAGCGGGTCTTCGAGGATCGTACGCGGCGTCGCCTCGGCCGCCCCCAGCCTGAGCAGCGCCGGGTGGGCCGCCTCGGGGTGCACGATGCGCAGCCCCAGCGGCGTCAGGTCCAGCTCCGCCCCGCCGTCGGTGATGATCAGCGTGCCGCGCGGCCCGCGCACCAGCCGGCCGTCGGTCAGCGGCACCGGCAGCGCGCCCAGCGACTCGGGGTCGTCGGCGGGCAGCACCTCGTAGAGCGAACGCCACCACGACGGCTCGCGGGCCTCGACGGCCTCGCCCGACAGCAGATCGACCACGTCGGCCAGCTCGACCCGGCGCACGCCCAGCGCGGCCATGGCCGGGTGCCTGGCGGGCCACCCGGCGGGCAGCAGCCCGGGCACGAAGTCGGCGACCGCCGCAAGCAGCTCGCCCGTGCCGGACGGCACCACGGCCGCCTCACGGCCGGCGACCACCCACCCGTCGCCGTCGGGCTCGCGCGCGGGGTGCTCGACCCGCCACTCGGCGTCGGGCTCGTAGACCTCGGCGTCGGCGAAAGACGGCGTCTGCACGGCGGGCGCGGGCGCGGACAGCGCTGGCAGCAGCGGCGTCGAGGGCAGCCTGGCCAGCACGGCACGGCGGATCCTGGCGTCCAGCTCGCCCTTGCCCATCAGGGACGGCACCAGGTCGAGCAGCTTGGGCGTGCGCGGCAGCTCCCGCAGCAGCCGCACATAGGCGTCGGCCACCCGCTCGACCAGGAAGTCGGCCAGCGGCCCCTTGGCGAAGTGGCGCCGGTCGGTGGCCATCGGGAACGACGCGATCAGCAGCGCGGGCAGGTCGAGCGGCTCGTCGCTGGGCGTGGGCGCGTGCACGACGGGCGGCACCGTGGCGGGCAGCGGCCCCGGCTCGCCGCTGCCGGTGACCGGAACCGCCCAGCGCAGTGACCAGTAGGGGCGGGCGCGCTCCTCGGTGGGCCGGTCGGCGAAGAGCCGGCTCACCTCCTCGGGCGTGAACTCCCCCGACTCCGACACGACGTGCCAGCCGTCGGCGGCCACGGTGCGTACGGACCCGTCGAGGTCGATCTCGATGCTCTCCAGCGCCGGCATGCCGAGCAGCAGCGCCGGGCTGGTCTCGGCCAGCATGCGGCGGACCGCCTCGACGCAGGTCTGGTCGCGCAGCGGCAGGCGTACGAGCGTGTCGAAACCCTCGGGCACGTCGAGCGGCGGCGCGTCGAACGGCAGTCTGAGCAGCGGAACGTGCCCCGAGCGGTCGGCCAGCTCGCCCACGAGCGCGGGGATCTCCGACACCGCGGCGGAGGTCTCCGCACGCGACCAGCGGACCCCGCCGCTCCCGCGCGAGCCGATGGACGGCTCGTCGCAGACCGACACCACCGCCGCGAACCCGACGCCGAACCGCCCCGCCGCGCCGATCTCGTCGCGCTTGCCGGAGACCCGCAGCGTCGACAGGCCCTCCACGCCGGTGGCGTCGAGCGGGGCGCCGGTGTTGGCGGCCGTCAGCACGTCGCCCTCGAGCGTCAACCGCAGCACCCCAGGCACGCCCGCACGCAGGGCCGCGTCGGCGGCGTTCTGGGCGAGCTCGACGATCAGCCGGTCGCGGTAGCCGCCGAGCGCGAAGTCCTCCTCGGCGTTGGCGTCTTCGCGGAACCTGGCGGGCGAGGCCGTCCACGCGGACAGGACGGCGGCTCGCATCCGGTCAGTGCCGTAGGTGCCAGAGTTGTCGAGCGTCATCGATCACGATCCTGATTGAGAGGTTGAGGCCAGGCGTAGGGTAGCGGCCTTCGCGATCAGGAGTGGCCGAGTTCTTCGGTGGCGGATTCGTCGACCGAGCCCGCCGCCTCCTCCTCCATCAGGTCGTAGCCCAGGTCGTCGAGGATGGGAATGGCCTGCTCGACGGTCGGCGGCAGCACGGCGGCCTCGGAATGGGCGCCGCAGCCGTGATCGGCGGCCACGACCTTGCCGTCGTCCGGCGCGTACTCATTGGTGCAGACCCCGAACATCTGCCGCAAGCCACCCGCGAGCAGCCAGTAGAAGCCGCAGGTGGAGCACTGCGCGGGAGCGGCGTGTGCGATCGGCGTGTGCGGCCCGTGCTCGCCCGAGTGCCAGCGCCTGGCCGCCCGGTCCTTGCCGATGGCCGAGAGCACACGGGCCCGGCCCAGGCCGTACTCGAAAACCGCCTGTTGCTCGGCATCGTCGTCGGTGTCGGTGAAACCGGGCGTGAGCCTGTCGTCGTCCTCCGGGCTCGGCAGCAGGTCGCCCACGCCGAGGTCGCCGGGGCGCAGCCGCTCGCTCCACGGCAGCCACTCGGGCGCTAGCAGCGCTCCGGAGCCGGGCAGCAGGACGGCCTCGCTGACCGTGACCTTCTTGGCCCGCGAGGCGCGCGTGACGGTGACGGCCCAGCGCCAGCCGCGATAGGCCTTGTCGAGACAGGCGAAGTAGTGGGTGACGATCCGGTCGCCTTCGCTCTCGAAGCCGAGGTGCTCGCCGGGCTCCCCCGGACGCGCGAGCTCCTCTGCCGCGGCGCGCGCCAGATCGACCGCGGCGACACAGGCCTGGTCGGGAGCGGAGACGCGGGCCCTGGTGCGGCTCATCGGGCGGCCTCCGCCGAAAGGTGCTGTTCGCTCACACTTCATTCTCACCCATGGGCGGACCTGAGACGCCCACAACGTGGGATCCGGCTCCGAGATCGCGGACTAATCGGGTAAGACTGGTAGGCGTGGAGGGAGGCTGGGGCCGGGCACGTGAGGTCTCGCGGCGGGTGGCGCGCGGCGTCGCCGACGCGGGGCGGGCGACTGCGCGCGCGAGCCGGGCCACGGCCAGCGGCACGGCCAGGGCGAGCAGGGCCACGGCAAAAGGTGCGCGAAAAGTCGGCAAAGCGACGCGCCGCCTCACATACGCCAATGGCGCCGACCGCACCGGGCTGGGCCGCCTGATCGAGCTGTCGGCGGGCAACAGCGCGAGCGACGCCCTGGTCACGGTGGCGCTGGCGAGCACGGTGTTCTTCGGCGTGCCCGTGGGCGAGGCCCGCGGCTCGGTGGCCCTCTACCTGGTCATCACCATGCTGCCGTTCGCGCTGCTCGCGCCCTTCGTGGGGCCGATACTCGACAGGTTCAGGTCGGGGCGGCGCTACGTGATGGCGGGCACGCTGTTCGGGCGGGGGCTGCTCTGCTTCGCGATGGCCGCCGCGGTGGGGCCTGGCGACCTGCCGACGCTGTTCATCGGGGCGCTGGGCGTGCTGGTGTTGTCGAAGGCGTTCAACGTGTCGCGAGCGGCGATCATGCCGAGCGTGCTGCCCGCCGACATCACGCTGGTGTCGGCGAACGCGCGGGTGGCGCTGTTCACGTTGGTCTCCGCGGGAATCGCGGTGCCGATCGGCGCGGGGCTGACCGCCTGGCTGGGCAGCGCGATGGTGCTGCGCGTCGCGATGGTGGGCTTCCTGCTGCTCGGAGTCGTCGCGGTACGCCTGCCGCGCCACATCGACTCACCTGACCTGGAGGAGGAGGGCGCGGCGCCCCGGTGGCGCACCCTGCTCAAGGTGGGCCCCGCCGTCGCCGAGGCCGTCTGGGCGAACGTGGCGCTCCGGGTCTTCTCCGGGTTCCTGCTGTTCTTCCTGCTGTTCCTGGTGCAGGACAGGGCGGTGCCCTGGCTGGCCGCGGGGGCGCAGGACCCGTTCTTCGACATCCCCAAGACGATCGCGCTGCTGGCGGCCGCGGCCGGGCTGGGCGGTCTGGTCGGCGCCGCCGTGGCCAACTGGACGCGCAACCACGCTCCGCAGGTCATCGTGCTGGTCACGCTGGCCGTGACCGTCGTGACCAGCATCGTGAGCGCGATCTTCTTCGGCCTGTGGACCGCGCTGGCCATCTCGCTGGTCACGGCCTTCGCGCAGGAGCTGGGCAAGCTGGCGCTCGACGCGATCGTGCAGCGGGAGATCGGCGAGGAGGTGCGCTCGTCCACGTTCGGCGTGGTCGAGGCGGTGCTCCAGCTCGCCTGGGTGTTCGGCGGCCTGGTCGGGCTGGTGCTGTCGCTGAGCCAGAGCAGCCTGGCGGGGCTGGTCACACTGGCCGTCGCGCTGACGGCCGCGCTCGGCTGGCTGCTGATCTCCAGGCGGAAGCGCGTGCGCGCGACCGACGCCAAGCTCCACAGGGAACGCGCCGAGGCCGGCGGGCGCGACCCGCAGCGGGCCGACACCCTCGACCCGACCAAACCCCTCACCAACCCCAACGGCTGAGCCGCCCTTTCGAGCACAGCCGACCCGCCGACGCGGCGCAGGCACGACGCGGCGGCGCGGGTGCGGAGTGCGATGCGCGGCGTCGGATGCGCGCCTGTGGCGGCCGAAGGCGTGGCCTCCTCAGGCGTCGAGGTCGTCGGCGACGGCTCTGAGCACCTGCGCGATCTTCTTGGCGTGCGCCGAGTCCGGGTGCTTGCCCCGCTGGTACGAGGTCGAGACGCCGTCGAGCAGCTTGATCAGATCTTCGACGATGACGACCATCTCGTCCGGCTTCTTCCGCTTGCCCTTGGGCTTGGTCTTGGCCAGGGTCGGCGGCTGCTCCAGAATCCGCACCGAGAGCGCCTGCTGGCCACGACGTCCCTCTGCCACCCCGAACTCGACCTTCTGGCCGGGCTTGAGCGGGGCAGCACCGGTGGGCAGCGCGGATGAATGCACGAAGACCTCACCGCCGTCGTCGCGGGTGAGGAAGCCGAAACCCTTGTCGGCGTCGTACCACTTGACCTTGCCACTCGGCACAGGAGGACCTCGTTCAAACAGTCGAAAAGATGGATGGATGTAGGTTATGCCCCTGAGCGCGCCAGGGCGACCGGGTAAATCCCGAACAATTACCGGAGTTCATCATGCTTGCGCCAACCGGCGAACCAGGTGGCGAATTCGGTCAGGTCGGCCAGCGCCACATCTGTTCCGTGTTCACGCAGCTCTCCCACCGTGTAAGGGCCGGTCGCGACTGTCACGCTCACGGCGCCGCCCGCACGTGCCGCCTCGATGTCCGCGACATGGTCACCAACATAAGCCGCCGCGCCGAACCGCGCGAGTGCCGAACCCTTGGCAGCACCGAAAACCGAGCCGACCACTTCGTCCACGGCGAGGCCGAGGAGCTTGACCGTGCCGATGGCGTCCCGCAGGTTCTTGCCCGTCACCACGATCACCCGGCCGCCGCGGGCGCGTACGGCCTCGATCGCGTCGTACGCCCCCGCCATGGCCGTGTGCACCGGAACCCCCATTTCCGGATACAGCTCCCTATAGAGGTCGGCGGCCGCCGCGACCTCCTCGGCAGGCAGCCAGTTGGCCAGCTCCACCTCCAGCGGCGGCCCCAGCCTGCTCACCACTGCCGCGGAGTCAATGGGAACCCCCAAACGCACGGCCAGCTCGTCGAAAACAGCAGCGATACCCTCTCGCGTGTCCGCCAATGTCATGTCAAGGTCGAATCCCACCGAAGTCGTCACATGTGCAGGATGCCAAACGGCACCCAAGCACACGTAACGGCGCCCCCCTCTGACACCCCTTGTTGTGGGACCGTAGGAATGGGATGAAAGGAATTACTTATCGGAGAGGAGCGGCTGTGACTGACACCCCCAAGCCGCCACATGTCGGAGACCGGCTCGTCGCCTCCTCCGCCCCGCCCCGCCCGCACAGGCCCGCCAGGCCGGGCGGCCCGACCGTGACGCTCTGGAGCCGGACCGTGTCGGCCCTGGCCTACGTGGTCAAGGTCGCCTCCAGACTGGCCGCGCTGGTCGTGGTGCTGTACGCGGTGTTCACGGTGTTCAAGGCCAACCCCGCCAACGCCTGGTACCAGTTCGTGGAGTCGCTCGCCGCGTCGCTGGCCCTGGGCCTGGCCAACCTGTTCGAGCTCGCCGACCCGCGCTGGACGACGCTGGTCAACTACGGCCTCGCCGCGGTCGTCTGGCTGATCATCGGCTCCGCGCTCGCGGGTCTGATCCGGCGTGCCGCTCCATGACCGCAGCCCCCGCTACTTGCAGTAACGACTACTCTCTATGCGGAGGTAACAGGATAGACATGACCAGATCAACCCGTGAGCGGATCATCGATGAGGCCCTGCGGTTGTTCGCCGAGCGGGGCTACTCCGCCACTTCCGTGGCGGAGATCGAGGCCGCCTCAGGGCTGTCCCCCGGCGCCGGGGGGCTCTACAGGCACTTCAAGTCCAAGTACGAGGTGCTGGCCGCGGCGATCAACGAGCACGCCAGCCGTACCAGGAGCCAGGTGGCGGAGAGCCTGGCCGAGCTGAGCGCCATGGAAGCGTCGGTGGACCTGGAGGAGCGACTGTCCCACGTGTGCCGCGCCGGGCTGGCCAAGGTGCGCGAGGAGTCCGAGCTGACGCGGGTGTTCTTCCGCGACCTCAGCCAGTTCCCCGAGCTGGTCGCCGTGGTGCGGGAGGGGCTGTTGCAGCCCATGTTCGACGCGATCGTGACCTGGTTCAGGGCGCAGCCCGAGTACAAGGACGTCGAGCTCGACTGGACGGGCATCTCGGCGGTGCTCGGCGGCGCCGTGGTGCACTACCGGCTGTTCCAGGAGACCGTGGGCGAGCTGCCGGGTTACGCGGAGAAGGACCAGTTCGTCACCGCCTGGGTACGCCTGGCGGTCGGCCTCCTGCCAAGCCCCGCGCCCGTCAGCTGACGTCGAGCAGCCGGTAGGCCAGCCACACCACGCCCAGCCCGGTCCCGATCATGAACATCGTGCCGCTGACGTCGTAGAACTGCGTGAAGAACGCCTGCAGCCCCGGCTCGCTCCCCACCCGCAGGCCCCCGACGAGCACGCCGCCCACCGAGTAGCCGAGCAGCGGCGCGCCGATCCCGAGCAGCTTGTCACGCAGGTTCCAGCTCTCGCTGAACAGCACGATCACCGCACCGGCCGCCCACACCAGCACGGGAACCTCGAAGATCGCCACCGGCGGCAGGTCGAACGGCAGCAGCAACGCCGCCACCACGAGGATGGCCATCGCGGCGGTCTCGCGCGAGTGCTCCTTAACGATGGTCCTGGCATCCCTGCCGCCGGTCGCCATCGGGTTCGCGCTGCGCATGGCTACTCTGCGCAGTCCCGCGAACGGCAGCCCCCGGCCCGGCCGCCTGCCGAGACTCTCCTGAGCGATCCTCCGGTACGCCTGCACGCCCGGAGGCACGTCACCGTCGTCCACGATCGTGGGGAAACGCATCGTGGAGCCCGCCTCCTGGCGCAGGGCCGACCCCGACTCAAGCGTCCCCGGACGCTGCTCGGGCGCCGCGGCGCGCTGTGGCGGCGTCTCAGCCGCGGCCCCGGCGACGCCCGCCGCCGGGTCGCGCTTCGTGGGGACGCCCGCCTCGGCGAGCCTGCGGGCCTCCCGCTCCACCAGGGCCACCGGGTCGCCGAACCTGGCCAGCACCTTCGACACCTCGCGGGCGTTCTGGCTGCCGCGCCGCTCTACCTCGATCCTGGCCCGCAGCCGCTTGGCGAAGTCGAGCCGCTGGTCGGCCCTGAGCACGCCGTGGGCGGCATCGGCCGCCCTGGAGACGTAGTTCAGCACGAGCTGGTCCGCGCGCTCTATCACGTCTAGCAATGCTGCCCCAATCAGGGGGGACATACCATGGCAACGATGGAGTTCACGGAGTGGATCAGGGGGCGCACCGACGAACAGCTACGGGCGCTCGTCTCCGCGCGGCCCGAGCTGATCACTCCGGTGCCCGCACATCTGGAGGGGCTGGCGTCGCGGGCGGGCAGCCCGTCGGCGATCGGCAGGGTGCTCGACCGGCTCGACCGTTTCACGCTCGCCGTCGTGGAGACGCTGGCCGTACAGGACGGGCCGGTGGCCAAGGAACGGCTGCGCGAGCTCGTGAGCGCGGCCCTGCCCGCCGGCGGCGAGCCCGGCACGGCGGGCGGCGGGGGCGACGCCGAGCCCGCGCTGTCGGCGGCGCTCGACAGGCTGTGCGACCTGGCGCTGGTCTACGGGCCCGACGACGCGCTCGAGCTGGGCCCCGGCGTGCGCAAGGTGCTCGAGGACCCGGCCGGGCTGGGGCCCAGAGCGGTTGACGCGTTCCGGCACCACCCGCCGGAGCAGCTCGACGAGATGGCCGACGACATCGCGCCGGACACCCGGGGCTCCGGCAAGGAACGGCTGGCGGCCGCGCTGGCCGAGCCCGCCGCACTCGTCGAGTCCGTCTCGCCGGAGGCCAGGGGCGCTCTCGAGCAGCTCGCCTGGGGCCCGCCGACCGGCCGCGTGCCCAACGCCAGGCGCGAGGTACGCGTGGCGTCCGCCCGTTCGCCCATCGAGGAGCTGCTGGCCCGAGGGCTGCTGGCGGCCACGGGCGAGGAGAGCGTGACGCTTCCCCGCGAAGTGGGGCTCTACCTGCGCGGCGGCCGGGTGCACCGCGGCCTGCTGGCCGTTCCCCCGCCGCTCGAAGGCGCCACGCGTGACAAGGACCTGGCCGATCGAACGGCGGCCGGGCAGGCGTTCTCGTTCGTCAGGTCGGTCGAGGAGCTCTGCGATCGGTGGAGTGTCGATCCGCCGGGCGTGCTGCGTACCGGCGGCCTCGGCGTGCGCGATCTGAAGCGCACGGCGGGCGAGCTGGACGTGCCCGAGTGGGTGGCGGCACTGGTCATCGAGGTCGCGTACGCGGCCGGGCTGATCGCGGCCGGCGGCGGCGTGGACGGCGAGTGGCTGCCGACCTCCGGCTACGACCTGTGGCGGGTCAGGGCGACCGCCGACCGGTGGGTCACGCTCGCGACCACGTGGCTGCACATGGACCGCGTGCCCGGCCTGGTGGGAGAGCGGGATGAGCGTGACAGGCCGCTCAACGCCCTGCACACCGACCTGCGCCGCGCCTCCGCGCCCGGAGTCAGGGCGGCCACGCTGGGCGTGCTGGCCGCCGCGCCGGGCCTCGCGCCCGCACGGGACTCCGTGCTCGAACGGCTGGCGTGGGAGCAACCGCGCCGCCGGGGGCCGTTGCGGGAGCGGCTCACCGAGTTCGCGCTGCGGGAGGCCGAGCAGGTGGGCGTGACGGGGCTGGGTGCGCTGTCGGCGCATGGGCGGGCGCTGCTCGAGGGCGGCGAGCCGGCGGAGGCGCTGGCGCCGCTGCTGCCCGAGCCCGTCGATCACGTGCTGCTCCAGGCCGATCTGACCGCCGTCGCGCCCGGGCCGCTCACGAGCGAGCTCAACCGCTGGATGACGCTCACCGCCGACGTGGAGTCGAAGGGCGGCGCGACGGTCTACCGGTTCAGCGAGAGCTCCATCCGGCGGGCGCTCGACGCCGGGCACGGAGGCGAGGAGCTGGTGTCGATGCTGGCCCGCCACTCGGCCACGCCGGTGCCGCAGGCGCTGTCGTACCTCGTGACAGACGTGGCCAGGCGCCACGGCCGCATCCGCGTGGGCACCGCCAGCGCGTACATCCGCTGCGACGACCCCGCGCTGCTCGACCAGATCACCGCCGACCGGCGCTCCGCCGCGCTGCGGCTGCGCCGGCTGGCCCCCACCGTGATCGCCTCCCGCTCGTCCAGGGCGGCGCTGGTCGACTCGCTGCGTGCCATGGGGTACGCGCCCGTGGCCGAGTCGCTCGACGGCGATGTGATCATCTCGCAGCTCGACAGCCGCCGTACCGAGGGGCCTGCGCCCGTCCGTACCGTCTCCTCAGGCAACGGGCTGGATCCCGAGGTGGCGGCGGCGGCCGTACGCGCGCTGCGGGCCGGCGACGCGGCGCACCTGGCGCGGCGCGAGCCCGTCGAAGCGCCGGGCGGCCAGGTGCCGCGCGGGCCCGCGACGGCCACCATCTCGGCCCTGCAGGAGGCGATCAAGCAGGGCGTACGCGTGTGGATCGGCTACCTCGACTCGCAGGGCAACGCGACCTCGCGCATCCTGGAGCCGGCCCGGATGGAGGGCGGCTACCTGACCGCGTACGACGAGACCCGGGCCGCCGTCCACCGCTTCGCCCTCCACCGCATCACCGGCGTCGCCGGCCTCTGACCTCTGCGCGGACCATGCCAGGTCAGGGGCCCGTGGCGGTAGTGGCGGCCAGGGCGATCAGCGTGCGGGCGTGCGCGTCGTCGCGTTTGGCGGCCTGTTTGAGCAGCAGCGCCAGCGCCCCCTTGGCCGCCCTCGCCACGGGCTCGTCGCAGCATGCCAGCCGCCGCAGGTGGCGCAGCGAGTCGGCCGGGTACCGGACGGACAGCCCGCCGCCCAGCGCCACCACCGCCGCCGTGGCCCGCGGGTCAGCGGGGTCGTCGGCCCAGGCCAGCGCGAGCCTCAGCGCCTCGGGGGCGAGCGTGTCGTCGGCGCACATGTACGACAGCGCGTTCCCCGCCGCCAGCCGCTCCGCGCCCGCGCCCCGTGCCCACACCTCGAGGAACTCCTCGCGGGCCTGCCCCAGCGAGTACGCCGCCAGCACCGCCACGCCCTCCGAAGCCCGTACCGACACGTCGGGCCCCTCCAAGGCCAGCGACCGTACCCATTCGTGCAACGGCTGCCACAGCCAGAACCCGTACCGCCCGGCCAGCTCGGCGAGCACCTGCCCCCGGTGATGCGGCGCCAGGAAGCCGGCCAGCCCCTCAGTGGAGCCGATCAAGGGATGAGGAGCCCCGGCCGGCTGGGGACCGCGCTTCTCATGTGTCTGGCAGATCTGCTCGAGCCGGGCGAACTGCTGCTCGAAGACGGGCTCGGCAACCCGGTGCAGGAACGCCAGCGCCGCCGCCTCCCGCACCTCGTGCAGCGGCGGCTTGGTGTCGAACCAGGCGGCCACCTCCTCCCCCACCGGCTCCTCGGCCCGCGCCAGGCTCACGACCTCGGCCGGCGTCGGCAGGGTCAGCGCCAGGTCCCTGGCCCGGGCGAGCTCCTCGGGGGGCCGCCTCGCGCGCACGCCGTACGTGCTGAGGCAGAAGTCGAACAGCTCCCCCGGATCGGGCGCGGACCACGGCTGCTCCACCTCGGCCGACTCGGAGAGCGCGCCGTTCCTGGTGATGACCAGGTACGAGCCCTGCTCGGCGAGCTTGCGCGCCAGGTTGACCAGCTCGATCCTGTCGGTGCTCGCCGCGATCCAGTCGTGCAGCAGGTACGCCCTGCCCGGCTCGTACTCGATCCTGGACAGCAGCTCCGCGGCGGTACGGGCGGGCGACAGCACGGTGATCGCGCCGTCGGCCAGGGACATGCGGGAGAGCAGGGCCATGGCGCCTAATCGTTTGCCCGACTCCTCCTTGCCCACGAGAACGAGCAGGTGGCGGATGGAGAGCCGGCGCACCGCCTCGGGGAAGCAGTCCGGCTCCAGGTAGGAGCGCAGGAGCGCGTCCGCCTCCCGCCTGTTGAGGTCTCTGGTGACCGGCGCGGCGACCGACCGTACGAAGTCGGAGACCGTTTTGAGGCGCTGGCGGAGCGCTCTGTCGTCGAGATCGATCTCGCCCGATTCAGGCGTTTCGGTCACGAAAGTCACCCCAGGGTTGACTGGAAACTTTTCTACAGAAAATATCTTCGCCTAACAAGTTTTTTCGCTAATACGGGCCGATCGCACAGCGTCACGAAGCGGCTCCGAACAGGGGTTTCGCGCGAACGTAACAGTCAGAGCCACTGACCAGGACATGTCGATCATGCCCTCCATCGCTCTTGGCGGACCCCACGGAACCTAGATCTCCAACCATCGCACGATCCAGGCCAGCAAGAAAACACGAATACCCATAAAAGGCGATTTGTCGCTATTTACCCCCCAGCCGAGCCCTGTCCACTGGGGCGAGTCAAGGGTTGACTGCGCCACCTTGATCGCATCAGGTTGGGCATGTGATGACCGAGCAGACGCTGGGCCGACTGGCCGAGGAGTCATGGGGCCGATTCGACGACCACGACGCGATCTTCTACGAGGGAGTCTGGCATCGCAGCCACGCGCTCGCCGAACGGGCACGCCGGATGTGCGGCGGGTTCGTCGAGGCGGGGATCAGGCCCGGCGACCGGGTGGTCGTGATGATGGCGACCTCGCCCGAGGTGCCGCTGATCTACCAGGCGCTCTGGGCCGCGGGCGCGGTGGTGACGCCGGTGGTGTTCCTGGTGGGCGCCGAGGAGCTGCGGCACATCCTGCTCGACAGCGGCGCGTCCGCGATCGTCACCTCGCCGGAGCTGGCGGAGACCGTACGCGCCGCCGCCGTCGACATCCCGATTCATGTGGAGACGGGCGAGCTGGAACGGGCCGCCGAACGCGGCCCGGTGGCCAGGGACCCGGGCGATCTGGCGGCGCTCATGTATACCGGCGGCACGACGGGCAAGGCCAAGGGCGTCATGCTGAGCCACCGGGGACTCTGGAAAGTGGCCAAGGACGCCTGGGACATGTCCCACCAGGAGGGGAAGAACCGCGCCCTGTTGCCCGTGCCGCTCTCGCACGCGTACGGGCTGATCATCTCGGTGGCCTCGATGCACGCCACGGAGCCGCAGCAGACGGTGCTGATGCGCTGGTTCGAGCCGAAGGCCTTCCTCGACCTGGCCGCCGGGCAGCGCGTCCAGTACGGCACCGTCGTGCCCACCATGATCCAGCAGCTCCTCGACGAGCCGCTCGAGTCGCACCCGCTGCCCGACCTCTCCTACCTCACCTGCGGCGCGGCGCCGCTCGCGAGGGACGTGCTGGAGGAGTTCGAACGCAGGATGCCGGGCGTGCAGATCCTCGAGGGGTACGGCCTGACCGAGACCAGCGCCGTCACCACGTTCAACCCGCCGGGCAGGCGCAGGACAGGCAGCGTCGGCCTGCCGCTGCCCGGCTACACGATCACCATCCGCGACGGCGACGGCGAGGCGATGGAGATCGGTGACGTCGGCGAGATCTGTGTTTCGGGCGACTCGCTGATGCAGGGTTACTGGGGTGAGCAGGAGCCGGACCCCGAGGGCACCGCGCTGGTCGGCGAAGAGCTGCGGACCGGAGACATCGGCTGCCTGGACGACGACGGCTACCTCTACATCGTGGACAGGAAGAAGGACCTGATCATCCGCGGCGGGTTCAACGTGTTCCCGCGCGACGTCGAGGACGCGCTCAACCAGCACCCCGACGTGGTGATCTCGGGCGTCGTGGGCCGGCCGGACCCGCGCGTCGGGGAGGAGGTCGTGGCGTTCGTCCAGCTCAGGCAGGGAGCGTCGGCGACGGCCGAGGAGCTGATCGAGTGGGCGCGCGAGCGGGTGGGCCGGGTGAAGTATCCGCGCGAGGTGAGGTTCGTGGACTCGGTCCCGGTCACGAGCGTGCTCAAGCTCGACAGGAAGGCCCTGCGGGCGCGGCTCTAGCTCGAAGGCGGGACCTGCCGGCCGTTGGGGCCGAGATCCATGGCCAGTTCGTGCACTGCGGTCAGGCACCTCTCAATTCCGTGATAAGTGTTGACGTGTCTGGAGGTGACCATGAGCCAGGAAGATTCGTCGGGCTATCCGTACCAGCCCTATGGCGCGCCTTACGGCGAGCAGCCGCCGCCGCATTACGGGTACGGGTACGGCTATCCCCCGCCGCGCAACGACGGGCCGAGCGCCAACGCGATCGTCTCACTCGTGCTCAACCTCCTCGCGCTCGTCTCGTGCTGCAACATCCTCGGCCTGCCCGGCGCGATCCTGGCGGGCCTGGCGATCGGCAGGAGCCGCACGGAGCCCGAGGCCGCGCGCACGATGGTGATCTGGAGCTGGGTCCTGTTCGGGCTCGGCTTCGCGCTGAGCATCGGCATATTCCTCTTCCTGGGCCTCGCCGGCTACCTGGAGGACCGGAGCTGAGGTCTGCCGTCCCTTGGGCGGCCCAAGGACTAATCCGGGCTCGCGGGTTGTTGGAGTCTCGGAGCGGGGCAGCCGGGATCAGGAGACGATGGTCCTGTTGCGCCAGGCCCCGTACGGAACCCACGGAGACATGCCAGTGAGCGATGGACCGCTGATCGTCCAGTCGGACAAGACACTGCTGCTCGAGGTCGACCACGAACGGGCGGACGCCTGCCGCAAGGCGATCGCGCCGTTCGCCGAGCTCGAGCGCGCTCCAGAACACGTGCACACCTACCGCGTCACCCCCCTGGCACTCTGGAACGCCCGCGCCGCCGGACACGACGCCGAGCAGGTCATCGACGCGCTGATCAGCTTCAGCCGCTACCCCGTGCCGCACGCGCTGCTGGTGGACATCGCCGAGACCATGGCCAGGTACGGCCGGCTGCGACTGGAGAAGGACCCGGTCAACGGCCTGGTGCTGACCTCCACCGACCGGGCGGTGCTGGAGGAGGTGCTGCGCTCCAAGAAGATCCAGCCGATGCTGGGCGAGCGGCTCGGCGCCGACTCGGTCATCGTGCACCCGAGCGACCGCGGCAACGTCAAGCAGGCCCTGCTCAAGCTGGGCTGGCCGGCGGAGGACCTGGCCGGCTACGTGGACGGCGAGGCCCACCCGATCAAGCTGCAGCAGGAGGGGTGGGCGCTGCGGCCCTACCAGCGGGAGGCGGCGGACGCGTTCTGGAACGGCGGCTCCGGCGTGGTCGTGCTGCCCTGTGGCGCGGGCAAGACCATCGTCGGCGCGGCCGCCATGGCGCACGCGCAGGCCACCACGCTCATCCTGGTGACGAACACCGTCTCGGCCCACCAGTGGAAGACCGAGCTGCTCAAGCGCACCTCGCTGACCGAGGACGAGATCGGCGAGTACTCCGGCTCGAAGAAGGAGATCCGCCCGGTCACCATCGCCACCTACCAGGTGATGACGACCCGGCGGAAGGGGGTCTACTCGCACCTGGAGCTGTTCGACGCCCGTGACTGGGGCCTGATCGTCTACGACGAGGTGCACCTGCTGCCCGCGCCGATCTTCAGGATGACCGCCGACCTGCAGGCCCGTCGGCGCGTGGGGCTGACCGCGACGCTGGTGCGCGAGGACGGGCGCGAGGGCGACGTGTTCTCGCTGATCGGGCCCAAGCGGTACGACGCGCCCTGGAAGGAGATGGAGAACCAGGGCTGGATCGCGCCCGCCGACTGCGTGGAGGTGCGCGTCACGCTGACGGACGAGGAGCGGCTGGCGTACGCGATGGCCGAATCCGAGGAGCGCTACCGCTTCTGCGCCACCACGCCGTCCAAGACGCAGGTGACCGAGGCCCTGGTCCGCCGCCATCTGGGCGAGCAGGTGCTGGTCATCGGCCAGTACATCGACCAGCTCGACGAGCTCGGCGAGCACCTCAACGCGCCGGTCATCAAGGGCGAGACCCGGATCAAGGAGCGCGAGCGGCTCTATCAGGCGTTCCGCGACAAGGAGATCCAGGTGCTGGTGGTGTCGAAGGTGGCGAACTTCTCCATCGACCTGCCGGAGGCCGCCATCGCGATCCAGGTGTCGGGCACGTTCGGCTCGCGTCAGGAGGAGGCCCAGCGGCTCGGCCGGGTGCTGCGGCCCAAGGCCGACGGCGGGGGCGCCCGGTTCTACACGGTCGTCAGCAGGGACACGGTGGACCAGGAGTTCGCGGCGCACCGGCAGCGGTTCCTGGCCGAGCAGGGGTACGCGTACCAGATCATCGACGCCGACGACGTGTTCGGCGGGGTGTGATGCCCGGCCGCTCGCCTCGAGCGACCAGGCATGTTCAGCATGGTCTCACGTCCACGAGACTCCGCGGGCCGAAGACAATCGAACCACCCCCCTCACCTGCGTACTATCACGCCGCCTGCGACATACCCCCATGATCCGACAAACCCACCTGATATGCCCGATTTTTTCGGTATTTCCAGTTAGTTGCCTATCGGGGGGTTCGCTGCGGTGAGGCCCGAGCCGGTGCCTACCGCGCCATCAGGCCGCCCAGGAACAGCACGCCCTCCGCGACGATCCAGGCGACCACGCCCGCGCCCATGATCCGCCCGAAGGTGCGCGGGTCGTTCCTGGACTGCGGGAGGAGCCAGGCGGCCGCCGTGCAGCCGGCGGCGAGCACGGCGAACAGCCCTGACACCGTGGAGACCGTACCAAGTCGCTGCGAGCACGTCGAAGCGGACTCGCCGCGCACGCAGAACGCCTCCAGCCCCCAACCGGCGAACACCGACAACGCCCAGAGGGCGGCGAGCAGGAAGCTCGCGATCGTGGGAATGATCGGCGAAAAACGCAGCTGAATCCGCGCCACCACCCATCCCTACCCCGCCCGGACGACCTCCAAGCGGCGGGGCGGTGACCTCGCGCCCTTCTGCCCGGAGGACCAGCCGACGCGGCCGGTAAATGCTTTGGAAGCCGCCCGGCGTCGCCACTAGACTGGCCGATTCGCTGCCTTAACCACCTCCGAACACCACCCAGGGAGGCGCTTTCGCATGCCCGGACACCAGTTGGCCCCCGACATATTTCCCTCGGACGTCCTCGCCGCCGAACAGGCGCACCTGGCCGAGTCCAGAGCCGCGCTCAAGGCCATGCGCGCACACACCCAGTCGTTGTCCGCGGACGCGGCGGGCGACTGGGTCTCGCAGCAGATCCTCCAGGCCCTCCTCGACCAGCGCGTGGCGGCGCTCGCCGACCATCCGGACACGCCGCTGTTCTTCGGCCGCCTCGACCGCGCCGCGGGAGACGACCTTCCCAGCACGATCTACGTCGGCCGCCGCCACGTGCACGACGGCCACAGCAAGCCCCTGGTCATCGACTGGCGCGCCCCGGTGTCGCGCGCGTTCTACCAGGCCAGCCCCACAGATCCCATGGGGGTCGTACGGCGGCGCCGCTTCGGATACCACGGCGGCGCGCTGACGGCGTTCGAGGACGAGCCGCTCGGCGACGGCGTCGAGATCGGCCCGTCGAAGATCCTCACCGAGGAGATCGAACGCCCCCGAACCGGCCCGATGCGCGACATCGTCGCCACGATCCAGCCGGACCAGGACGAGATCGTCCGCTCCACCCTGGCCCAGACGGTGTGCGTCCAGGGCGCCCCCGGCACGGGGAAGACCGCCGTGGGCCTGCACCGGGCGGCGTACCTGCTGTTCACCCACCGCGAGCGCCTCGCCAGGGCGGGCGTCATGATCGTCGGCCCCAACCGCGCCTTCCTCTCGTACATCTCCTCCGTGCTCCCCGCCCTCGGCGAGGTCAAGGTCGACCAGACCACCGTCGCCGGGCTGCTCGGCGAGCACGCGGCGCCGGAGGACCCCATGGTGGCGGCGGTGAAGGGCGACGCCAGGATGGCGGCGGTGCTCGAGCGCGCGCTCTGGCTGCACATCGTGAAGCCCGAGGAGGGCGTGGTGTTCACCAAGGGGGCGTACCGCTACCGGGTGGCCGACTACGAGGTACGCGAGATCGTGGCCTCCCTGCGCGGCACCACGCGGTACAACCCGGGTCGCGCGGCGCTGGCCCAGCGGTTGGCTCATATGGTGCTCGTGCGAATGGAGCAGCGCGGCGAATCGCCCGACGACCGGGTTCAGGACGCGGTGGCCAGGTCGAAACCAGTGAAGCAGCTCGTGGATACGGTCTGGCCTAAACTAACGCCAGAACAGGTCCTTTATCGCCTGCTCTCCGACCCGGATTTTCTTGAGAAATCCGCCAAATCCGATTTGTCGCCGGAAGAGCAAGAAATGCTCATTTGGCGGAACCCGTACCGGAGCTGGAAGTCCGCCAAATGGTCGGCCGCGGACGCCGCCCTCCTCGACGAACTCCGCGACCTGATGGAACGCACTCCATCCCTGGGCCACCTGGTGGTGGACGAGGCCCAGGACCTTTCCGAGATGCAGCTGAGAGCGCTCGGCCGCCGCTGCCGCAACGGCTCGGCCACCGTCCTGGGTGACCTGGCCCAGGGCACGACCCCCTGGTCGACCAGCTCGTGGAAGTCGGTGCTCGAGCATCTGGGCCAGCGCGAGGGCGAGGTGACGGAGCTGACGCTCGGCTTCCGCGTGCCGCGTGAGGTCCTCGACTACGCCGCCCAACTGCTCTCCTCCATCGCCCCCGGCCTGGCCGCCCCCCGCTCACTCCGCCCCGGCCTCGGCTCGCTCACGGTATGCCCCGGCGGCTCGGTCACGGAGGCCGCCGCGGAGGCCCTGTCCAGAGAGGGCTCCATCGGCGTCATCGTCCCGGACGCGCTGATCAGCGACGTCTCCCGCGCGCTGGCCGACCTGCCCCACGCCGTGCTGGACCCGGACTCCACCGAGGAGCACCGCCTCCTGATCGTCCCCGCGACCCTGGCCAAGGGCTTGGAGTACGACCACGTCATCGTCGTGGAGCCCGCGGACATCGTCGCGGCCGAGCCCAGAGGCCTGGCCAGGCTGTACGTCGTGCTGACCCGAGCGGTGACGTCACTGACGGTCCTGCACGACAAGCCCTTGCCCGCCGAGCTGACGGTCTAGGCACGGCGACGCACTGATCACCTGACCGGCGGCGGGCACGGCCGCTTCTAGGATGGCTGGGCAAGCAGCTCTCAACCTAGGAGGATGCCGTGCCAGCACCGCTTCCACACGAATACCTGCCGTCGGTCCCCGCGCTCGTGGTCGAGAGCGACGACATCCGGGACGGCGAGCGGCTGAGCGACCTCCACGTCTTCAACGACTGGGGCATGACGGGCCAGAACCAGTCGCCCCACCTCCGCTGGTCGGGCGCGCCTGCCGAGACCCGCGGCTACGCCGTCACCTGCTACGACCCCGACGCCCCCACGGGCAGCGGCTTCTGGCACTGGGTGCTGTTCGACCTCCCGGCCTCCGTGACCGAGCTGCCCGGTGGCGCGGGCACCGGCCCTGAGTTCAAGGGCCTGCCCGCCGGGACGGCCCACGCCCGCAACGACTACGGCAAGAAGGAGTACGGCGGCGCGGCCCCGCCTCCCGGCGCCCCGCACCGCTACGTCTTCACGGTCCACGCTCTGGGGGTCGACAAGCTGGGCGTGGACAGCGACGCCAGCCCGGCGGTGGTGGGCTTCAACATCACCGCCAACACCCTGGCCCGCGGCCACATCGTCCCCGTCTACGGCGTATGACCGGCGGATCTGTGCTGGAACGTACAAGGGCGGCCCGGGAAACCCCGGGCCGCCCTTCGTTCGAACGGCGAGAAGAGACCTAGAAGTCCATGTCGCCGCCGCCCGGCATGGCCGGAGCGGCAGGGGTCTTCTCGGGCTTCTCCGCGATGACGGCCTCGGTGGTGAGGAAGAGCGCCGCGATGGAAGCGGCGTTCTGCAGCGCCGAGCGCGTCACCTTGGCCGGGTCGAGGATGCCCGCCTCGAACATGTTGACGTACTCGCCCGAAGCGGCGTTCAGGCCCTCACCCGGGGTGAGGTTGCGAACGCGCTCCACCACGACGCCGCCCTCGAGACCGGCGTTGACCGCGATCTGCTTCAGCGGCTCCTCCAGGGCCTTGCGCACGATCGCCGCGCCCGTGGCCTCGTCACCGTTGAGCTCCAGCTTGTCGAACGCCTTGGCGCCGGCCTGCAGCAGCGCCACGCCACCGCCGGGCACGATGCCCTCCTCGACGGCCGCCTTCGCGTTGCGCACGGCGTCCTCGATGCGGTGCTTGCGCTCCTTCAGCTCGACCTCGGTCGCCGCGCCGGCCTTGATGACCGCCACGCCACCGGCCAGCTTGGCCAGGCGCTCCTGCAGCTTCTCACGGTCGTAGTCGGAGTCGGTGCGCTCGATCTCGGCGCGGATCTCGTTGACCCGCCCGGCGATCTGCTCGGCGTCACCGGCGCCGTCGACGATCGTGGTCTCGTCCTTGGTCACCACGACCTTACGGGCGCGGCCCAGCAGGTCGAGGGTGGCGTTCTCGAGCTTGAGACCGACCTCCTCGGCGATGACCTGGCCACCGGTCAGGATGGCGATGTCGTTCAGCATCGCCTTGCGGCGGTCGCCGAAGCCCGGGGCCTTGACGGCCACGGAGCGGAACAGGCCGCGGATCTTGTTGACGACCAGGGTCGCCAGGGCCTCGCCCTCGATGTCCTCGGCGATGATCAGCAGCGGCTTGCCCGACTGGACGACCTTGTCGAGCAGCGGCAGCAGGTCCTTGTTGGCCGAGACCTTGCTGTTGACGATCAGGATGTACGGGTCCTCGAGCACGGCCTCCATGCGGTCCGAGTCGGTGACGAAGTACATCGACGTCATGCCCTTGTCGAAGCGCATGCCCTCGGTGAGCTCGAGCTCGAGGCCGAAGGTGTTGCTCTCCTCGACGGTGATGACGCCTTCCTTGCCGACCTTGTCCATCGCCTCGGCGATGAGCGAGCCGATCTCGGGGTCGGCGGCGGAGATGGAGGCGGTGGAGGCGATCTGCTCCTTGGTCTCCACGTCCTTGGCCAGCTTGGAGAGCTCCTCGCTGACGCGCTCGACGGCGGCCTCGATGCCCTTCTTCAGGCCCATCGGGTTGGCGCCGGCGGCGACGTTGCGCAGACCCTCACGCACCAGCGCCTGGGCGAGCACGGTGGCGGTCGTGGTGCCGTCGCCCGCGACGTCGTCGGTCTTCTTGGCGACTTCCTTGACCAGCTCGGCGCCGATCTTCTCCCAAGGGTCCTCGAGCTCGATCTCCTTGGCGATGGACACACCGTCGTTGGTGATCGTGGGAGCGCCCCACTTCTTCTCCAGCACGACGTTGCGGCCCTTGGGACCCAAGGTCACCTTGACGGCGTCGGCGAGCTGGTTCATACCGCGCTCGAGACCGCGCCGGGCGTCCTCGTCAAACGCGATCATCTTGGCTGCCATAAGGCTAGACCTCCCAGATGCAGGGTGGCTTGTCGTGGACCGAGCCGACGCCCGCGACGGCATGGGTCAGCATCTCCTTCGGCAGACCCCATCGTCCCGATCCGAATCGTTGGCACTCTGCTGTACAGAGTGCCAACGAACTGTTTAGCACTCTACCCTGCCGAGTGCAAGCGAGAACCCTCCTGCCGGGTGTTTCCTCCCAGGTCACCTGCGAGGGAGCCGCCGGCGCCTGGAGGAGCGGCGGGAGCGCAGCGACCAGAGCGGGGGAAGGCGACGGCATCAATGGCGACCGAGCCCGCCTCCACGGAGTGGAGGCCATCAGCGGAGTGCGGCGAGCCAACCCCATGCGGCTCGCCGCACCCGAGTCGACGAAAGAGAGGTGGCAGGTTCGCCCGGACTGCGCTGCCGCGTGATCCTGCCGGTGCATACCAGTGGGGCGCGTCAGACCGCGCGAACGGCCTCTGCCTGGGGACCCTTCTGGCCCTGCGTGATCTCGAACTCGACGCGCTGCCCCTGTTCGAGAGCTCTGTACCCGTCCATCAGTATCGCTGAGTAATGGACGAATACATCCTTACCACCGTCTACCGCGATGAAGCCGTAGCCCTTGTCCGCGTTGAACCACTTGACGGTGCCCTGCGCCACTTCCGACTCCTCTTACTGGGCCCACAGATCTCGCCCATTCCTCCGCGAGACCCGTAATCGCCTGACTTAACGGAAAATCAGCCAGACGATCGCCCTCGACCATACCTGTGGCACGGGGTTTGGCAACAGAGTCAATCCACAAACAGCGCATTTCTTCGGATGGAAGGTCGTTGAAAGGTTCATTTGGCCTGGAAAAGCAGAAGGCGCCCACTAGGGGGCGCCTTCATCCGAGACTGTGATCTATGGCACTCAGCCGCCGGCGACTGCCGGGATGATAGAGATCTGAGTGCCCTCAGGTGCTGGAGTGTCGAGCCCGTCGGCGAAACGGACGTCCTCTTCCCCAACGTAAACGTTGACGAAACGACGAATCTTGCCCGATTCATCCAGAATTCTCGCACCGATCCCGGGGTAGTCGGAGTCAAGCTTGGCGAGGACGTCACGAAGAGTCGCGCCTTCGCCACTGACTTCCGCGTTGCCCCCGGTGTACGTACGCAGAATGGTGGGAATCCGCACAGTAACGCTCATGGTTAAACTCGCCTTTCCTGGTTGTCAGACAGCCGCGCGGAACGCGTCGAGGGAGGGCCGGATCACGGCCGTGGGCTTGGCATCGTCGCTGATCGCGTCGAGTGTCTTGAGTCCGTCGCCGGTGTTGAGCACCACGGTCTCGGCCTCGGGATCGAGCCGACCGCTCTCGGCCAGCTTCTTCAGCACGCCCACGGTCACCCCGCCCGCGGTCTCGGCGAAGACGCCCTCGGTCGAGGCCAGCAGCTTGATCGCGGCCACGATCTCGGCGTCGCTGACGTCCTCGACGGCCCCTCCGGTGCGCCGGGCGATGTCCAGCACGTAAGGCCCGTCGGCCGGGTTGCCGATGGCCAGCGACTTGGCGATGGTGTTGGGCTTGACCGGCTGCACGACGTCGTGCCCCGCCTTGTACGCGGTGGAGACCGGCGAGCACCCGGCCGCCTGCGCCCCGAAGATCTTGTACGGCGTGTCCTCGACCAGGCCCAGCTGCACCAGCTCGCGGAAGCCCTTGTCAATCTTGGTGAGCTGCGAGCCCGAGGCGATGGGGATGACGATCTGCTGGGGCAGCCGCCAGCCGAGCTGCTCGGCGATCTCGTACGCGAGCGTCTTGGAGCCCTCGGCGTAGTACGGCCGCAGGTTGACGTTGACGAATCCCCACTTGTCGCCGAGCGGGTCGCCAATCAGCTCGGAGCAGAACCGGTTGACCTCGTCATACGTGCCGTCGATGCCGATCAGCTTGCCGCCGAACACCCGGGCCATGGCGATCTTCGCCGCTTCGAGATCAGCCGGGATGAACACGCACGCCTCGAGCCCGGCCCGCGCCGCCGCGGCGGTGACCGCGCCCGCGAGATTGCCGGTGGAGGAGCAGGAAAGCGTGCGGAAGCCGAAGTTACGCGCCGCCTCGACGGCGATGGCGACCACGCGGTCCTTGAATGAATGCGTGGGGTTGCCGGAGTCGTCCTTCACGTACAGGGACTTGAGACCGAGCTTGCGCCCGAGGTTTCCGGCCTTGACCAGTTTGGTCCACCCCGGGTTCATGTTGGGTTTACTGGCGACGTCCGCAGGAACCGGGAGCAAGGATCGGTAACGCCAGATGTTGGCGGGACCCGACTCGATGTCCGCACGGGTCACGGCGCCGAAGGAATAGGCCGCCTCGAGCGGCCCGAAACACTCCAGACACGCGAAGCTGGGACCGAGGGGGTAGCGCGTACCGCATTCGCGGCAGGAGAGAGCGACTGCAGGACCAAAGTCGAGCGACATGAAGCGAGGCCTTCCCTCATCTTCGCCCGCGGCCACCTTGACCGCAGACCGGAATTGGCACCTTGTCCCGGTCGGCCTCGCCAGGTCGCGAGCCTCAAGCCGGGAGGGTTGCCGGGGCTTCGCAGGGCCGGTCCCTCCACCCCTCTGGATGAGCAATATTCAGTTGTTGAAATGGACTCTACCTGCCCAGGGGGCCTAAATGGCGACTCGTCTCAGCAGGTGAGATGCGGCGTCTCAACGATAGTCGTCGCCCAGCACTCCTTGCACGTATTTGCGCGCCTGGTGAATGCGCGACTTGGCGGTGCCGAGCGGGATGCCGAGCTGCTCCGCGACTTCGTTGTAGTCGAGCTGGACGATGTCGCGCAGCACCAGCGCCTGCGCCAGGTCGGGCTTGTCGGCCTCCAGCGCCTCCATGGCGTCGAGCAGGTCGAGCCGCGAGCCGGCGATCACGCTCACCCGCCGCACGTCGGGCTTCTGCACGGGCAGCTCGTCGGAGCTCTGCTCGGCCGCCCTGCGCTTGAGCGACCTGTACGTGGTGCGCGCGCAGTTGGCCGTCACGATGTGGAGCCAGGTGCTGAACCTCGCCCTGCCCTCGAACCGCCCGATGTTGCGCGCCACGGCCAGCAAGGTGTCCTGCGAGGCCTCCTCGGCGTCCTGGTGGTAGGGCAGGATCCGGGCGCAGTGCCGCAACACATCCGGCTCGATCCGCGCCAGAAGCTCGCCAAGTGCGCGATGATCTCCTCCAGCGGCGGAGCGGGCGAGTTCCTCGGTTAGCTCATCAAGCGCCATAGCTGGGATCCTATGGGCGAAGGGAGCTCAGATGAACAGCGTCCTGGTGGCCTCCAACAGAGGACCGGTCTCGTTCACCGTCTCCGACGACGGCGAGCTGACCATGAAGCGCGGTGGCGGCGGCCTGGTGTCGGGGCTGTCCGGGGTGGCCAAGAAGGACGGCGTCCTGTGGGTGTGCGCGGCGCTGTCGGACGGCGACCGCAGCGCCGTCCGCCTGGCGCCCGGCGGCAGGATCGACCAGGCCGGCTACGACACGGGGCCGCTGCGCATGCTCGACATCCCGCCCGCCACCTTCCACCGGGCCTACAACGCGGTGGCCAACTCCACCCTGTGGTTCGTCAACCACCTGCTCTACGACATCCCCAACTCGCCCAACTTCGGCACGAGGTTCGAGCGGGAGTGGGAGTCCTACCGCGACTACAACGGCGCGTTCGCGCTGGCGCTGGCCGAGGAGGCCGGCCACGGCGCCCGCGTGATGGTGCAGGACTACCACCTGACGTTGACCCCGGCGATGCTCCGCGCCGAGCGGCCCGATCTGCGCATCGCGCACTTCAGCCACACCCCGTGGGCGCCGCCCGAGTACTTCTCGCTGCTGCCCGACGAAGTGGCCGGAGAGGTCCTGGAAGGCATTCTGGGCGCCGATCACGCCGGGTTCCTCACCGACCGGTGGGCGCAGGCGTTCATGGACTGCTGCGAGGCGCTGCTGGGCGCGGAGGCCGACCGGGCCGGCCGCAGCGTCACCTACGGGGGCAGGACCACCCGCATCGGCGTGCACAGCCTGGGCGTGGACGGCGAGGCGCTGTGGGAGCGGGCCTGCGAGCCCGACGTCGAGTCGCACATGGCCGCGCTCAGGGAGCAGGTGGGCGACCGGCGGCTGATCGTCCGCATCGACCGCACCGAGCTGTCGAAGAACATCGTGCGCGGCCTGGTGGCCTACCGCGAGTTCCTCGACGCGCACCCCGAGTGGCACGGGAAGGTGGTGCATCTGGCGTTCGCGTACCCGAGCCGGCACGACCTGCCCGAATATCGCGAGTACACCGCGTCGGTGCAGCGCTGCGCCCAGCAGATCGAGGACGACTACGCCACCGAGGACTGGGACCCGCTGATCCTCAACGTCAACGACGACTACCCGCGCTCGCTGGCCGCCTACCGGCTGGCCGACGTGCTGCTGGTCAACCCCATCCGCGACGGGATGAACCTGGTCGCCAAGGAGGGCCCGATCCTGTCGCCGCGCTGCGCGCTGGTGCTCTCACGCGAGGCGGGGGCGGCGGCCGAGCTGGGCCCGCACGCGCTCGTGGTCAACCCGTACGACATCAGCGGCACGGCCGCCGCGCTGCACAAGGCGCTCGTCATGCCGGAGGACGAGCGCCGGATGCGCCGCGACAAGCTGCACGCGGCGGCCACCGCCCTGCCGCCGCAGAAGTGGCTCGCGGCCCAGCTCGACGCCCTCGCCGAGATCTAGGACGGTCCTCAGCTCCAGTCGGCGTTCTTGAGCGCGTCGGCCAGCCCCGGCGTGTTCCACTGGTCGACGACCAGGATCTTCGTCTTCGGTAGAAACCACTCGCGCTGCATGTACCGGGACTTCACCTTGCCGGTCGAATAGCTGACGCAGCTGAACTTCCACTCGCGGTAGGCCGCCTTGTGGCCGGGGCCGACCGGGCGCAGGCCCTTGACCTTCGCCGGGCCCATGGTCTGGCCCCACTTGCGGTTGTGCGGGCACAGCTGCACATCGGTCGCCGGGTAGAAGGGCTCGGCCCCGGTGTAGGGGGCGAAGAGCTCGTCGCCCTGCTTGATGGCCTTGGGACCGAGCACCCAGAAGCTGTCGCATTCGGGGACGCCGTACCCGCCCTTCGGGTTGCCGCACTTGCCGGTGACCACCCGGATCCAGTCGGGGTCGACCCGATAGACCTTCCACTCGATCGGGAGATAGATCGTCAGGCCGCCTCTGAGCTTGAGCGGCTGCGCGGGCGCGGCGCTCGCGGGTGAGGGGACGGCGAGGAGGGTGGCCGCGGCCACGGCCGCGGCGGCGAGGTATCGCTTGGACATGCGCCCGACCCTAGAGTTCGGGACTTGCAGACCAATCACGAACGGCTGAAAGCCGATGCAAGTTCTTGCAGCAGCGCCACGACGCCGTCGGGCCCCTCCACCACGATGTCGGCCTGCTCGGCCAGGGCGATGACCTCGGCTGAGCCGCTGCACACGGTCACGCCGGGCAGCCCGGAGGCGCGGACGGCCGCGAACGCGGTCAGGTCGCCCAGATCGTCGCCGACGAACATGACGGACCTGGCGGCCCGCTCGGCCAGGAACAGGCCGAGCGCCTGCCCCTTGTCCATGCCGGGGGGCCGCAGCTCCAGCACGAAGCGCCCCGGCTCGACCACCAGGCCGTGCTTCTCGGCCAGCTTGGCCAGCGGCTCGCGCAGCTTGGCGAGCGCGCCCTCGGGGTCCGGACTGCGCCTGGTGTGCACGGCCACGGCCCGGCCCTTGTCCTCGACGGCCACGCCCTCCAGGCCGAGCGTGCCGAGCAGCAGCGGCAGCTCGGCCTCGGCCCGCGGCACGCCCGGAGGAGGCGGCGGACCGGAGATCCGGCCGCCCTCCCAGCGCTCGAAGCCGTAGTGCCCGAGCACGACCAGCCCGGGCACGTCGGCCAGGCCCGGCCCGAGCTCCAGCGCGGTGGCAGGCGGCCTGCCGGTCACGATGGCCACCGCCAGGACGTGGGCGCCCAGCTCGGCGAGTACTTCGGGGGCCTTCGGGTGGATCACGGCCTTGGCGGGGTCGGGCACGATCGGCGACAGGGTCCCGTCGAAGTCGAGCCCGATCACGGCACCGGCCGGATCGCTCAAGATCGCTTCCATTCCAGGGATGTTCCTCACGCGGCTGCCGTACCCAGCCGGTCAGGGACGCATGCCGAGCCTTCTGGCCGCACGGTCACGCTGGCGGGTGGACCGTAACCTGCGCAGCCTCTTGACCAGCATGGGATCGTGCTCGAGCGCCTCCGGCCTGTCGATCAACTCGCCGAGCAACTGGTAGTAGCGCGTGGCGGAGAACCCGAAGCTCTCCTTGATGGCCTGCTCCTTCGCGCCCGCGTAGCGCCACCACTGGCGCTCGAAGGCGAGGAGTTCGATATCGCGTTCTGAGAGTGGTTGGCGGGACGGTTCCTGGGCAGCATTGTCACCGCTGAGCGGTGCTCCCATGGTGTCCTCCTCGAAAGGGGCGTGGGCCGATGCGCGCAGGGGCCCGAGCCAATCGTAATGTGCCGAGTGCGGCTGTTCACGGCGGATTGGGCGACGTACAGTCACGAAATGTGACCTCAGTCATCACACTCCTCACCGACTATGGGCTCGAAGACGGCTATGTAGCAGCGTGTCACGGAGTGATCGCCGGAATCGCCCCCGAGGCGCGGGTGATCGACGTGTGTCACCTGATCCCGTCGGGAGACGTACGGCGCGGTGCGGCGGTTCTCGCCCAGACCATCCCCTACCTCCCCAAGGGCATCCACATCGGCGCGGTCGATCCCAGCGCGGGCGGCGCCAGGCGCGCGGTCGCCATCGAGGCGGGCGGCCGGGTGTTCATCGGCCCGGACAACGGGCTGCTGTCGTGGGCGGTGCACGCCAGCGGTGGCGCCGAGGCCGCGTACGAGATCAGCAACGAGGAGCACTTCCTGCGGCCGGTCTCCCCGACCTTCCACGGGCGAGACGTGTTCTCACCGGTCGCGGGGCGGCTGTTCGGCGGGCTGAGAACCGCCGACCTGGGGCCCGAGGTGCCGGTCGGCCGGCTGGTCTCGCTGCCGAAGCCGACGTCGCTGCTGCGCGAGGGCTCGGTGGAGGGCGAGGTCGTCTCGGTCGACCGCTACGGCAACACCCAGCTCTCGATCGCGGCCGGCGACCTGCACGCGCTGGGCGTGCGGGTGGGCGACACGCTCGGGGTGTGGCTGGGCCGGCGCCAGCTGGCGCTGCCGTACCGGGAGACGTTCGCGGCGGTGCCGCCGGGCGAGCTGGTGGCGTTCGCGGATGCGGCGGGGCTGATCGCGATCGCGGTCAATTCAGGTGACGCGGCGCAGCGGCTGGGGCTCCCGCCTGGAGCGCATGTCCGACTTTCTCCCACTTCTTAGTGATGAGCTTCGCAGATCGGAAATTACTCCGCGTATCGGTCTGTTCACCAAATGACCTCCAGTCGCATGCCAGAATGCACACGCGGGCATCCTCCCCCTCCCGAGATCTCCCGCTCGAGGTCAACGTGTACCAGCTGTCCGTTGTGCTGCTCTCCATACTGTCCGCGATCTGGCCACTGCCGGAGCCGCCGGTGTCAGAGCGCTGGCGCGCCCGATGAGCAGGCTCCTCGTCCCCGTCCTGGTGGCCGCGCTGGTGGTCGGGATCGCCCCGGCGAGCGCCTCGGACGACGTGAGCTTCGACGACGTGGGCGAGGCCGCGCGGGCCGGGCAGTGGCAGCTCGCCGCGATGCGGCTGCCCGAGGCGTGGCGGTCGAGCAAGGGCGAGGGCGCGGTCGTGGCCGTGCTTGACACCGGCGTGAACTGCTGCCACCCCGACCTGCGGGGCGCCGTGGTCCAGGGCCCCGACCTGACCGGCGCCGCCAAGGGCCTCTGGGGGTGGCACGGGACCGCCATGGCCAGCCTGATCGCCGGGCGCGGGCACGGCGACGAGCGCAAGGGCGGCGTCATCGGGGTGGCCCCCGCGGCCAGGGTGCTGTCCATCAGGGTCACGCTGGAGAACGGCGACCCGCTGCGCGTGCAGCAGCGCTCCGGCGGGCACGACGCGCTGGCCAGGGGCATCCGGTACGCGGTCGACCACGGCGCCGACGTGATCAGCATGTCCCTGGGTGGCGGCAGCGGCGCCTGGGAGGGCTCGGCGTCGGAGGAGGAGGCCGTCAAGTACGCGATCGACAAGGGGGCGGTGTTGGTGGCCTCCTCGGGCAATGACGGCGAATCGGCCAACAGGAAGAACTTCCCCGCCGCCTACCCCGGAGTGATCGCCGTGGGAGCGGTGGACCGGTCGCTGGACGTGACCAGGTTCTCCAACCGCCAGGACTACCTCTCGGTGGTCGCCCCCGGCACGGAGATCGTCACGGCCGACGGAGACGACTCGTACGTGATGAGCGACGGCACCAGCTCGGCGGCGGCCATGGTGGCGGGCATCGCGGCCCTGATCAAGTCGGCTCATCCGGACATGTCGCCGTACGACGTACGGACGGCGATCGAGCTCGGCACCCGCAAACGGCCCGCGAACGGCCACAGCGCCGCCTACGGGCACGGGGTGGCCGACGCGCTGCTCGCCCTGCGGGAGGCCGACCGCCTGGACGTGCCCGCGCCACGCCTCGCCGGCCCGGGACCGTACCCCGGCGACGGGCCACCACCCGTTTCCAGAGGACCGGTGGTGGCGGGCATGGTGGTGCTGGTGGCGGCGATGTCGGCACACGTGCTCGTACGCCATCGCAAACGCCGCCGGTGACCCTCGGAGAGACCCCTCCCAACCTAGCAAGCGCTTGTGCGATACTCCGGACTATGACGTTTGCGATCGAGGGCTGGTTCGCCATCGACGAGGACGGCGTCTTCCTGCTGGGCACCAGGTGCGCCACCTGCGGAACCGTCTGCTTCCCGCCCCGCAGCGCCCTCTGCCCCGATCCACGCTGCGATGGGACGTCGACGGAGACGGTCCGGCTCCCCCGTCGCGGAAGGGTGTGGTCGTACACGAACGCCTGTTATCCGCCCCCTGCGCCCTACGTCGCGGCGGAGCCGTACGTGCCGGTGACGCTGGCCGCGGTGGCGCTGGACGAGGTGGGGATCGTGGTGCTCGGGCAGGTCAAGGGCCTCACGGCGGCGGAGCTCGAGGTGGGCATGGAGCTGGAGCTCACCTCCGGGCCGCTGGCCGACGGGCCGCTGGTGTGGATGTGGGGGCGGGCCTCATGAGTGTCGTGGTCCTGGGCGTCGGGATGCATCCGTGGGGGAAGTGGGGCCACCCCTTCCTTGAGTACGGAGTGGCGGCCGCCCGCGCGGCGCTGAGCGACGCCGGGGTGGCGTGGACCGACGTGGAGTTCGTGGTCGGGGCGGACACGATCAGGAACGGCTACCCGGGCTTCATCGCGGGAGCCTCGTACGCCCAGGCGCTGGGCTGGTCGGGCGCCAGGGTCGCCTCCTGCTACGCGGCCTGCGCCTCGGGCGCCCAGGCCGTCGACATCGCCCGCACCCGCATCCTGGCGGGCCTGTGCGACGTGGCGCTGGTGGTGGGGGCGGACTCGACCCCGAAGGGCTTCTTCAAACCGGTCGGCGGTGACCGCCCGGACGACCCGGACTGGCAGCGCTTCCGGCTGCTGGGCGCCACGAACCCCGCATATTTCGCCCTGTACGCCCGCAGGCGCATGGCCCTGTACGGCTCGACCCCCGCCGACTTCGCGGCCGTCAAGGTCAAGAACTCGCTGGCCGGATCGCTAAACCCCATGGCCCGCTACCGCAAGCCCGTCACCGCCGAGGAGGTGCTGGCCTCCCCCATGGTCGCCGACCCGCTGCGCCTCATGGACATCTGCGCCACCTCGGACGGGGGCGCGGCGGTGGTCCTGGCCTCCGAGTCCTACGCGCGGCGGCGGGGCCTGTCCGGCTCGGTACGCGTGGCCGCCGTGTCCACCGTCACCCCCACCTTCCCCAACACGGTCCTGGAGCTGCCGAACTTCGCCACCGACTCCTGTGCCGCCGCACCCGCCCCTGAGAGGCCCTTCAGAGCCGCGATCGCGCACGCGGCGTACGAGGAGGCGGGGATCGGGCCGCAGGACGTCTCTCTGGCGGAGGTGTACGACCTTTCCACGGCGCTGGAGCTGGACTGGATGGAGGACATCGGCCTGTGCCCGCCCGGCGAGGCGGCCAAGCTCCTGCACGACGGGGAGACGGGGCCGGGCGGCCGGATCCCGGTCAACCCCTCGGGCGGCCTGGCCTCCTTCGGCGAGGCGATCCCCGCCCAGGCGATCGCCCAGCTCTGCGAGCTCACCCTGCAACTGCGGGGCGTGGCGGGCGGGCGCCAGGTCGCCGGCGCCCGCGTCGGCCTCGCCGCCAACCAGGGCCTCTTCGGCCACGGCTCCGCCCTGATCGTCACCACGTGACGCGAAGGCCCCCCGAGGAGAGCTCCTCGGAGGGCCTTCGGCGCGAAGGGGGTCAGCCCGCGTGCACCACGTCGTGCGTCTCCGCGAAGTGGCAGGCGCTCTCGTGCCCGGTCCCCGGCCGCACCTGCAGCAGGGGCTCCTCCTCGGCGCAGATCTCCTGTGCCTTCCAGCACCGGGTACGGAAGCGGCACCCCGACGGCGGGTTGGCCGGGGACGGCGGGTCGCCCTGCAGGATGATCCGCTCCCGCTGCTCCCGCCCCTCCGGGTCCGGCACCGGCACCGCCGACAGCAGCGCCTGCGTGTACGGATGCGCGGGCTTGTCGTAGATCTCGGTGTCCTTGCCGAGCTCCACGAACTTGCCCAGGTACATCACGCCCACCCGGTCGGAGATGTGGCGCACCACCGACAGGTCGTGGGCGATGAAGATGTACGCCAGGTTGAACTCGTTCTGCAGCCGCTCGAGCAGGTTGATCACCTGTGCCTGGATGGACACGTCCAGGGCGGACACCGGCTCGTCACAGACGATGATCTCCGGCTGGAGCGCCAGCCCTCGGGCGATGCCGATGCGCTGCCGCTGCCCTCCGGAGAACTGGTGCGGGTAGCGGTTGATGTGGTCGGGGTTGAGGCCGACCACCTCCAGCAGCTCCTGCACCTTCTTGCGGCGGTCGCCCCGTGGCGCCACCTCGGTGTGGATCTCGTACGGCTCCCCGATGATGTCGCCGACGGTCATCCGGGGGTTCAGCGAGGTGTACGGGTCCTGCATCACCATCTGGATGTTGCGGCGCACCCGCTTGAGCTCGCTGCCCCTGGCCTTGCCGATGTCGCGGCCGTTGATCAGCACCGAGCCGGAGGTGGGCCGCTCCAGCGCCATCAGCACCTTGGCGAGGGTGGACTTGCCGCAGCCCGACTCGCCGACGACGCCCAACGTCTCGCCCTTGTGCAGGTCGAACGACACGCCGTCGACGGCCTTGATCGCGCCGATCTGCCGCTTGAAGACGATGCCCTGGGTCAGCGGGAAGTGCTTGACCAGGTCCCGCACCTCGAGGATGCGCTCACCGATCGCCATCGAGGACCTCCCTCCAGTAGTGGCACGCGCTGCCTCGGGTGCCGCTGATCTCGTGGAGCGGGGGGCTGTCAGTCACGCAGTTGTCCTGCCGGTACGGGCACCGGGGATGGAACGCGCAACCGGTCGGCAGGTCGAGCAGGTTGGGTGGCAGGCCCTTGATCGCGTACAGGTCCTGGCCCTTGAGGTCGACCCGGGGGATCGACTCGAGCAGGCCCTTCGTGTACGGGTGGGCGGGCCCCTTGTAGATGTCGTGCACGGGGGCGTTCTCCACGATGCGCCCCGCGTACATGACGGCGATCTTGTCGGCCACGTCGGCCACGACGCCGAGGTCGTGCGTGATCAGGATCAGGCCCATCTGGCTCTCGCGCTGCAGCTCGGCCAGCAGCTCCATGATCTGCGCCTGGACGGTCACGTCGAGCGCCGTGGTCGGCTCGTCCGCGATCAGCACCTCGGGGTCCAGCGCGATCGACATCGCGATCATGATGCGCTGCCGCATGCCCCCGGAGAACTGGTGCGGATAGTCGTTCACGCGCTGCCTGGCGGCCGGGATGCGCACCCGGTCCATCAGCTCGACGGCCTTCTTCATGGCGTCGGCCTTGGACATGCCCCGGTGCACCCGGAACATCTCGCTGATCTGCCAGCCCACGGTGAACACCGGGTTGAGCGCGGAGAGCGCGTCCTGGAAGATCATCGCGATGCGCTGGCCGCGCACCTGCGTGCGTGCCTCCTCCGACAGCCTGAGCAGGTCGGTGCCCCTGAACCGGATCTCCCCCTTGGGGATGACCGCCGGCGGCACGTCCAGGATGCCCATGATCGCCTGAGCGGTCACGGACTTGCCCGAACCCGACTCGCCCAGCACGGCGAGCGTCTCGCCGGGGGCGACCGTGTAGCTCACGCCGTTCACCGCGCGAACGACCCCCTGGCGCGTGCGGAACTCCACGTGCAGGTTGTCGACCGCCAGCAGTGGTTCGTCGCCCAGCCCTCCCTCGGCGGGCAACACATCCGGTGACGTCTTCTTCACTTGATCCCCCCTTCTACCTGAGCTTCGGATCGAGAGCGTCGCGTACGGCGTCGCCCATCATGATGAAGGCGAGCACCGTGATGCTGAGGAACACGGCCGGGAACACCAGCGGCAGCGGCGCCTCCAGGAACCTGTTCCGCGCGTCGGCGATCATGAGGCCCCAGGAGATGTCCGGCGACTGCACGCCGACGCCCAGGAACGACAGCGCGGCCTCGGCCGCGATGAAGCCACCCAGGTTGATCGTGGCCACGACGATGACCGGGGCCAGCGAGTTGGGCAGCAGGTGGCGGAACATGATCCGCCCCGCTCCCGCTCCCAGCGCCCTGGCCGCGACCACGAAGTCCTGGCTCTTCGCGGTGATCACGGCCGCCCGCATGATGCGGAACGTCATCGGCCAGCCGAGCACCGCCAGCGCGAGGATGACCAGCATGATGCTGTTGGCCCGGCCGCGGAAGGTGGCGGCGATGAGCAGCGCGCCGAGAATCGGGGGGATGGCGAAGAAGACCTCGGTGACCCGCGACGACACCGTGTCGACCACACCGCTGCGGTAGCCGGCCACGATGCCGAGCAGGCCGCCGATCAGCGCCGTGATGATCGTGGTGAACACGCCGATGATGATGGAGTTGCGCGCGCCGTGGATCGTCCTGGCGTAGACGTCGCAGCCCAGGCTGTCCTTCCCGAACAGGTGGCCGGCGCTGGGCACCTGCCTCGCCGTGGACAGGTCGCAGGTCCTGGCGTTGTACGGGTCGATCGAGGTGAACAGCGACGGCCAGACCGACATGACCAGCAGGATCAGGATGATGATCACCGACATGATGAACATCGGCCGGCGCCTGAGGTCATACCAGGCGTCGGTCCACAGGCTGGCCGGCTTGCCCTCCTTGGCCTTCTTGCCGTGTCGTGGGGTCGCCGGGGCTGCCCCCGTGTCGCTGACCAGAGTCTGCGTCTCCGGGAGCCCGGGCCCCACCGGCGGGGTTGGGTTACTCATAGCGGATCCTCGGGTCGAGCACGGCGTACAACAAGTCGACGACCAGGTTGGCCAGGATGTAGATCAGCACCAGGACGGTGACGATGCCCACCACGACCGGTTGTTCTCGCAAGTAGACCGAATTGAAGAGCTGATTCCCGATCCCTTGGAGATTGAAGATCGTTTCTGTGATGACCGCGCCGCCCATCAGGTTACCGAGGTCGGCACCGAGATAGGTGACCAGCGGGATCAGCGCGTTACGCAACCCGTGCCTGCCGATGACGCGGCGCCTCGACAGGCCCTTGGCCGTGGCCGTGCGGATGTAGTCCGCTCTCAGCGTCTCCACCAGGCTGGTCCTGGTGAGCCTGGTCAGATACGCGATCGACGTGCCCGCGAGCACGAAGCCGGGCAGCAGGTAGCTGCGGAAGCCCGCGAACGTGCCCGCCACGGGGAAGATGTCCGCACCCGTCCACTGCTTGAGCTTCACGCCCAGGACGAGCTGAAGTACGAAGCCGGTCACCAGCGTGGGCACCGAGATCAGCAGCAGTGTGGAGGCGAGGATGGCGGTGTCGGTGGCCTTGCCACGGCGCAGCGCCGCCCACAGCCCCAGGCCGACGCCGATGATCGCCTCCATGACGAGGGCGGTCAGGGCGAGGTTCAGGGTGACCTGGAACTTGCCGGCCATGATCTGGGACACGGGAATGTCGGCGAAGTTCACGCCGAAGTCGCCGCGGAAGAGCACGCCGCTGATGTAATACCAGTACTGCAGCAGCAGCGGATCGTTCAGGTGATACTGCTCGCGCAGGACCTCGGCCACCGCGGGGTCCGGGCGCTTGTCTCCGAAGAGCGCCGCGACGGGGTCCCCTGGCAGCGCGAAGACGATCATGAATATGAGTAGGGTGGCGCCGAGCAGGACGGGTATCGCCTGGATCAGACGCCTGATGACATAACGGCCCATTGAAGCCCTCCGGTACATGACTTGGAGGCAGCCCCCGGAGCCCTTGGTTCACCCGGCTCGGGTGGCTGCCTCCAAGCTCAGCCCTCCGACAGGTGGGCGGCTCTCGCCGCCCACCTCGCGAATGACGTCAGGCCTTCTCTATGTCCGCCCATTCAACCTGGTTGAGCAGGTTGAGCTTGACATTCTTGACCTTGGTGGAGTGCCCGAAGTTGCTCCGGTAGAAGTAAACCGGGATGTACGGGAGGTCCTTGATCAGGATGTCGTCGGCCTGCTGGTAGAACTTCAGGCCCTCGGCGGGGTCGGCCGCCTGGTCACCCTTGGCCACCAGCTCGTCGAACTCCTTGTTGGAGTAGCCACCGTAGTTCGAACCGGTGCCGATGGAACCGGTGCCGAAGATCGGGGTCAGGTAGTTCTCGGCCGACGGGTAGTCGATGGACCAGCCCATACGGAACAGGCCCTTGTACTCCTTGGCGTCCAGAGCGTCCAGGATGCCCTGGAACTTCTCGAACGGCTTCGGCGTCACCTCGATGCCCAGGTTGGCGCGGAGGTTGTTGGCGACCGCCTCGATCCACTCCTTGTGGCCACCGTCGGCGTTGTAGCCCAGCTCGATCGTCTTGGGGCCCTTGGCCGCGTCGTACAGCTTCTTGGCCTCGGCCGGGTTGTACGTGCACGAGGTGCACGCGCCCTGGCGGTAGCCGGGGATGGCCGGGTTGATGAAGTCGTCGGCGGGCGCGCGGGTGCCGGAGAAGACCGTCTCGGTGATGGTCTTCCTGTCGATGGCCATCGAGATGGCCTTGCGGACGTCCGGGTTCTTGTAGTCCGGGTTGTACTTCAGCGGCACGCCGATGTAGCCGACAGCGGCGTCGGGCTCGTCGAAGTAGCGGTCACCCAGCGCGGCCTTGGCGCTGGCGATCGCCGAGGCCGGCAGCGAGTCGTCGATGTCGAGGTTCTCGGCCTGCAGGTCGTTGTACGCGGTCTCGGCGCTGGTATAGATCTTGAACTGGAGCTTCTTCCAGTTCTTCGGCTTCGGCCCCAAGAACTTGTCGTAGACCGTCATGTCGATGGTCTGGTCGGTGCCCTTCTTGTAGGGCTTGTCCAGCTTGAACGCGCCCTGGCCGATCGGCTGCTCGCCGTAGGCCTGGGTCACCTTGCCGTCGGGGCCGAAGGCCGACTTCGGCATCGGGTAGAAAGCGGTGTAGCCGAGCATCGTCTTGAACTGCGAGAACGGCGCCGAGAGCGTGACCTCGAGCGTGAGGTCGTCGACGACCTTGAGGCCCTTCATCTCCTTGGCCGTCGGCGTCTTGCCCTCACCCGGGTGCACGTCGGCGTAGCCGTCGACGCGACCGAAGAAGTAGGACGCGCTCATGGCGTTGTCCTGGTTGGCGGCGAAGTTCCACGCGCGGGCGTAGTCCGCGGCGGTCACCGGCGTGCCGTCGTGCCACGTGTAGCCGGACTTGAGCTTGATCGTCCAGACCTTGCTGTCCGACGTCGTGATCGACTCGGCGGCTTCCTCGACTGGCTGCTTGTTGGCGTCGTAGCCCACGAGCGGCGAGAACACTGCGGCGAGGACCTCGGAACCCTCGGTCTCCGACGTGTTCGGCGGAACCAGAAGCTCCTGGGGCTCACCGACTTCCATGCGGACCGGCGTCTCGCCGCCGCCCGCGGCAGTGCCGCCACTGTCAGAGCCACCGCCGCCACACGCGGCAACCGCGAGGGCGAGCAGCGCGGTACCGGCGACGATCTGTGCGCCCTTAGTAACACGCATGGTGAAAGAATTCCTCCCTCTACAGATGGGCGTAAGCGCTGAGCTGCGGTGATCGTGAGCAGCCTGACGGAGGGTCCTGGTATCCCCCCGGGTTTGGCTGACATGGTCAAACCAGCCGACGCCCTGCCAGTCGATCGCGACTATCCCTTACTACTTGCCACCAGGGAGTCTCTGGCGCGTTGCAGTTCGGTCACACGTGTGCCAATCCAGCGTCACAGACATTCAGCGCAAGGAGCATTAAACCGTACAAACAAGATGCAACCGGCACGGCCCGGACGTGAACAGACGTTGAAAATTACCCCCTACACGGGAGTGGTCGTGCCCTTGCCACCACACCCCGGCTCGCTGGGCTACGGTTGAGCAGGTCTTGACGGCGCCTTGGGAACCCGGCGTCCCAAGACTCCGTCCAACTGACTGTCGCCAACCCGCGCGACAGGCACCCCACCGACCGGGATCCAATAGAGTCCTTGCCATGAGCCAGCCGGAATCCGCTGTCGCGGACGCCCAGGCGGGCGGCCATAGCGGGCAGGAGCCGCTGGCCAAGCTCGCCAAGAGATACGGGCTTCGCCGTGCCATCGCGCGGCCGAGGTTCCCTGTCTACCTGCGCCAGCTGTGGGAGCGCCGACACTTCATCCTGACGTACGCGACCTCGCGCAACGTCTCGAAATACTCCAACTCGGCCCTCGGCCAGCTGTGGCAGGTGCTCACGCCGCTCCTGAACGCCGCGATCTACTTTCTGATGTTCGGCCTCATCCTGGGCGGCAGCAAGGACATCAAGAACTACCCGGCGTTCCTGCTGACCGGGATGTTCGTCTTCACGTTCACGCAGCGCACGATCACCGCGGGCGCCAAGTCGATCTCGAGCAACCTGTCGCTCATCCGCGCGCTCCACTTCCCCCGGGCGTCGCTGCCGCTGGCCTATACGATCCAGGAGCTCCAGCAGCTCGCCATCTCCATGGGCGTGCTCCTCACCCTCGTGGTCGCCACACAGGAATGGCCCACCTGGTACTGGCTCATGATCCCCGTCGTGCTCGGGCTGCAGACGATGTTCAACATCGGCGCCGGCCTGGTGATCGCCCGGCTCGGCGCCACCATGCGCGACCTCAACCAGTTGCTGCCGTTCATCACGCGCACCTGGCTCTACGCGTCGGGCGTCTTCTTCGCGATCCAGGACAAGGTCGTCGGGTCCGCGGGGCTGCCCCAATGGGTCGCCAACGTGATGTACCTCAACCCGGCCGCGTCCTACATCGAGTGGATGCGGGAGATCCTCATCCGGACCCACAATGAGGAGTACGGCCACCACCCGCCGACGATGGTGTGGGTGTCTTGCGTATCCTGGGCGGTGTTCGCTCTCGGATTCGGCTTCTGGTACTTCTGGCGGGCCGAGGAGAGGTACGGGCGTGGCTGAACTGACCAAGGAGCTGTCACAGGTGAAGGGCGAGAAGCCCGCCGTCCCCGGCAAGGATGTGAGGGTGCATCCCAATCCGGAGCCTCAGGGCAAGTCGCCGCTCGACGTCCCCACGGGCACTCCGACCGTCATCGTCGACGACCTCCACATCGTCTACCGCGTCTACGGTGCGGCCTCGGACACGGAAAAGGGCAACGCGGTCAACGCGCTCACGCGCATGCTCAAGCGCCAGGGCCGGCCGCAGATGAAAGAGGTCCACGCGGTCAAGGGCGTCACGTTCGTGGCCTACCACGGCGACGCCATCGGCATCGTGGGCCGCAACGGCTCGGGCAAGTCCACGCTGCTGCGGGCCATCGCGGGCCTCCTCCCGCCGCACGCGGGCGCCGTCTACACCGACGGCCAGCCCTCGCTGCTCGGCGTCAACGCGGCCCTCATGCGCGAGCTGACCGGCGAGCGCAACATCATCCTCGGCTGCTACGCCATGGGCATGACGCCTACCGAGGTCCGCGAGAAATACCAGGAGATCGTCGACTTCTCCGGCATCGACGAGTTCGTCCAGCTGCCCATGTCCACCTACTCCTCCGGCATGGGCGCCCGCCTCCGCTTCGCCATCTCCTCGGCCAAGACCCACGACGTCCTCCTCATCGACGAGGCCCTGGCCACCGGAGACCGCGAGTTCCGCAAGAAGAGCGAGCAGCGCATCCGCGAGATCCGCGAGTCCGCCGGCACGGTCTTCCTCGTGGCCCACGACCTCAAGGTCATCGAGGAGACCTGCAACCGCGTCATCTGGCTGCACAAGGGCAAGATCAAGATGGACGGCGACCCGAAGGAAGTCATCGCCGCCTACAACAAGGGCTGACTCCCTCCCGCGCCTCGGCCGGTCTTCACCAGCGCCCCCTTCAGGGTGGCGCCGCCGCCGCGTACCCGGACACCGGCCGATACGTGTCCCGCCCGACGCCGCGCAGGACCTCCACCACCCCCTTACCGGACCTCAACCCGGGTTCGCCACCAGTTCGATCTCTTGTGCGAAACACGGGCGACCCGTGTGGCAAATGACTGACAGCGAGCCTGCCGTTCCGATAGGATTCGAACGTCAATTCGATCCGAGGGTCGCTGATGGAGTGGGAGCGCGCGATGGTGGAGCTTTCGACCGCGATCGACCACCTGGCCACCGAGGACGTGTCCGAGATTCCCCGGATGCAGCTCGCGGAGCAGCTGCTGGAGCTGCACTGGCAGATGGCCAGGCTGCAGGCCCAGATAGCCCGCCGCACCGGCGTCCGCCTGCCATAGCCGTCCTGAGGGAGCGGGGGGTCAAGAAGGCGGCGGCGTAACCGCGACAAAGCAAAGGCCGCCGACCCCGACTAGCTGTGGGGCCGGCGGCGGGGCTCGCGCAGCACCGCTGCCCTGCAGTGGCGGCGCAGTGCGCAAACCAGGGCGTGGGCGCGTCCGCCCAGACCCGTCATGAGACCGCCTGCTTTCGCGGGGTCTCACAACCCAACGCGCGTCAGTGCCTCGGGCGTCTTGGCACCTGTGATCGCCCTTCGGCCTGCCGCGTCAGTGCGACGACGTCTCCCCATCGGCCCCGCCGACCTGCCGCACCAGAGCGGCGGCACCGGGCCTCCAGCACCAGAACGAACGGCACGCGGACCGCCGCGCTCCAGCAACGGCTTACGGCCTGCCGCGCCGGAACGGCGGCACACGGACCGCCACGCCACGGCGACGGCATTGCGGCCTGCCGCGTCAAGCCTGCCGCGTCACAGGGACGCACACAGGCCGGCGCGCGCCAATTGACGCGTGCAGACCACCGTGCCGACGGATGCGTGGAAATCACCGTGCCGACGGACGCGCACAGTCGCCGCGCCGCGCAATCGGCACGCGGACCACCGCGCCGGACGTCGGCGCTGGGCCCCGGGAAAGGGAAATGACGTCATCAGGGAACAGCTGGGGCGCACGGACGGGGCCGCGTCGTCGCCGGCATGGCCGGTCCCCGGGTGTCGGCACCTAGGACACCCGCGAACCGTCACGCCGGCCCTCGGCGAGCCGCCGCTCGGGCGCCTGCATCCGCGTCTAGTTGCGGACCCAGGAGTCCCGCACCGAGCTCGTCAGCGCGTCGGTGGTCCAGCCAAGGGCGGTCAGCACGTCGCTGTACGTGCTGCCGGCCCTGGTTCCGTTGGTGGAGACGAAGCCGGAGGCGTCCTCGACGAGCGGCGTGAGCCCCTCCATGGAGGCGGCCCGCGTGGCGCCGGGCAGCGCCTCGACGACCGGCGCGATCTCGGAGGGCGCGACCTGGCCGATCACCGGCGACAGCCGGCCGCTCCTGGCGTGCGGCAGCGCGCGCCCGGCGGCCTGGCTGAGGCCGGTCACGACACTTCCGGCCGACAGGGAGTCGACGCCCTTGGTGGTGCTGTTCATGGTCTTGGCCGCGGCACGGCTGAGGTCCGCCACGCTGGAGCCGGTGGCCGGCAGCAGGGTGGTGCCGTCGACCGCTGCGGGCGCCGCAGGCTGCGCCAGGCGTGCCGCGCCCGGCACGACGGGCACGGGCAGAGACTCGGTCAGGCCCCCTCCGCCGAGCGTGAGCCCGTTCGCGATCGGCGACAGCTCGGGCAGCGGGCCGTTCTGGCGGGTGACGTCCTCAGCCGCGTTCGGCGTGGTGGCGCGCTTGCGCCGGTTCGCGTAGGCGGCGGCCAGCTCGGCCTCCGACATCCTGCCTGCGGGGCGAGCGCCGGGCTTGGCCTCTGACATCCGGCCCGCGGGGCGAGCGCCGGGCTTGACCTGGGTGACGCCGCCCAGCAGGCCGCTCACCAGTTTCCCGCCGACCACGCCGCCCAGCAGGCCGCTGACCGGGATTCCCGCCGTGGTGCCCTGGCCCTGGCCCTTGTACCTGGCGGTGTCGTATCGAACTTCCGCGTGGGCCGGCACGGCCAAAGCCGCCGCCAAGCCGAATGCTGTGACGGCGGCCGCCGTCTTGACTAGTCGATTCATGATTGCCTTCCCGGCTCCTGATCGATCGCTCTCGAATGAGGTGGAAATGCGAATCGATAACCCCCGAATGCCATGGCGGGCGCGCTATGGGCACCGCATGGAGCGTGCCGTCACGGCTGGGCTACGCGAGCAGTTCTACCACTGGCCATGATCGGCCGCAGGCGCATGAATGCCCATGTAACCGCGGTTTGCAGGTCGGTTACCGAGTGGAGGGAGACCGTTGAGCGGGGGGACAGAACGGGAAATAGGAGGGTCTTGTTTCCGATATTGCACGCGCTCGGGTTCGGCGCCGCGGACGCACGGGCCCGGACCGCGTACACGTGGAAATTTCAGTCCCCGGCGGCCCGTGACAAGAGGGGAGGGGAAAACAAATGTCACGGGCCGGGGCACGGATTTCTTGGTCGCGACGGTTGCGCGACCGGTCAGGCGGGCAGCAGGGCGTCCGCCGGCTCGAACGGAAAACGGTCGGCGAAGGCCGGGCGCAGGTCGGTCAGCCACACCGCCGACGGGTCGTAGCGCGCGAAGAACGGCCGCCCGACCAGCGAGGGGTCGCGCGCCTGGATGAAGTGGAGCATGAACACCTGCTCCCCCGCGATCTCGGTCACGCCGTCGACGCACACCTTGCCCGGCGTGGCCGACATCGACGGCCCGCGGACCGTGCGGCAGAGCCCGGAGACGCTCGAGTACGCGTCCCTGAAGATCTCGTAGGCGCGCGCCAGCGGCACCGCGAAGTAGTCCTGCGGCCCGGTGTCACGCTCGACGAACATGTAGTAGGGGATCATCCCCATGCGCAGCTGCCGCCGCCACATCTGCGACCACACGGCGGGGTCGTCGTTGATGGACCTGATCAGCGGCGCCTGGGTCCTGATCGTGGCGCCGCTGCCGAGGATGCGCTTGACCGCCGACTCGACGAGCGGCGACTCCAGTTCGCGCGGGTGCGAGAAGTGGGCCATGAACGCGAGGTTCTTGCCCGCGTTCACCACCTCCTCGAACAGACCGAGCGTGGCGTCGGCGTCGGGGTCGGTGGTGAAGCGCTGCGGCCAGTAGGCCAGCGCCTTGGTGCCGATCCTGATCGACTCCAGCTGGTCCAGCTCCAGCAATGGCTCGATATATCGTCTGATGACGGGCTCGCCCATGATCATCGCGTCGCCGCCGGTGATCAGGACGCTGGTGATCTCGGGATGCCGGCGAAGGTAGGCCACCATCTGGCCGATGTCGTCGGAGGCGAACTTCAGGTCCGCGTCACCGACGAACTGCGCCCACCGGAAGCAGTAGGTGCAGTACGCGTGACAGGTCTGCCCCTGCTTGGGGAAGATCAGCGCGGTCTCCGAATATTTGTGCTGCATGCCAGGCACCGGCTCGTCGCCCATCTTCGGGACGTTGAGCTCCTTCTGGCCCGCGGGATGCGGGTTGAGCTGCGCGCGTACCCGGTTCGCCTCGGCCTGGATCTCGGCGTTCGGCGCCTCGGCCTTGAGCAGGTCGGCCAGCCGGGCGACGTCGGCAGCGGGCAGCATGTCCTCTTGCGGGAAGACGAGCCGGTATATGGGGTCGTCGGGCGCGGCCGCCCAATCTATGAGTTCATCGACGACGTAGGCGTTGGTCCGGAACGGCAGCACCGTGGCGACGGCACGGACCTTCAGCCGCTCCTCGTCGTCGAGCCCCGCGCGCTTCAGGAGTTCGTCAAGGTGCTTGGACGTGTACGCCTTGAAGCGTCGCGTGCCTGCTTGGTTCAAGATCACTAGGCGTTTCCCATCTTTTTTGTTCGCTCGCGTGTAAACCTCACGACCCGGTCGCGCGTCTACGGTTCTTAATACCCGGACGCTATCAGCGGCGTCAGCGGTTCCACAGGGCTCCAAGTTTTCCTTCAGGTTTGTGGGCACTCGCGACATATCGCGAATCGTCATACACTGATTTGTTGTGACCCACGATCCGGACCTGCGGGCCTCCGACGCCGATCGCGACCGCGTGGCCGCGGTCCTGGCCGAGGCTCTCGCGACAGGAAGACTCACCAGCGTCGAGCACGCCGATCGCCTGGACGTCGCCTACACGGCGAAGACGATGGGCGAGCTCGTCCCCCTCACCCGGGACCTGCCCGAGGTGTCCGCGTCCGACGTGCCCGCCGCCATCGAGCAGCAGGTCATCGACTCGAAGTTCAGCAAGATCGTCCGTAAGGGACGGTGGGTGGCCTCCCGCAACACCCGGCTGTCCGCCCGGTTCGGCGCCCTCATCATCGACCTGTCGGACGCCGTGCTGCCCGGACGCGAGATCACCATCGAGACGAACGCGTGGTTCAGCAAGATGATCGTGCGCGTCCCCGACAACGCCCACGTGATCGACGAGGGCAGCTCGATGTTCGGCAAGCGCAACGTGACGGGCGGCTCGCAGGCGGACGGGCCGTTGATCCGGGTCACCGGGTCGTCGAAGTTCTCCAAGGTGATCGTGTCGCGCGGGAAGGACGACTGGAACCTCCACTGATACCCGCCGGTTAACCTGGCTACTGCCTTGCCTACGATGCGGACATACCCCGAGCCCGCGTCCCGGTCCAGCCGTGGCGGCGGGCTCGATGCCGTACGAGGTGATCATTGTCCGACAGCAGGCCCATCGCGCTCGATGCCATGGGCGGCGACCACGCACCGCACGAGATCGTGGCGGGAGCGGTGCATGCCGTGCGGGAGCGCGGTCTGTCCGTCGTGCTCGTCGGCTCCCCCCGCGTGCTCTACGAGGCGCTCGCCGACCACGACGCCACCAAGGAAGTCCCGATCGTACGGGCCGAGGAGGCCCTGTCCATGGACGAGGGCGCGCTGGCCAGCCTGCGCCGGCCCCGCTCCAGTCTCGCCGTCGCCTGCCACCTCGTACGCCGCGGCGACGCCGCAGCGGTCGTGTCCGCGGGCTCGACGGCGGGCATCGTGGCCACCGGCAGGCTCCGGCTCAAAGGCCAGCAGGGCGTGCTCAGACCGGCCATCGCGGTCGCCATCCCCACCCTCCCCAAGCCCACCCTGCTCATCGACGCGGGCGCGAACGCCGAGGCCAAGCCGGAAATGCTGGTGCAGTTCGCTCATCTGGGGACGGCCTACGCCGAGCAGGCGTACGGCATCGAGGCGCCCAGAGTCGGCCTGCTCACGATCGGCAGCGAGGCCGAGAAGGGCAACAAGCTCGTCAAGCGCGCCCACGAACTCCTCCTGGCCTCCCCCGGCATCAACTTCACGGGCAACGTCGAGGGCCACGACCTGCTGGCCGGCAAGGCGGACGTGATCACCACCGACGGGTTCACCGGGAACGTGGCGCTGAAGACCATGGAAGGTGCGGTCCGCTACGCGTTCTCCGAGCTCAAGGAGGCCGTCAGCGAGAGCAGGGTGGCCAGGCTGGGCGCCGCGATGCAGCGCTCGCGCATCCGCGAGCTGCGCCGCCGCCTCGACCCCGAGGCGTACGGGGGCGCCGTGCTGCTCGGACTGAACGGCACCGTCGTCATCGCGCACGGCTCGTCCAGGGCCGATGGGATCAGCGCGGCCTGCAAGCTCGCGGCGGATCTGTCCGGGGCCGGAATCGTCTCCCGGATCGGCGACAAGCTGGCCGCCACGCATCGCTCCCACCGGCTCTGGTGACCCCGTAGGGTGGCACCGATCCACAGAAACAGGGGGCTATGTGGAGTCAGTGGTGCACGGGCTCACTTCGGCACAGGCGGCGGTGGCGCAGGCCAACCATGTTCCGCGCAGGTCGAGCCGGTCGCTGAGCGCGATCGTCAGGGCGAACGTCTTCACGCTGTTCAACCTGGTCATCGGCGTGCTCTGGGCGCTGGTCCTGATCTTCGGTGAGTGGCAGGACAGCCTGTTCGGGCTGGTCATCGTGGCCAACGTGCTGATCGGGATCGTTCAGGAGTTACGGGCCAAGCGCACGCTCGACAAGCTCGCGGTGATCAACGAGGCCCCGGTCAGGGTGCGCCGCGACGGCCGGGAGCGGCAGGTCCAGCCGCGCCAGGTGGTGCTGGGCGACCTGGTCCTGCTCGGCCCCGGCGACCGCCTGCTGGTCGACGGCGAGGTGGTCGAGTCCGACGGGCTGGAGGTGGACGAGTCGCTGCTGACCGGCGAGGCCGACCCCGTGCACAAGCGGCCGGGCGACCAGGTGTTGTCGGGCAGCTTCGCGGTGGCGGGCGCGGGCGCGTTCGTGGCCACGAAGGTCGGCACCGACGCGTACGCGGTGAAGCTGGCGGAAGAGGCGAGCAGGTTTCACCTCGCCCATTCCGAGCTGCGTGCGGGCGTGGCGAACTTCATCAAGTACATCACCTGGCTGGTCATCCCGATCGGCGCGCTGCTGATCTACAGCCAGCTCAAGCACTCCGCCGACTTCGGTACCGCGATCACCGGCGCGGTCGCGGGCATCGTCACCATGATCCCCGAGGGGCTGGTGCTGATGACCTCGATCGCGTTCGCCGTCGGCGTCATACGGCTCGGCCGGCGCAAGTGCCTGGTCCAGGAGCTGCCCGCGATCGAGGGGCTGGCCAGGGTGGACGTGCTGTGCCTGGACAAGACGGGCACGCTCACCGCCGGCGGCATGGACCTCGACCAGGTGCTGCCCCTGCGCGACGGCCAGCCGGTCGAGGACGCGCTGGCCGCCCTGGCACACCTCGACAGCCGGCCGAACGCCACCGCCGAGGCCGTCCGGGCCCGTTACCCGGCCCCCGGGGACGGATGGCGGGCCGACGCGACCGTGCCGTTCTCCTCGGCGCGCAAGTGGAGCGGGGCCGACTTCGGCGAGCGGGGCGCGTGGGTGCTCGGGGCTCCCGACGTGCTGCTCGACGGCGGGGACGGCTACGACAAGGCCGCCGAACTGGCCGCCACCGGCACCCGGGTGCTCGCGCTCTGCCGCACCGAGTCCCTCCCGGAAGCGAAGGGCCTGGAGCCGGTGGCGCTCGTCACGTTCAAGCAGCGCATCAGGCCCGACGCCCGGGAGACCCTGCGCTACTTCGCCAAACAGGGCGTCACCGTCAAGGTCATCTCCGGCGACAACCCGGTCGCCGTCTCCGCCATCGCCGCCGGCCTGGACATCCCGGACGCCCACCGCTCCGTGGACGCGCGTACCCTCCCCCACGACGACCCGGACAAGCTGGGCGAGCTGCTCGACTCCCACGCTGTCTTCGGCCGCGTCAGCCCCCGGCAGAAGCGCCAGTTCGTCGCGGCGCTCCAGGCCCGGGGCCACACCGTGGCCATGACCGGCGACGGCGTCAACGACGTGCTCGCGCTGAAGGACGCCGACCTGGGCATCGCGATGGGCGCGGGCAGCCCGGCCACCAAGGCCGTGGCGCAGGTGGTGCTGCTCGACGACAAGTTCGCCACGCTGCCGCACGTCGTGGGCGAGGGCCGGCGGGTGCTGGCCAACATCGAACGGGTCTCCAACCTGTTCCTCACCAAGACCTTCTACGCGATCGTGCTGTCGCTGTGCGTGGGGGTGGCCGGGGTGATGTTCCCGTTCGCGCCCCGCCACTCCACCCTGACGAACGCCCTGACCATCGGCGTGCCCGCGCTCTTCCTCGCGCTCGCGCCGACGCTCGAACGCTCGAAGCCCGGCTTCGTCCGCAGGGTGCTGCGCTTCGCCGTACCGGCCGGGGTGTTGTGTGCGGCGGCGGTGCTACTGTCGTTCTGGGCCGCGCACAGCGGCACGTCCACCCTCGTCGAGGACCAGACGTCGGCGGTGATCACACTCTTCCTCACCACCTGGTGGGTGCTCGTGCTGATCGCCAGGCCGCTCAACTGGTGGCGGATCGCCCTGGTCGGCGCCATGGCGGCGGCGTTCGCGATCGGGCTGGCGATCCCCTTCGTCCGCCATTTCTTCGCGCTCGAACCCGGCGACGTCAGCAACGACCTGACCGCCGTCGGCATCTCGGTCGTGGCGGCGGTAATGATAAGCGTCGCTGTCAAGGTCGCCGGTACCCTTAGAACATGACCGACCCGCAGATAATGCTCACCGAGCGCGTCCAGCAGGCGCTGGTCCGCGCGTTCGGCTCCGAGCACGCCGACGCAGACCCGCTGATCCGGCCGTCCCAGTTCGCCGACTTCCAGGCGAACGTCGCGATGAGTCTGGCCAAGCGACTGCGACGGGCGCCGCGGGAGGTCGCCGAGGCGATCAAGGCGGAGCTGTCCGACTTTCCCGGCACGGTCGAGGTCAGCGGCCCCGGCTTCCTCAACATCACGCTCGACAAGTCGTGGATCGAGTCCGAGGCCACGCGGATGCTGGCCGACCCGCGGCTCGGCGTCGGCACGATCACGCCGTCGCAGACCGTGGTGGTCGACTACTCCGCGCCCAACGCGGCCAAGGAGATGCACGTCGGCCACCTGCGCACCACGATCGTGGGCGACTCGCTGGCTCGCCTGCACGAGCACCTCGGCAACACCGTGATCAGGCAGAATCACCTGGGCGACTGGGGCACGCCGTTCGGCATGCTCATCGAGCACCTGCTCGAGGTCGGCGAGGCGGCCGCGGTCGCGCAGCTGGAGGCCGGTCAGGGCACGGAGTTCTACCAGGCGGCGCGGGCCAAGTTCGACGGCGATGACGCGTTCAGGCAGCGCGCCCGGGTGCGGGTCACCACGCTGCAGTCGGGCGACCCCGAGACGATGCGACTCTGGCACGTCTTCATGGACGCCACCGTCCGCTACTTCAACAAGGTCTACAAGCTGCTGGGCGTGACGCTCACCGACGCCGACCTCGCCGGCGAGAGCATGTACAACCCCATGCTGCAGAAGACGTGCGACGACCTGGAGGCGTCCGGGACGGCGGTGATCAGCGAGGGCGCGCTCTGCGTGTTCCCGCCCGGTTTCACCGGCTCCGACGACAAGCCGCTGCCGCTCATCATCAGGAAGAGCGACGGCGGCTACGGGTACGCCACCACCGACATGGCGGCGATCCGCTACCGCGTCCACGACCTGAAGGCCGAGCGCATCCTCTACGTCGTGGGCAACGAGCAGGCGCTGCACTTCCGGATGGTGTTCGCCGGGGCGCGGCTGGCGGGCTGGCTGCCCGACTCGGTCTCGGCCGAGCACGTCCAGATCGGCATGATGCTGGGCAAGGACGGGCGCAGGTTCAAGACCCGCTCCGGCGAGTCCGTCAAGCTGATGGACCTGCTCCAGGAGGCCATCGACCGGGCCACGGCCGCCATCGCCGACCGGGGCTACGACGAGGCCACCATCAAGGAGATCGCGCACACCGTCGGCATGGGTGCGGTGAAATATGCCGATTTGTCGGTTAGCCACGACAGCGAGTACGTGCTCGACTTCGACCGCATGCTCGCCTTCACCGGCAACACCGGCCCCTACATGCAGTACGCGACCGCCAGGATCCGCTCCATCTTCCGTAAGGCGGGAGTGGACGCGGCCGACGCGGAAGCCCCCATCGTGCTGGCCGAGCCCGCCGAGCGCGCGCTGGGCCTCCACGTGCTGGGCTTCGGTGAGCTGATCTCCCAGGTCACCGTGGAGTCCGAGCCGCACCGGCTGTGCGGCTTCCTCTTCCAGACCGCCAGCCTGTTCAGCACGTTCTACGACGAGTGCCCAGTGATCAAGGAGGGCGTCGATCCGGAGACCAGGGAGCAGCGCCTGGCCCTCTGCGCGCTGACCCTGCGCGTGCTGGAGACCGGACTCGACCTTCTGGGCGTCCCCGTCCCCGAGCGTATGTAACAGCTCAAAGTCCGCAGATCTGTCGTGGGCGCGCCTTCGCCTGGTTGGCGCGCCCGAAGGGCTAGGCTTTTGCGCGGTCATGAACAGAGGCTGAAATGGGGGAGTTCTCTGCCTTGAGCACGGACCTGTCTGCGAGCCCCCCAGCAGCTGCGGAGCTGCATCGCTACGCCGAGGCGCTGCTGGCGCACCTCGCTGCGAGGGGCGCCACACCTCCCGCCGCACCGAGTTTTCGCGACATACCCGGTTATTGGCTGCCCCCGGCCGTCGAAGCGCTGGTCGCGATCCTCTCGGGCGAGGACCCGCTGGAGCCCCTGAGCAAGGCCGCGGGCCGCGACCAGCAGCAGACCGCGCTCTTCCTCTGCCTGGCACTCGCGGTGTCCGGGCAGGGCAGCCGCATCCACGCCTCCTGGCTCGGCACCGCCTTCGGCGAGCTGTCACTCGACCGGCCGGTCTCCCACGGCCAGCGCTCGCTCTGGTTGGCCGCCGCCAGAGGCGCGTACGGCCCCGCCGGCAAGATCTTCGTGCTGCGCAAGCTCGACGCCCTGGCCGTGCAGGAGCACACCGATCCTGAGCAGTGGGTGCAGGCACTGGTGCCGGGCGAGCCGTCGGTCGTCGTCCCGCCCTCGCTGGTCGACTTCCCCGAGATGGCGGAGATCCCCGAGCTGGCCAGGCCCGCGGTGGCGGCCGCCCGGCTGGCCAGGCTGCGCGGGCGGTGCGCGGAGATCACCTCGACGCGGCAGTCCGAGCGCGACTCCTCCGTCCCCCTCGACAACAGCTCCGGCATCCCGGCCGCCACCTGGGCCGAGGACGAGCCGCTCGCCGTCCTGCGCTCCCTGATCGGCTCGGGCGGCCCGGCCGGGCCGATGGCCTCGCTCAACACGTACCTGCTCGAGGACCTTCGCCCGGGTGCCGACCCGCACCTCGCCGCCATCGCCCTGCACGTGGCGGCGCCGATCCTGCGGGGCATGGCCGAGGAGCTCGAGGCCGACAGCCGCCTCGCGCCGCCCGCCACGCTCACCGTGGCGCTGCTCGGGCATCGCATCGAGCTGCGCCCCGAGGGTCCCGAGCCGGCGTCGCTGGCCGCCGCCGAGAGCGCGATCATCGCGGACGGCTTCGTGCCCCGCCCTCGTCCGTGGGCCGCCATGGTGCTGCTCGTGGCGGGGGTCGCCTGCCTCGTCGGCGCGGTGTTCGCCAGCAGCCTGCTCGCCGCCGCCGGGGTGGCCATGATCGGCCTCGCCGGCTGGCAGCTCTGGCAGCGCCGCAAGCTCGTCGAGGCCGACGCGCGATACGCGGCCGCGCAGGTCAACGAGCTGGGAGAGCTGGCCGAGGGCGCGGTGTGGGCCCTGCACGCCTACGCGCGGGAGGCGGACACGCGCGCAAAACAGGCCGCGGAGGACGCAGCCGAGCTGACCCGGCTGATCCGGCGCGGCCCGCGCGCCGCATAGCTGACTGGCCCGGCACCGCTCGCGCGCCGCATACCACGCCGGCCTGAGGCCGGCGCCTCGCTCAGGTGGTCTCGATCTCCACGTGAGCAGGCGCGAGCAGGAAGACGCGGTCGGCGATGCGCTCGATCCGCCCCTCGCACCCATAGGCCAGCCCGGCGGCGAAGTCGACCATCCTCGTCGCCTCGGGCATCGGCATGCCCGAGACGTCCATGATCACCGTCTGCCCTTCACGGAAGTGCTGACCGATCAACGGCGCGTCGTTGTACTTGAGCGGCTGGACCATCACGATGCGCGACGAGTCGACGTTCGCGCGCCACCGCCTGGCGGCCCGCTCGGTCGCGGGGACGTACTCGTCCTCGTAGTGCTCGTCGTCGTCATAGCCCTCGTCGTAGTGATCGACCCCGCTCAGGCCAAGGTAGCTCACCACCTTGCGCACTGCCCCCATCGGCTTGTCCTTTCTTCAGGAACTCACCGTAATCGGCACGTCCCTACGCATTGGACGGTAACCGACGATTCCGCATTCGCCACGCGACACGCCCAGCCCTAATTCCATTTTGTACGGCTTGCAGCCCGCTTGCAGCTGGATATCCGGCCCCCCTGCGCTGCGCGTGTTCACTGTGGGTGCCTTCACGGACACAGCTTTCCACGGTAATCCCGCCGCTGTCTGCCCACTGGACTCTCCGGTTACTGACGTCGCATGCGGAGCGTAGCCGCCGAGCCGGACCTCTCCGGGACCGCCGTCGTGCTCGGCGATGCGGCGTCGGGGCAAGCGTCACGCTCACGACTTTATTCGGCGGGCGCTACCACGGGTCGGCTCGAATTCCGGACGGCAGGCGGCTCGCTTACCGTGAATCGCCTGGTGAAGGGCAGGGCCGCCATCGTTTTCCGGCCATGGCGGTGCGCTCACGGCCTGGAAAACGTGCTCGACGCCGCTGCGGCGTGGGCCGGAAAAGCCGCCTCGAGCTGCCGGTGGAGCTCGAGTGGAAGAAAAAGGCCTCCGGGACGGACTCGGCCACGGGCTCCGGCGCGCCGCACCCTGACCCCTTACCGGGCGGAGCGGCTCGGCGGCACGGGAGAGGGCAGGGGTCCATCCACGACGGCGGCACGCCGTGACGACACCCGACTGAGGCACGACATATACCCATTTGATCGGAATTTGTGCTTTTTTACAAGAGAGGCGGGATATTGCGGAATTCGCAGGATATAGGGCTGCCCAGGCGCACGGGCAAGTCGATTACCGACACCCGGCAATGCGTGTCCCGCACGCACGGCCCCACGGGGCGAACTACCGCGTAAAATCAACGTTTCCGCTGGTCAGAGTCGCTGTTCGAAGATGTCAACGAGCAAGATCGGTTCGATCGTCAAAGTACGGAGAACCTTCGGTGACCATTTGGCAAGAAACGTACGAGGGGAGGAGCATCCACCGGCTGACCACATATAACGGTTCCGTAGCGAACATGTCGCCAGCATTCCGGGCGAAATATTCGCTTGGCCGAGGAACCGTTACGGGAGACCGAAATGGCAGAGAAGATCGCAAGACCTGTATTGCTCGCGGCAGTGCTCGGGAGCGGACTCGCGTTGGGGGGCGCCGGACTGGCGTTCGCAAGCGCGGGGCCGATCGACCAGGTCAAGCCCATGAGCACACATATCACGTCCACGCCGACCATCACCACGACGCTGTATCCGCCTTCACCCACCGTCACAGTGGAGGAGGTGGAGATCGAGGATCCCAGCACCGAGATCGAGGACGAGGACGACTTCGATCGCGACACGGATACGTCCTTCCAGCGCAACCAGTCGTTCGTGAACGTCGAGGTCGACGATCGCGTCCCGCGTGATTTCGTCCACCACTACCGCAGCCCCGAGGCTAGGGAACTGCCGTTCACCGGCGCGCCCGTGTCGACTCTGGCAGCAGCGGGCGCGGGCCTGCTGATCATAGGTGCCGCGGGCACGATCATCGCCGTACGGCGCCGCCGAACAGCCAGTGCCAAGTAAGAAGCGCCGGCGCGTCGTCACGGGTCTGCTCTGCTTCTCGGCAGGCCTCGCGCTGGCCGCGGGTTGGTCGGCGCATCTTGGTCTGAGCGTGCGGGATCACCTGCAGGCGACCAGGGACGCACTGGTCCGGCTTCGCACAAGCGACCCGGCGGGAGCGGCCGTGGCGCTCGCAGACGCGAGACGGCGTGCCGAAGAGGCACGTCGGCTCACGAGTGGCCTGGACTGGTCGTTGCTCACCCACACTCCCGTGGTGGGAGAGGGCGCGACGACCGTCCGTGGGCTCGCCGAGACCGCAGCCGAGCTGACGAGTGCCCTGACGGACCTCCAGCAGGCCGGCGCCGGGCTGATCCAGGCCAGAGGGCTTTCCATGAAGAGCATGGGGACCCTGCTGGCCAAACTGGAATCAGCCGCGCCGGCCCTGCATGCCGCCTCCGACCGGATCGATCTGACGCGTTCCCGCCTGGCCGCCACTCCCGACGGCACCGGTGTGGACGCGATCGACCAGGCCCGCGCCACCGCTCTCGAGGAGATCGACGAGCTGAGCGGCTGGCTCGGCGCCGCCGACGACGCCGCGGCCCTGCTTCCCCCGATGCTGGGCCACCATGGCCCGCGCCGCTACTTCCTGGCCTTCCAGACCAACGCCGAAGCACGCGGAACCGGAGGGCTGGTCGGTGCGTTCGGCATCCTGAAAGCCGGCCACGGCCGCATCGGCATCAAGCGGCTCTCCCCCAACAACGGTCTGGAGTCCGGCTCTGCCCAGGTGACCGATCATGGCCCGGCCTTCCTCTCACGTTACGGGCCCAGCGCGGCTTCCCTGCTGTCCAATACCAACCTCTCCCCGCACTTCCCGTACGCGGCGGAGACCTGGACCGCGCTGTGGCGACGACAGACCGGCCGGCAGCTGGACGGCGCGATCGCCACCGATCCGGTCGGCCTGTCCTACCTGCTGAAGCTGATCGGGCCCGTCAAGCTCCCGACCGGCGAGACAGTGACCGCGGAGAACGTGGTCTTTCTCACCGAGAGACAGGCCTACTCCCGCTTCACCGACCCGATCGAGCGCAAGGCGTTTCTCATCACGGTCGCCAGTGCGGTGAGCGAGGCGATGACCAGAGCCAGCCTGGATCCCACGGCGGTGTTGCCGACCTTGTCGAAGCTGGTGAACGAGCGAAGAGTGCAGGTCTGGAGCCGCAGGGACGCCGAGCAGGAACGCCTGGCGGCCACCTCGCTCGGCGGCGTGCTGCCGGAGGAGTCGGGGCCGTTCGCCGGGCTCGTGATCAACAACTCCGCCGGCACCAAGCTCGACTACTACCTGGACCGCTCGCTCCAATACGAACTGGGCTCCTGCCGTGGCGACGGGCGGCGCCTCACGAGGGCGCGGATCCAGCTCACCAACGACGTGCCGCGCGTGAAGCTGCCCTCGTACGTCACCGATCGGCTCGACGCCTGGAAACGTCGCCCCGCTGTCGGATCCAACCAGGCATGGGTGTCGTTCTACGCCGCTGTCGGCGCCGAGATCAAAGCCGTGCGCATCGACGGGAAGCCCGCACCGATCATCAAGGAAGTCGAGCGTTCCCACCCCGTCTACTCCACCGTGCTCAACTTCGCCCCCAGGCGGACCCGGACGCTGGAGTTCGTCATGCTGGAACCCGCCTCACTCGCGCTGCCGGTGATCCCCGTGCAGCCTCTGGCCCGCCCGCAGCAGACCAGGCTCGCTCTGTACGGCGGGGCCTGTGCCCCGGCGGATCGTGACACCGAGCGATAGAACCGAGCGACAGAAGAGGTAAAGCCCGGTGCGCCGTGACAGGCCACCGGGCCCGTTCCCCCTATCGTCACGCCCATGACGTCAGGGGAGGCCCGCTTCCACATCCTGTTCGTGTGCACGGGCAACATGTGTCGCTCTCCGCTGGCCGAGCGGCTGACCCGGTCTGCTCTCGGCCCGCCGTTCGTGGTGACGAGCGCGGGCACCCACGCCGAGCCCGGCATGGAGATGGCAGAAAGGGCTCAGCAGGTTCTGACACGCCTCGGCGGTGACCCGGCCGGGTTCGTCTCCCAGCCGCTGACCGCGGAGTTGCTGGCCGGCGCCGATCTGGTGCTGACCGCCGCCAGGGAGCACCGGGCGGAGTCGGTGACCAGGCATCTGCAGGCCGCGCCCCGCGTCTTCACGATCGTCGAATTCGGCGCGCTCGCCGCGGCGGCGGAGCGCGAGGAGATCACGCGTCACCGCGACGCCGTACGGCGGGCCCGCGCTCTGGTCGAGCAGGCGCAGGCGCTGCGCGGCCTGGTCAAGGTGGACCGGCCGGACATCCGCGACCCCATGGGCCGCTGGATCTGGGCCTACAAGGCGGCGGGACGGAGAATCGCGAAGGCGCTCTCCGTCCCGCTGGAGCTGCTCAAACCGTCGCCGTCTTGACGGTCTCCTTGGTCTCTTCCTTGGCCGTCTCCGACTCGTAGTACCCGTAGCCGTATCCGTAGCCGCCGTACTTGCTCGCCTTGGCCGGGACGAAGTTGAGCACGGTGCCCACGATCCTGGCGTTGATTGACGACAGTTGCTCTATGGCGCGCTGGAGATGCTCCTGCCGCGTCCCGCCGTACTTGGCGACGAGCATCACTCCGTCGCAGACGGCCGCGAGGGTCGCGGCGTCGGTGACGGGCAGCAACGGCGGCGCGTCGATGATCACGATGTCGAACTTGCCGGTGAGCTGGTCGAGCAGCTGGCGCATGATGCGCGAGCCGAGCAGCTCGCTCGGGTTCGGTGGGATCTGGCCGCTGGGCAGCAGGAAGAGCCGCGGCTCGCCCCACGTCTGGATCACCTGGTCCAGCCGCGCCTTGCCGATGAGCACGTCCGTCAGGCCGACCGCGCCCTCGATCCCGAAGTAGTCGGGAAGGCGCGGACGGCGCAGGTCGGCGTCCACGAGCAGGACCCGCCAGCCCGCCTGCGCAAGGGTGATCGCGAGGTTGGAGCAGGTCGAGGACTTGCCCTCGTTCGGCAGGCAGCTGGTGATCACGAGCGACTTGGGCTGCCTGTCGATCCCGATGAACTGCAGGTTGGTGCGGAGCGAGCGGAACGCCTCGGCTCTGCTGGAGCGCCCCTGCGTCCGTACGATCAGCGGGTGGCGGCGTGCCGCGCGCTCGTAGCCGATGATGCCCAGCGTGGAGCTGTTGGACTTCTCCTGCAGCTCGTGGGGGCTCTTGATGGTGGTGTCCAGCCGGTCGCGCAGAATGAGTGAGCTGAACGCGACGACCAGCGCGATCAGCATGGCGACCAGGAGGTTCACCACGGGCATCGGGCTGACGGGCTCCGTGGGGACCTCTGCCTGATCCACGATGGTGACCTTGACCGTCGGCCGGCTGGTGGGCGTCGGCCGCTCGATCTGGTCGACGAGGAGCGCGAACTTGTCCCCCAACGCGTTGGCCAGCGAGGCGGCACGCACGGGATCCTGGTCGCTGACCATGGCGCGCAGCAGCACCGTTCCTGGCACGACCTCCGCGGTGATGTTCTGCTGCAGGCGCGCGATGTCCTCGTCCGTCGTGATCCGGCTGACCATGCTCCGGCTCGTCAGCAGGTTGGCATAGGACTGCGCGCCCTGCGACAGAGTGCCCACCTGATAGGCGGGCGAGAAGCCGCCCTGCTTGTCGTAGCTGGAGAACAGCATGGTGATCGTCGCCACGTACTTGGGCGGCATGTTGACGGTCACGATCAGCGCCGAGCCCAGCGAGATGATCAGCGACAGCAGGATGAGCACCCAGTTCTTACGTGCCAGTCGTATGAAGTAGAGCAGGTCCAACTGGTCATCGCCGCCTTTCGCGGATTCGTGAAGGCTTCTCAAGTGAGCGGTGTGGCGGATAGACGTTCACACCCTGCAGCAGGCAGACGCAGGCGACCGCGGCCCCTCCCGCGACCAGCGCCGCGGCGAGCGGCGACACCCGGCCCAGGATCATCGCCGTGCACAACCCGCAGGTCAGCGCGGCGATGAGGCCCAGCACGACCGCCACCAGCCGCGCGCTCAAGCCCAGTTTGCGTAGCCGGTGCGACACGTGGTCGGTGCCGCCCATCAGCGGCGGCCGGCCTGCCCGTATCCGGGACAGGACGACGACCCCGGTGTCCACCGTCGCCACGAAGGTGGACAGGAGCAGCCCTCCCGCCACCACGTCGGGGCCAGGCCCGGCGATCAGGACGACCGCGGAGCAGGTGAGCGCGAAGCCGATGAACAGGGATCCCGAATCCCCCATGAACATTTTCGCGGGAGGCCAGTTGTGCAGGAGGAAGCCGAACGCGGCACCGGTGAGCACCGCCAGGAAGATTCCCAGGTCCGGCCGGCCCTGTAGCAACGCCATGGCAGCCAGAAAGACGGCGGTCACGGTGGCGACAGCTCCGAGCGAAGCGTCCATGTTGTCCAGAAGGTTGAAGGAGTTGGTGATCAGGACGATCCAGATCACCGTGATCGGGACGTCTGGCCATCCTCCTGTCACGGTGAGCCTGATTCCGGAGAGCACGACGGCGGTGGTCACCACCGTCTCCACAACCAGTCTGGTGACGGCCGGCAGCGACCCGACGTCGTCGATGAGCCCAATCGCGGCCACCGCCGTGCCGCCCAGCAGTATCGCGATGAGCTGCCAGTCGGCGAGGCCAGTGGCAGCCGCCGTGATCAGGACCGTGGCCAGCAGGATCGCGATGCCACCCAGGTACGGGGTGGGCCGGGCGTGCGACTTGTGCCCGCCTGGCCGGTCGGTGAGGCCCCACCGGAAGGCGAGGCGCTTCAACGGGATGGCCGCCGAGGCGCTGAGCAGACAGGCCGCCGCACCGGCAGCCAACGTCGCTGTTCCGCTCACCGCATGGTCGCCGCGAGCTCCTCGCGGGCCTCCTGGACGGTGTCGCTGAGGATCTCGTCGAGCGTGTGTCGTGGAGCCCAGCCGGTTAGCTTGCGGATCTTGGTGGTGTCCGGGACCCGCCGGGTCATGTCCTCGAAACCCTGCTGGTAGGCCTCGTGATAGGGGATCAGTTCGACCCCCGACGTGGAGCCGGTGTGTTCGACGATCAGCTTGGCCAGCTCCAGGATGCTCACCTCGTCGCCCGAGCCGATGTTGAAGGTCTGACCGACCGCCGCCTCGTCGTCGAGGAGCCGGACCAGGCCGTCGACCACGTCCGCAACATGCGCGAAGCAGCGCGTCTGGGTGCCGTCACCGAAGACGGTCAGCGCCGTGCCAGCCAGGGCCTGCCGTACCAGGCGGGGAATCACCATGCCGTAGGCCGGGCTCTGTCGCGGCCCCACGGTGTTGAAGAGCCTGACGACGATCGCAGGCAGGCCGCGCTCCGTGTGGTATGCGTTGGCCAGGATCTCGTCCACCGTTTTGGCGGTGCTGTAGGCCCAGCGGACGACGGCTGTGCTGCCGAGTATGCGGTCGGCGTCCTCCTGGAGCGGTCCAGATGAATTCTTGCCGTAGACCTCGCTCGTGCTCGCGATGAGGATCTTCTTGCGATACCGGTGCGCGGCCTCGATGACGATCTCCGAGCCCCGGATGTTGGTCGTCAGGGATCGCAGCGGCTGCTCGACGATCAGCTTGACGCCAACGGCCGCGGCGAGGTGGACGACGACGTCGCATTGGTGGACGAGCTCGTCGACGATCAGCTCGTCCAGGATCGACCCCTGGACGAAGCGCATGCTCGGGTGCGGCCGCAGGTTGGCGAGCCTCCCGGTCGAGAGGTTGTCCAGAATGACGACGGAGTCACCGCGGGCGATCAATGCGTCGGTCAGGTGGGATCCGATGAATCCACTCCCGCCCGTGATCAGATATGTGCACTTCGATGCTTTACTCACTGGCTTTCCTCGCTAATGCGTTCTGCGGCCGGAGATGGCGGCGGCTCAGGCGGGTACGCCGGAACTCGCGACCACCGCCGTCTGGAACCAGGCCACCGTCTGGCGGAGCCCGTCATCAACCGACACCGGATGCACGCCGGAAAACAGCTCTTTGAGCAGGTGAGGGGATGCCTGCGACTCACGGATGTCGCCTGCCCGCGGCGGAAGGAACTCGGCCTCGATGGGCTTGTCGAGCACTGAGGCGAGAATGTCCTTGAGCTCCAGCAGCGACGTACGGGCGCCGTATGCGAGATTGACCGGTTTCCCGCTCGTCACGCGGCAGGCGACGGCGTCGCAGATGACTTGCGTGACCGTTCCCACGTAGGTGAAGTCACGCGTCTGAAGCCCGTCGCCGAAGATCGGCACCGGACGGCCCCCCAACGCTCTGGAGACGAACGAGGGGATGACCGCCGCGTAGGCGTGGTCGGCGGGCTGGAGCGGGCCGTACACGTTGAAGAAGCGGAACGGCAGGACGGGCAGGCCGAAGCTGGCGGCGTACGCGAGCGCGTACGCCTCGGTGGCCAGTTTGCTCACCCCGTACGGGCTGAGCGGCCTGGTCGGCAGCTCTTCATGCTTGTACGGCTCCGTGCAGTCGCCATAGACGGATGACGACGACGCGAGGATCACGTGCGGCATCGTGGCCCTGCATGCCTCGAGGACGCGCAGCGTCCCCGTGGCGTTGATGTCGTGCGTGGCCAGCGGATCCGCCAGCGACCTGGGTACCGAAGGGCGCGCCGCGAGGTGCACGACCGTCGTGGCGTCCGCGACGAGGTCGGCCAGCAGAGCCGGGTCCAGGATGCTGCCCTGGACGAAACGCACCGCGACGCCATCGAGGTTGGCGACGTCCCCGCTGCTCAGGTCGTCCAGCACTGTGACGTTGTGGATCTCGGGCCGCGCGGCGAGCGCCCGGCAGAGATTCGCGCCGATGAAGCCGGCCCCGCCGGTTACGAGTACATTCACCTGTTGATCCCTCCTGTGGTGACACGACGATCCCGGCGCGGCTCGCCCAGTGATCGATATAGGGCCTCGGTGTCAGCGACGAGGCGGCCCACGTCGAACGAGGCGGTTGACCAGCCGCGCGCAGCCTCGCCAAGCCGGTGCGCGAGCAGGGGGTCTGAGATGATTCGTACGGTTTGTTCCGCCAGTGCGGCTGGATCGGTCGAAGAGAGCAACCCGGTGCGCTCGTCCTGGACGACCTCGGCGACGCTGCCCACGCGGGTGGAGACCACAGGCGTGCCGGCCATCTGCGCCTCGATGAGCGTGAGCGGGGTGCCCTCGTTGTCGGAGGTCAGCAGCACCACGTCGGACGCCGCGTAGACGGTCTCCACGTCCTTGCGCCAGCCGACCAGGTGGAAGGCGTGCCGCACCGGCGCGATGTCCTGCTTGACCTGGTCGAGGAGGTCGCCACCGCCGCAGATGACGAAGCGGCAGTCCGGCACCCGCGCCAGGATCCTGTTCGCCGCGGAGACGAATCGGTCGGGCCGCTTGATCTGCGTGAGCCGGCCGACATACGTCACCACGGGAGCGCTCAGCGGCAGGTCGAGAGCGCGGCGGGCGGACGCGCGATCCGGCACCGGACCCAACCGGACGCCCGGAGGGATCACGACATACTGCTCAGGGCGCCCGATCCCCGCACGGAGAAGGTCATCGCGGACCTCGGCGCCCACGGTCGCCAGGCGATCCGACATGGTCGCCAGGAGGCGCTCAGAGCGCACATAAATCGCGCGTTTCGCACCGGTGAAGTAGCCGTTGAGCAAGTGGCCGTGGAAGACGTGAACGACGGCGGCTCCGACGCCCGACAGCTTCGCGGCCACCCGCCCGAGCGCGCCCGCTTTGGCCGTACGCGTGTGCACGACATGCGGCCGGAAGCCGCGCATCGCGGACACGAGTTGGAAAAGGGCACGTGCGTCGTCGGTCGGCCGGATGGATCGGCCGAGGCCGGGAATCCGGTGCACGCGCACATCTCGGCCTCGCAGGCCCAGATGGTCGCCCTCCTCGTCGTCGACATAGCCGGTGTAGAGGCGGTGGTCGAACTCTTCCGCGTTCAGCCGTTCCGAGAGCCCGAGCACCTGAGTAGCGGGACCGCCGACGTTCAACCGCGCGATCACTTCCATGATGCGAATTCGACTGTCCAGCTGCATGCGGCTCCTTGACGACGGTCTGGCCCACGTCCGCGAAGCTAGCTAGGGAATCGGTCAGTAACGCTCACGCCGTCGCGGTGAGTGGTGAAATGTTTTCTCGCTCCCTACCTAGACGTGATCGTCGGGCAGTCGGCGCTTACCTTCCCCAAAGTCCTGCGACGCGCCCTCGGCACGGTCTTCACCGAGAAAGCGGGCCTTGTCGAAAAGAATTCACAAAGTGGGGTAATCAGCGGGCCAGGCCGGTCTGCGGAAAGCACTGTCGAGCAGCGCTCAACGCTAGCGTCGTCGTCGCCGTGTTGCTTGTTCCAGAAGGTCTGCTCTCATGGAATATGTCATCGTCGCCGCTGCAGCCGTGACGCTCGTTCTGCTGGTCAAGACGAATCTGGACGCGGCGGCGGCGCGACGGGTGGTGCCGATTCTGCTCGCCGCCTTCGCGGTGCGGCTGCTCGTCCACGTGCTGGTATTGCGCGCGGGTCTCATCGAGTACGGCGGCGACAACCTCGACTACGAGCAGCGTGCCCTGGACATCGTGAGCTACTGGCATTTCGAGGGGTTCTCGTTCGTCACGGCCGACGAGCTGAGCTCGCTCTATTCCGTCGCCGTGCCGTGCAACGTCTTCGCACTGGTCATCTACCTGTGCGGCGGGCCCGCGCCACTGGCCTGCACGGCCGTCGTGGCGCTGCTCGCATGCGCGCTCTGCCTCGTCATCTACAGGTTGGCGAGACTGATCGGGGCCGACGCGCGCGCCGCGCTCCAACTCCTCGTGTTCACGGCCTTCATGCCGGCTTTCCTCCTGCACACGGCCGATACCTACAAGGACGGGTTCAACGCCTTCCTCGTGGTCGCCTGCGTCGGCATCGGCGCATCCTTGGCCAAGCGCTTCAGGGTGAGCACGCTGCTGCTGGCTGCGCCGTTGCTGTGGTGCCAATGGCATGTGCGTCCATACATGGTCTTCATGTGCGCCATCCCACTGCTCATGGGCGTGGTGGCCGCCAGGTCGCGCTTCTCCGTTCGCAAGCTGGTCGCCTTCAGCGCTCTGCTCGCCGCGAGCATGCTGTTCGCCGGCGGCGTCTTCAGCAACACGCCCTTGGAGCAGATGCAGCAGCAGCTCGACATGGGCCAGTCGGATGCCGTCCGCCATTCCAACGCGGGCGGGGGCTCCGGGGTCGACTTCTACGACGGCGCCAACGCGTGGGCCGGCCTCGGGCCCAAGCTGGTGTACACGGTCCTGTCGCCGTTCCCGTGGTCGGAGGGCAGCCTCGCGCTGCAGCTCGGCAAGATCGACGTGCTCATCTGGTACTTCCTGCTCTACTGCTCGATCCGTGGCGCCTTCCGGCTCTGGCGCCATGACCGCAGGACGCTCCTCGTGCTGATGCTGTTCATCGTGCCAGGCACGATCGTCTATGCCACGACCATGGCGAACATCGGGCTGATCTTCCGCCAGCGCATCCCCATCGTCCTCGTCACCAGCCTGCTCGCCGCGGTGGCCTGGACCCGCACCCGGCGAGACCAGGCCGTCCCCTCAGAGCAGGCAGACGCCGTCTCCCTGAAGAGGGCCGCCGGACGCGCCTGATCCGCGTGGTGGCACCGCCGCGGAAGGGATAGTGATCAAGATGCCGCCGCGCCGCGCCGCAGCTTGACGGCCAGCGGCCGGAGCAACAACCGCAGGTCCGCCAGTCCGGGGATCAGCTCGCACACCGGCAGGCCCGTCGATCTGACGAAGCGCGACGCTTCCATGAATGCCATGAAGATGTAGGTGACGCTCGACGCGAATGCCGCGCCCACCGCCCCCCACCGGGGAATCAACACCAGATTGAGCAGAATGTTGACGACCAGCGCGATGATCGAGACGACGGTCATCGCCGTCGGCCGGTCGAGCCGTACGAGATGCTGCTCCACCGGCCTCACCATCATCAGCGCGACCGTTCCTGGCGCAAGCGCGATCAGCGGGGCGACACTGCCCGCGAAGGACTGGCCGTAGAGCAGCGGGATCAGCCAGGGTGAAACCGCGGCGAGGCAGACGACGACGGCGAACGACACGAGCATGCTGAGCCGGAGCGCCCTGGCGGTGATGTGCTTGGCATCTTCCACGTTGCTGGCGGCCTGCGCGGGAAGGGTGACCTGGGTGATCGTCTCCCCCGGGATGCGGGTGAGCGCCATGACGGTGACCGCGACGGCGTAGATGCCGACTGTGGCCGGGGAGTCCATGGCGTTGAGCAGCACGACGTCAACGGTGTTGGCGACGAGGTACATCGCCACCCAGCCCACGTGGTACCTGCTGGAAAGGCTGAGCTGGCGCCGTAGGACATCACGGTTCCAGCGGAGCGAGATGGGCCGGAGCCCGTGGGCCGCGAGGAAGAACGGCAGGGCGACCGCCACCGCCCAGCAGACGACCACGTTGGCGATGGTCACGCGGTCTGCGGCGGCGAGCGCCAGGATCGGCAGACACTGCACGAGCGCGCAGCAGACCGTCTTACGATTCAGCAGGTCCATGCGCGACTGCAGGATGAGGATGCTGTTCAGGTTGATGGCGGCGGCGGCGAAAGGCACGGCCGACAGCGCCGGCGCCCACAGCCAGAGCTCTCCCGGCCACCCGGCCACGGGCACCAGCAGGATGGCACCCAGGGCGGAGAGGGAGCCGACGACCAGCCCCAGGATCGCGCCGTGCGTCGTCAGCAAGCGATGCCGCGACGAGTCGCACCACATGGCGAGTTGGGACTTCTCCAGCGAGAGGTGACCCACGATGATCGCGGCACTCGCCACCGTGGTGATCACCGCGTAGACGCCCCTTCCCTCGGGCTGGAGCATGCGTGCGATCACCAGACCGGTGACCATGCTCAGACCCAGCCGGACCGCCCGCGTCACGAGCGTGCGGAAGACCACGCCCGCGGCCGACCTCGTGGTCGCTACCTCCGGCATCGTCGTTCCAGGAGCCGGCGGTAGAGCTTGACATGCTCCTCGACCAAGGTGGTCACGTCGAGCTGCTTCATGGCCCAGGCACAAGCCGCAGCGCCGAGAAGGACGGCGAGATCCGGATCGCGCAGGAGGCGGGCGATGCCCTCCGCGAGCGCCTTGGGATCGCCCGGAGGCACGAGCACCCCCCGGTCTACCAGGAGCTCCGGCGTGCCGCCGACGGCCGTGGCGACGATCGGCCTGCGCTGGGCCATCGCCTCCATGACCGCGTTGCTCAGCCCTTCGGACAGCGACGGGAGGACGACGACGTCGGCGCGGGCCAGCCACGCCCTGGCATCCGTCACGGGACCTGCGAACCGCACGTCGACATCCAGCCCGCTCGCGTACTCCTTGACCCTGTTCTCTTCTGGACCGTCGCCGACGAGCACCAGCGTGCAGGGGGTGCCCTGCCTGGAAAGCAGCGCGGCAGCGTCGAGGAGGGGCTCGTGTCCCTTCTCCGGGCGAAAGCGGGCCAGACACACCACCACAGGCAGGCTCGTGTCGACACTCTCCGGCTCGACGGCGTCGAACGCGGACTCCGGCACGCCGTTGTAGATGACGCTGAGCTTGTTCGGGGGAACGCCGAGCACGGTCCTGGCCTCCTCAGCCACAGCGACCGCGTTGGCGACCACGTGATCGATGATGGGCATCATCGCGCCTCCGAGCGTGGACCACCACTGCGGTGCCCGTTCGACCTCCCTCATCCCACGCCGTCCGGCGATCACGACAGGCACTCCGGCCAGCCGCGCGGCGGGCGCACCGAGCACATAGCTCTCCAGGAGGAACGCATGCAGCACGTCGGGCCTGAGCCTGCGCAGCAACCGCACCAGTCGAACGAAGGCCCGCAGGTTCTTCACCACCGCGGCCCGGCCGGACGGCTGCCGCGAGAAGCCGAGGTGATGGACGCCGACGCCGGCCGAGCGCAGGACCGGCTCATGCGCGCCTCCCTCGGACAGGAGAAGTACGTCCACGACGAAGCCGCGACCGCGCAGTTCCCGTGCCAGGAGTGATACCTGCGTCTCGGTGCCGCCAAATCCCATTTGCCCGATGAGGAGCGCGACGCGCCGCAGGCTGGTTCCGTCTCTTGGCGCCACCGCAGGACCTTTCGTTGGCTCTTCTCGATCAGGTGGTCACGGCACGGGGTGCGGGTCCCCGCGTCCCGGCAGGACCGCTCGGCACGTCGTGCGCACGGTGCCAGAGCTCGAACTGCAGCAACGCCCAGAGCCGCTCACCGTGGTCCGCGCCCTCCATGTGCTCTCTGAGGAGGTCACGGACTGCCACGGGGTTGAAAAGGCCCCTCCCGCGAGCGGTGTCGTCGGTGAGTACGTCGTGGGCCAGCTCGCGCAGCTCCCCGCGCAACCACATGGCGAGCGGCACGCCGAACCCGCGCTTGGGGTAGTGCAGCAACTCTTCGGGAAGCCAGGGGGCGACGGCCTTCTTGAGCAGCAGCTTCGTCTGCAGGTTGCGTACCTTCAACGAGCTCGGCACGGTCGCCGCCCACTCCATCAGATGGTGGTCCAGGAAGGGAGATCGCGCCTCGAGTGAGTTGGCCATGGTGGTGATGTCCACTTTCACCAGCAGGTCGCCGGGAAGATAGGTGAGTGTGTCGACGTCCTGTACGCGGCCCACCTCGGTCACCGCCGAGGAGTCCCGGAAGATCTCCGTGAAGAGCCGGTAGCTGTCGACGTCCGCCAGTTCCCCCCGCAACGCGTCGCTGTAGACGCACAGCTTCTGTTCCCGCGTGAAGCACGACATCAGCGAGGCGTAGCGGTGTGCCGGTCTCTCTCCGACGAACCGCATCAGCCGCCCGAGCCGCTGGGGGAACGTGCCGAAGCGGGACCTGTTCATGATGTGCGTGCCGAGGCGGCCCGAAACCGCCGCGATGGGCGTGGGAATGGCGGGGATCTTGCCTGCCCTGTCCATCAGGGCGTAACGCTGGTAGCCACCGAAGCACTCGTCACCGCCGTCGCCGTTGAGCACGACGGTGACGTGCCGCCGGCTCATCTGTGCCACGTAGAAGCTGGGAACGGCCGAGGAGTCGGCGAACGGCTCGTCGAAATGCCAGGCGAGGGTCGGCAGGACGTCGGCGAGTCCGGCCGTCACGACGAACTCCTGGTGATCCGTGGCGTACTTCCTGGCCACCATGCGCGCCTTGTGGCGCTCGTCGTACCAGGAGTCGTCGAATCCCACGCAGAACGTCTTGACCGGCGCGGAGCTCTGCATGGCCATCGCCGCCACCACCGCCGAGGAGTCGATCCCTCCCGACAGGAAGGCCCCCAGCGGACGCTCGCTCACCATGCGGATGCGGGTGGCCTCGAGCAGCAACTCGCGCAGCCGCTCCAGCTCCTCGTTCTCGTCGACCACCGGCCGCGGCACGTGGTCGAGCCGCCAGTAGCGACGTACGGAGACCTGCCCGCGCTCCCAGACGAGAACGTGGCCCGGCGGCAGCTTCCGCACGTCGCGATAGATCGACTGCGGCGCGGGGACGTAGCGGAAGCTCAGGTAGTGATGCAGGGCCATCAGGTCCAGTTCGCGGGACATGGTGGGGTCCTGGGCAAGGGATTTCAGCTCGGACGCGAAGCTGATCGACTCGTGGTCCGCCCGCCAGTAGAGCGGCTTCTTCCCGACCCGGTCCCTCGCGAGGACCAGCCTTTCACGATCCCGATCCCAGATGGCGAACGCGAACATGCCGCGGAGCCGATGAACCAGATCGACACCGTACTCCTCGTAGAGGTGGACGAGACACTCGGAGTCGCCCGTGCTGCGCAGCCGGTGCCCGCGCTTCGTCAGCTCCTCACGGAGCTCGGGGAAGTTGTAGATCTCACCGTTGAAGACCGCGACGACGCGCTCGTCCTCGCTGTAGACCGGCTGCTCTCCGGTCGCTACATCGATGATCGCCAACCTGCGCATGCCGAGTACGGCACGGCCGTCATCGTGGAACCCGACGCCATCAGGCCCTCGATGCCTCATCACGTCGCACATGTGACCAACCAGCATCGGGTCCGACCGCGACATCGACACCATTCCGGCTATGCCGCACACGATGCCTCCATTGAATGGGTGGGCGATATCGTGTGATCACCCTTAGAAATCATGGCCTTACTCACAGTAAGCAGCACTTGAGTCCACGACGCGGAACGGGCGGCGGTGTGTCGCGCCTCATTCCGGCGGGCCGTCCGCGGAAGCGCATGCGGCAGACCCTTGCCTGCGTCACCGCAGGACGGGCCGACCCAGCTGATAGACGCCGAAGCCACCCGAGCGGAACCGCAGGCTCGCGAACGTCTCGAAGGCGGAGCCGGACGGCAGCCGGCGTTCGTCCACGAAGAGCCATCGCACTCCGTGGCGTTCGCGCAGCAGTCGGACCGCCTCCGCGGAAGGGCGCTCGAAGACCGTGTCGTTGGCCCTGATGCGCTCCCGATCCCAGAACGGACGACCGGACACCGACTGACCAGGACGCCAGCCATCGGTGTTGTGCGCCGTGTAGGCCCACCCTTCGACGAGGACGCGCCGCTCGCTCAGCGCGGTCATCCAGTAGGCACGGTGATCGCACGGCCTCTCGCGTCCGAGGCGACAGTGCGTGTTGGTGGCCACGATGTCATCCGGGGCCGAGTGGTCGCGCAGCCACCGGCCCGCCGCGAGGAGCCCTGGAGGCACGCCCTGCGCCGATTCCTCGCCGTACGGATCCGGCAGCGTACGGCCGAACCACGCGGCAGGCGTCCCTGCCGCCGTGACCAGGCAGATCGTCAGCGCGAGCGTACGGCGCCCACTCCGGCGGACGGCCACGAGGGCGACCACGCCGAGGAGGGCCAGATACGGCGGGTACAGGATCAGATCGCTCTGGCCAGGACGCAGCGGGATCCTGACATCGAAGAGCAGCCGGACGGCGGCCGCGGTCAGCAGGCCCGCGCCTCCGGCACAGGCGACGACCCTGGCCGTCAGTCCTGCCTCCCGGACGGCGAGCACCGCTCCTGACACCGCGACCATGGCCAGATAGGGGCAGGCGGCCTGCAGGAAGTACCCCTGTGACAGACCCGGGTGTCCGAGCAGGAGAAACGCCGCGAAACCGGCCACGCTCATGCCGAGCGTGAGCACGATCGGCGTCCGTAGGAGCTGCTGTGGCCGCACAGCCAGGCCTAGCACGCCACACCACGTGATCCCGCCACACAGCAGGCACAAGAGGCCGACCCCGGCCACGGCGGTCCAGGGCACCTCCGCCGACGCGCCCACGCCGGTCAGGTTCCTCCAGGTCACGCGCAAGATCGAGAGCGGATCGAAGACGAGGCCCTGCCGCGCACCTCCATACAGCAGCAACTGGGACAGGACCAGGCACGCCACAGTCACCGCCAGTACGGCCGGAGCGCGCCGCGGCAGCCTGCGAGACCGGGCCGCCTCGACAACCACCACCGCCGCCACCCCAGCTGCCAGCAGCGGCAGATACGTCGCCTTCGCACCCATGACCGCTGACATGCTGATGACCAGAAGCAACCAGCGGCCCCGCCCTGTCCCCGACCGGCCGAGAAGATCGATGACAAGGAGCACGACAGGAGCGAACAACAGGGCGCCGAAGACCTGACTCGGGCTCGACCACGACTGCGCGGACGCCCAGCTGAACACGCCGGCGACGGAGCCCACGTACATGTTGGGCGCCACGACGAACACCGCGCTCACCAGGCCGGCCAGCCCGCCCGCCCACGATCCCGTGATCCGGCGGCCGACCGCCCCCAGGAGCACGACGAGCGCGGCCAGCATGGGCAGAACGGCGAGGCGGTAGAGCAGAACCAGCGGTTCCACCCCCGTCACCCAGCTGGCCGCCGCGACATGCGCGTGGACGAACCAGTGGTACGCCAAGGGCTCCCCGGCGACGCCCGGCGTCGTGGGCGGCATGTGGTGCTTCACCTCTCCGGCCAGGGCGAGGTGGTAGGGCATGTCGACATAGGACGACGCCATCGCCGGCCAGGTGAGGGCGTGGGCGTCGTAGAACTCACCGGCGGTCCAGAGAATCAGGCAGATCACGATCAGCAGGTGGGACCACGGCCACCAGCGCGGCGCGCGGCCGCTGCGCGGCCTGCCCCTCCAGTGACCGCGCAGCCGTGGCACCACCAGGAACAGCACGTACGTGCCGAGCGGCCAAGCCACGACCAGCAAGGGCGCGCCGATCGCACGGGCGGGAATGTAGGCGAGCACCTCCAGGGCGTAGCCCAACGCCACGCCTAGCGCGACCTCCTCGGGGAAGGTGTGATCACGGCGGTGCAGCGCGCGGATCCACAGCAGGCCGGGCAGCGCCAGGCCCAGCACCACATAAAGGCTGAACAGCGTCAGATCCGAGAGGGCGACGCCGTAGCGGCCGCACACCGCTCCGACGCAGGCGACCAGGGCGGCTGCCGGAGCCCACCTCCAGGCCCGCCATGGAGCCGCCTGACTACCTCTGACCGGCTCGGCACCGGATGCAGGAGACGGCTCCGAACGCGGCAAGAGCTTGGCTTCGGTCATGCGCGAAGCCTGGCGACGCAAGAGTCGGGAACGCAGTGCCAACGCCCGGACAGCGCGATGTCCTTGCCGTCGCTTGGCAGGCGTTTTCCCTGCCCCGTCGCATGCTCGCCGGTCGGCCAGGGGACACGCCGCCATTCATATTCGTAGCGAGACGATCACGCATCGTAACATGAAGCGATTGTGAGATGTGGCCGCTCTTGGCCGCGGTCAGCTCTTTCGCCTACCGAACGGTCAGTCACATGACTCTTCCGAAGCAAGCACCGCCCGGCGTCGATCCGGGGATTCCCTGGTGTTCCGCGTTGCGCTGCCTCCGCTGCCGCGCCTCGCTTCACGTCGAACGGGACGAACTCGTCTGCCGGAGCTGCCAGGCCGCCTATCCGATTGACTGCGGCGTCCCGAGATTCGTTCCTGCGGACAACTATGCGGATGGATTCGGGTACCAATGGAACCGGCATCGGCTGACCCAGCTCGATTCCCACTCCGGCACCACCATCTCCCGCGATCGCGTCATGAAGGCGAGCGGCTGGACGGCTGAGGAACTCCGCGGCAAGAAGGTGCTCGAATGCGGCAGCGGGGCCGGGCGTTTCACCGAGGTGCTGTGCGAGACCGGCGCCGTCGTGACGTCGTTTGACATCTCCAGCGCGGTCCACGCCAACGCCGCCTCGAACGGCCGGTTTCCCAACCTGCGACTGTTCCAGGCCAGCGTCTATGACCTGCCGCTGCCCGAGGAATCGTTCGACTTCCTGTTCTGTTTCGGCGTCATCCAGCACACGCCCGACGTCGAGCGCACCTTCAAGACGCTGTTCCGTTATCTGCGCCCCGGAGGCCGGTTCTGCATTGACGTGTACGCGGCCCCGGTCTCCTATCTACATCCCCGGCAACTGCTGCGCCCGCTGACCAAGCGCATTCCTCCCGCGCGGCTGTACTCCATCGTGGACCAGACAGCGCCGAGGCTGCTCCCGCTCGCCATGGCGCTCGCCGACGTTCCGGTCGCGGGGCCGTGCCTGGCCCGGCTCGTTCCCGTCGCCATTCACCGGCACCTGAACCTGCCGGACAGGAAAACCATCCGCGACTGGTCGGTGCTCGACACGTTCGACTGGCTCGCGCCGCGATATGAGCGACCTCAGTCACGCCGTCGCCTGCACCGGTGGGCGACAGATCTGCGGCTGCAGAGCTTCTCCGTCGAACGTCACCGAGGGATTTACGTGATCCGCGGTGTCAAATGACCACCGTGATTTCGTAGGAGCCGCGTCCGATCAGGGCGCGGCTCCCTTGTTATGACGCGTCCTTCTTATGACGCGTCGGATATTCGGTACGCCGCTGTGGCGTCACGGCACCCGAACCTCTTCGTAGAGCCGCTCGAACCACTCGGCCGTCCGGGTGATGTCCACCAGGTCGGCGCTCTGCCGCGCGCCTTCACGGAGCCAGGCGTGGTTCTCGGGCCGCATCGCACCCAGGATTCTCTCAGCGAGATCGTCGGAATCTCCCGGCCTGGTCAGGTAGCCGTTCCTGCCATGCTCGATCAGCTCTGGGACGCCTCCGACAGCGGTGGACACCACCGGTACACCCGCCGCGAGGGCCTCCATGACCACGACGGGCAGCCCTTCGTTGGCGGAGCTGAGCACCAGGAGGTCGGCGGCCGCAATGAGGCGCGCGGCGCGCGGCACGCAGCCGAGAAACCGAACGGCGTCCGATCCCAGTTCGGCCACGCGCCGGGCGATCTGGCCTTCCAGCGGGCCGGAGCCCGCCAGGAGGAACAGCGCGCGCGGAGAGACGTTCACTACCTTGGCCGCCGCCTCAAGCAGGAGCTCGTGCCTTTTCTCCGGGCGGCAGTTGGCCACGTGCACGATCAGGAATGAGGACTGTGGAACGTTCCACTCTCTTCTGACCAGTCCGGCTTCCCTGGCTCGGCGACGCTGCTCCGCGACCTTGACACCGTGCATCCTCGTGGACAGATTGCGGGCCCCTCTGGTGACGAAAGCGCGGGCGACCTGGGAGGAGACCGCTACCGTGTGGGTGTCCAGCCACCCTGTCGCGCGGTCGAGCAGCATCGTCGGCAAGCGATAGCGGACACCATGCGCGGTCGAGATCAGCGCGGGGCGAGGTGTGGAAAAGAAAGACGTCAACCGGAGCAGCGAAGCGGGCAGCGGCGAATGCAGGTGGATGACGTCGGGCCGCAACCGCCTGACCGCGGCGGCCAGTCCAATGAGCCTAAGCGGGCGCGGATACGAGGCCATGTGGACGACGTCGATGCCCCCAGCCTCAAGTCGCTGAACGCTGTCATCCGATGCCGACAGGCACGCCACCGTGTAGCGCGTCGCCCGGCGCGGTGCCGCGAGCAGCCGCTCGATGAGCAGCGTCTCCGCACCGCCGACGATATCGAGTGTTTTGATCACTTCGCAGACATGCGTCATGGTCACCACAAACGCCATCATCACCATTGCGAAGTCTGCGGCGATGGTGGCGCTCCGGCTGCGGGAAATATTGCCCGCCCGTGCCGCCGGCATTACCGGATGAGGGCGCTGCCCGGCGGGAGCGACACGACCCAGCCTCAACCTCCAACAAGAAAGCGCACGTTGGCCATACCGTCGAGGTGACCTCGCTACTGACGAACATGCTGAGACGCTCGGATCCAGCCGCCCTGAACAGGCCCGTTTCCTGAGTGTCTCCAACGGGGAGGCTTACGTGCCCGATTTTCTCATCGGCACCGGACGCTGCGGTTCCACTTTGGTATACGGAGTGCTCGCTCGCCATCCGGGGGTGCATTTCATCTCAGGTCTGGACAACCGGTGGGCACACGTCCCAGGACCGGTACGGCGGCACAGCGGGACGATCTACCGCCGACTCCCGAGAGGGCTGATGTCGAGGAGCGGAATGGTGCTCGCCCCCTCCGAGGCGTACTCCGCGCTGAGTCGCGAGGTGTCGCCCATGCTCGCCGACCCGTTCCGCGATCTGACGGCCCGGGACGTCACTCCATGGCTGGCGCAGCGCCTGCGGGAGTTCTTCGAGCGCAGGAAATCTCCAGGGCGAGAAGACCTCACTCACAAGTTCACCGGCTGGCCGCGTGCCGCGTTCCTCCATGAGGTCTTCCCTGAGGCCCGTTTCGTGCACATCGTGCGGGACGGGCGCGCCGTCGCCAATTCCCTTGCTCAGATGCCTTGGTGGCGCGGCCACCTCGGCATTCCAGGCTGGCGCTTCGGCCCACTGCCCGCCCTGTATGCGGAGGAGTGGGAGAGCTCTGGGCGATGCCTCGCGCATCTGGCGGGAATCGGCTGGAAGGTGATGATGGACGCCTATGAGGTGGCTCGTGCGGCCGTGCCGCCGCATCTCTGGCTGGAGATGCGCTACGAAGATCTGCTCGCCGACCCGCGCAAGCACATGGACGTCATCCTGCAGCACCTCGGGCTTTCCTGGACACCCGACTTCGAGCGGAGCCTGGAACACGAAAGGTTCTCCGGAAGCCGGACAGAGGCCTTCAAAAGGGACCTCACACCTCGACAGGTTTCGCTGCTGGATCGTTCCCTTTTCCACCATCTGCAGAAGTACGGCTACCCCGTCTGACGACCGGCGCATCGCTCGCCATGGGATCCGCGGCCCTTGCCATCGCCAGGGCCGCGGGTCCTCGTCATTACGCGGGAAGCCGGTACGCGGCGTAGTCGCCCGCGCGGTAACGCAGCTCGGCGAAATCTCCGAGCCGCGAGCCCTGAGGCAACCGGCGTTCGTCCACGAGGAGCCACCGCACGCCGTACTGATCCCGCAGCCGCTGGATCGTGGCCGTCGACGGCGACAGGAAGACCGCTTCGTTCGCCGCCAAACGTTCCCGATCCCAGAAGGGCTGGTACTGCTCCACCTGTCCAGGCGTCCAGCGATCCACGTTCTTCGCCGTGAAGGCCCATCCTTCGACCAGCACGTGCCGCTCGGCCAGCGCGGACAGCCAGAACTGGCGGCTGTCGCACGGTTTCTCCAAGCCCCAGCGGCAGTGCACGTTCGTGGCAATGAGGTCGTCAGGGGTCGAGTGACCGCGCACCCATCGCGCGGCTGAGAGCACACCCTGCGGGATCACCGATGCCGGAACCTCTGGTGCGGACGGCTCCGTGCCGCCACGTGAGAGGAAGGACAGTGCACGCGCGTGGTGAGCGGCAGGCAGCCCGATGACGGCCATCGCCACGATGATCAGGGCCCACCCGCGCATCGCCCGCCGCAGGCCGGCCAGGACGATGACGGTGAGGCCGGCGACGACCACCAGCGCGATGTACGGCAGGAGCAGGACGAAGTCCGGCCGTCCGGGGCCGAGCGGCGCGCGGACGCCGCACAAGAGAGGAATCACGTAGGCGCCGACCAATCCGGCCCCGACCGCGCACAGCGTCATGCGGCGCGGCACGCACGCTCGCCGCAGAATGACAAGGGTGCCGAACACCGCGAGGACCGCGAGGTAGGGATAAGACGCCCAAAGGAAGTAGACCTGGCTCCTCCCCGGATGGTCGAACACCACCGTCGCGCCGAGACCCGCGGCGGCTATACCGAGCATGACGGCCACGTCGGAGCGGATGACGAGACCTGGCCGGCTCAGTAGCCCGAGCACCGGGCTCCACGTGACGGCCCACGCCAGCAGGTACACCACCGTGACGCCGAGCACTGAGGTCAGTGACGGGCTGACGTCCACCAACGCACCGGTGAGGTCCTGCCAGACGGTCCCCATGTAGGAGAAGGGCGCGACGAGCAGTCCCTGCCGCTGCCCGCCGAAGAGCACCAACTGCGCGAAGAGCAGGCACGCCCCGGCCAGCACGAGCGCGAGGAGCGCGGGCCACGGCACCCGGCGCCGCATCGCGCCAGCGACCACCGCCAGCAGCAGCCCCACGAGGAGCAGGGGCAGATACGTGGCCTTGGCCCCCATCACCGCAATGAGGAAGACGCCAAGGAGCAGCCACGCCGCGCGCTCGTGCCGTCGCTTCCCGAGCAGGTCGGCCACCAGCAGGACCACCGGCACGAACAGCAGCGCCCCGAAGGTGAACGTGGGGCTTCCCCACGCGGCATCGTTGATCCCGCCCCAGGTGAAGGTTCCGACCGAGCCGAGGAACAGGCGAGGAGCGCCCACGCCCAGCGTGGCCAGAACGGCGAGCATGCCTCCCTTCCACGAGTTCGTCACCTGCCGGGCGAGCAGTCCGATCAACACGACGAACGCCGCCAGCATCGGCAGAACGCCGAGGCGGAGCAGCAGCACCAGCGGCTCGACTCCGGTGATCCAGCTCGCGGCCGCCCAGTGCGCGTAGACGAACCAGTGGTAGAACTGCGATTCGCCGGCGACTATGGCGCTCATCGGCGGCATGTGGTGCTTCAACTCGCCGATCAGGCCGAGGTGGAAAGGCACGTCGTCGGAATACCTCGCCAGCTCCGGCCAGGTGAGCGGACCGATGCTGAAATAGCTGTAGGCGCTTTTGGCGACCAGGTAGCAGACGATCAGCGCGAGCCCCCATGCCCACCAGACCGGTGCCTCCGATCTGGGGCCCGCCTTCCAGAGCGCGCGGAGCCGCGGCACGGCCAGGAAGCTGACGTACGTGCCGATGGGCCACGCCAGAACGAGCAGAGGAAGTCCAACGGCCCTGGCCGCGATGTAGGTCGCGATTTCCACGGCGAACCCCAGCGCCAGGCCGAGCGCCACCTCCTCCGCCAGGGTGCGCCTCCCAGGGTAGAGCATACGGATCAACAGCACGCCGGGGAGCACGAGGCAAAGGACAAGGTACGCGGTGTAAACAGCCAGTTCGGAGGCCGAGACACCGTATCGAAGAAGGACGGCCGCAGTGAATCCGGCCGTGAGCAGCCCCGGCAGCCAGGCGAACGCGCGGCGTGCCCACGCGGAGCGTGCCAGAAAGCGCGCCCGCCCAGGAAGCAGGGTCGGTTGAAGGTTTTTCGGCGACCTGTGCGCATAGCCTTGTTGTGATGTGGCCATGAACGGAGTCTGACGGCGCCGATGATCAGCGCGAGTCCGGGCACCCGGCGCTGGGCGGACTTCTTGCCATTCCCAAACAAGATGGTGAAATAACCGGGGCCCAAGATTCGCACTTCCGCAACCATCGCGGCACAAGGAGCAGATCTACGACTTTCGTACATCTCTAATACTGTCCCGCGACACGCCCATTCCCCACCTAGTGCAGCCATTGATGTGCATGCAACGGGCGCGGCGGAATTCATCCGTACTCTTCCTCTGAGGCGTAGACGCACGACTTTGCCTGGCTTTTACCTGGCTGGCACATTCTTGGGGGCTTCATGCGGGACGGGAAGGAGACAACACGTGGGAGGCGGGCGCACCGCGTGGTGCTGACCGCTCTCGGAGGCTTCGCTCTCTTGGGCGCCCTCCTCTGGACCGCATGGGCCTTGACGCCCATCCCGAGCGACGCTCAGGTGCCCATCACGCTGGAACAGGTGCCGGATCACCTGCTCAAAGCGATCAACGCGGCCGAGAATCGCGCATATGCCCAGAAAGGCGACGTGACACTGGAACGGCTCGCCGGGGTGCTGTGGTACGCCGTATCTGGACGGGATCTCAAGGACACCGCGATGACCATGCGCATGGTCCGCAACCACCATGCCCAGGAACCCGGCTTCCTGCAGCGCCTCGGAGATCTCCGGGTCGCCTTCAAGGTCGAACTGACCAAGTCGAGAGACTGGGTCCTGGAGAGATACTTGAACGTGCTGGACGTCGGCCGGGGACCCGAGGGCCTCCAGGCGGGGGCGCAGGCGTTCTTCGGCAAGAGGGTCCAAGAGCTCACCGTGGCCGAGGGCGCCTACGTGGCCGCGGCCATCCGGCATCCTGGCAGCTCCGGCGAGGGGTACGCGGACATGCGCGCGCGCTGGCGTCAGGTGATCGACGACCTGCACCGGTACCGGACCCTCACTGCGGCCCAGGTCCAGGTGCAACGTTTTCCCGAACTCAAGACCTCGCCGCGGAGCGTCACCGGCCCACGCGTGATCTCGGGCCACAAGGGCGCCGCCGTACGAGAGGCGGTCGCGTCGCTGGCGCCCGCCGGCGCGCCGGGACGCCTGCGGCCCAAACACTCGCGGCAGAACTGTCCGCCTGGTTCGATCATCTGCGAGGAGAACAGCCTGCCGGGGTCCCCGCCCAGCCAATGGGAGATCATCAAGGCCGGCACCCCGGACATTCAGGGCTACCCCACCCAGATCAGCGTCAACCACGGCGAGACCATCCAGTTCAAGGTGAACACTCCGGCGACGGACTACCGCCTGGACATCTACCGCATCGGTTACTACGGTGGCGACGGCGCGCGGTTCATCACGACGGTCCAGCCGTCCGTCCCCCTGCCCCAAACGCAGCCCACGTGCCTGAGCGACACATCGACAGGGCTGGTCGACTGTGGCAACTGGGCGGTGTCCGCCTCCTGGGCGGTCCCGGCCACCGCCGTTTCCGGCGTCTACATCGGGAATCTGATCCGCGAGGACGGCACCATCGGCGTCAGCCAAATGATCTTCGTTGTCCGCGACGACGAGCGAGCGTCGGACGTCCTGTTCAAGACCTCCGACACGACCTGGCAGGCGTACAACAGGTACGGCGGCAACAGCCTGTACTTCGGCCAGCCCGCCAACCGCGCCTACAAGGTCAGCTACAACCGCCCGCTCACCGTGCGCGAGGTCGCCAACGGACCGCAGAGCTACTTCTACAACGCCGAATATCCCATGATCCGCTGGATGGAGGCCAACGCCTACGACGTCAGCTACATCTCCAGCATCGACGCGACGGCCCGGCCGGCGGACCTGCTCGGCCACGATCTGTTGTTGTCGGTCGGCCACGACGAATACTGGTCGAAGGAGATGCGGGACAACTTCGCCGCCGCTCGTGACGACGGCGTCCACCTTGGCTTCTTCTCCGCGAACGAGGTCTTCTGGAAGATCCGCTGGGAGAACAGCATCGACGGATCGAGTACGCCGTTCCGCACATTGGTCTGCTACAAGGAGACACACGCGAACGCCAAGATCGACCCCAGCCCTCAGTGGACGGGCACCTGGCGTGATCCACGTTTCTCTCCCCCATCCGACGGCGGCAAACCGGAGAACCAACTCACCGGCACCGTGTTCATCATCAACGGTCTCGTCAACAACGCGATGACGGTGCCCTCCGACTACGCCCCCATGCGGCTGTGGCGCAACACCTCCATCGCCAACCTCACCCCGGGACAGGTCGCCACCTTCCCCACCGGCACGCTCGGGTTCGAGTGGGACGACACGCCTGACAACGGCTTCGCTCCTCCTGGCCTGGCCCGGTTCTCGTCCACCACCTTGTCCTATACCAACAAAGTCCTGCTCGACTTCGGCAGCACCTATGGCGCCGGCACCGCCACCCACCACCTCACGCTCTACCGGGCGCCCAGCGGCGCACTGGTCTTCGGCTCGGGAACCGTTCAGTGGCCGTGGGGGCTGGACGCGCACCATGACAGGGACGGCACCCCCACGGACATCCGCATGCAGCAGGCCACGGTCAACCTGTTCGCGGACATGAACGTGCAGCCGGCCACCCTCCAGCCGGGACTCGTCCCGGCCACCCCCTCCACGGACACGGCCCCACCCATCTCAGCCATCACGAACCCGCTCGCCAACGCCTCCGTGAAGATCGGCACCCCCGTGACCATCACCGGCACGGCCGCCGACACGGGCGGTGGCGCCGTCGCGGGCGTCGAGGTCTCGGTGGACGGCGGCTCCACATGGAACGCGGCCACGGGGCTCACCAACTGGTCGTTCACCTGGACGCCTGGAGCCATCGGAGAGGTGGCGATCATGTCCAGGGCGGTCGACGACATCGGCAACCTTCAGACGACACCCTTCTCACGCACTGTGCGGGTGTCCCTCAACTGCCCGTGCACCCTGTGGCCCGACACCACGGTGCCCGCGGTCGTCAACTACAACGACTCGAGGCCTGTGGAGCTCGGCGTGAAGTTCCAGGCCACGCAGGAAGGCGCCATTTCCGGCATCAGGTTCTTCAAGGGCAACCTCAGCACAGGAACGCACATCGGCAACCTGTGGAGCAGCACCGGTCAGCTCCTGGCCAGCGCCACCTTCACCAACGAGACGGCGAGCGGCTGGCAGCAGGTCAAGTTCGCCACGCCCGTGCAGGTCACACCAGGCACCACCTACATCGCCTCCTATTTCGCGCCGAACGGCCGATTCTCCATCAACACCAACTACTTCACATCGACCTACGTGAACGGCCCGCTGCTCGCGCCCGCCAGCACCGCCACCGAAGGTAACGGCGTGTACAGATACGGCTCGAGCAGCAGCTTCCCGACAAGCACCTACCGATCGTCCAATTACTGGGTCGACGTGGTGTACTCGCCGACGAGCCTCTTCCCCAGCGACGCGGTGCCGGCGGTGGAGAACGCCACCGACGCACGCCCCGTCGTCCTCGGCGTGCGGTTCAGCAGCGAGGTGAGCGGCACCATCAGAGGTATCCGCTTCTACAAGGGCTCGCAGAACACGGGCACGCACACCGCGAGCCTCTGGACGAACACCGGTCAGCTGATCGCGAGAGCCACGTTCACCGATGAAACCGCATCCGGGTGGCAGCAGGTGCTGTTCGCCCAACCCGTGCCGATCAACGCAAATACCACTTATATAGCCTCCTATTACACGACAACCGGACACTTCTCCTATAACCAGAACTTCTTCACCACTGCCTATCTCAACTCCCCGCTGATCGCACCGGCGAGCGGCATCGAGGGGAACGGCGTCTACCGGTACACGAGCGATATCAACAAATGGCCGAACCAGACCTTCAAGGCCAGCAACTACTGGGTCGACGTGGTCTTCTATGCCAACTGACGCCGACGGTTGACAGGTATCGACGGCCGGTTTCTCGACGGCTGGTAATAGCCGCCCAAGGAGAGCGCAAGAGGCCGTAGCCGTCATACCTGCCACCGACACCTATGTGATGCGATGGGGCGTCAGGAGCCGCGGCGGAAATCCGGGCACGCGCATGCCGGGAAACGATCGGAGGACTCATGTCGGTATCGGTGGTCATCCCGTGTTACCGATCAGCGCGGACCCTTCCGACGCTGGTGCCCAGGCTCGTCTCGGTCCTGCGCGATCTGGGCGTGCCGTACGAGGTGATCCTCGTGGTCGACGGAAGCCCCGACGACACCTGGGACACCGCCGCGAGCCTGGCCCGCCGTACGCAGGGTGTTCGCGCGATCCACCTGTCGCGCAACTACGGACAGCACAACGCGCTCGTCGCGGGCATCAGGGAGGCGCAGCTCGACGTCGTCGTCACGATGGACGACGACCTGCAGCACCTGCCCGAGGAGGTGCCGCGCCTGCTGGCCGCGATGGAGGGCGACCGGCTCGACCTGGTCTACGGGGTACCGCACGTGGAGGAGCACGGGTTCCTCCGGAGCCTGGCGTCCCGCTCGGTCAAGGCGGGCATGTCCGCCGCGCTGGGCATCGGCACGGCACGCAAGATCAGCGCTTTCCGTGCGTTCAGCACCCACCTGCGTGCCGGCTTCGAGGAGCTGTCGGGGCCACACGCCTCCCTGGATGTGGCCCTGTCCTGGGCGACCACACGGGTCGGCTCGTTGCGGGTGCGGATGGACCACCGCGAGCACGGGCGCTCCAACTACTCCCTCCGCCTGCTGATCCGGCATGCGGCGAACATGGTGCTCGGCTACAGCACCGCTCCGCTGCGCGTGGCAAGCTACCTCGGGTTCCTCGTCGGCACATTCGGCCTACTGCTGGGAGGGGCCGTTCTGTGGCGGTTCGCCACGGGAGGCACGGCGGTGGCGGGATTCACCACGATCGCGTCGATGGTCGCGCTGTTCTCCGCGGCGCAGCTCATTTCCATCGGTGTTCTCGGCGAATACATCGGCCGCATTCACGGCAGCGGGATGGGCCGCCCGACTTACGTGGTGCGCGAGCGTGTCGGGGCACCCGCGCATTACGAGCTTCCGTTGCAGAACAGCGGCGCCGGAAAAGCTCTTTAGGGCGATCCCCGCCGGCGCCCATTTCGTCAACGATTCTTCTCCGGCGAGCCAAGCTATCGCCCGCGAATCGGCCGGGAGGCGCGCCTTCCCGATGGGTTTCCACGCCGCCGGGTTAGAAGGAGAGCAGAACCCGGACCAGCGGGAATTCCGCATCAACGTGCCGGGGAGAACGCGAGACCGGCCCACCCGATCTCGCCGGCTCGATAAAGAACTCGTCGAATGGAGTGAGTGTGCGTTTCCTGCCTGACCGGGAACCCATCACCGCCGGAGTGATCGGCCTGGGATATGTCGGATCCTGCGTAGCCGCCGCCCTCGCCGACAAAGGAGTCGACGTCATCGGCGTGGACACCGACGCCACGCTGGTCGATGAGCTGGGCACCGGGCAATGCCGGTTCAGCGAAGCAGGGCTCCCGGAACTCGTGTCCCGCCTGACGGGCACCCCGAGAATGCGCGTCACGACGGACTGCGCTGCGGTGTCGGCCGCCGACGTGATCGTCGTCACGGTCGGCACGCCCGTTCGCGACCAGGGCATGCTCATGGATGTCCAGCTCAGAAGCGCGTGTGAGGACCTCAGCAAGCACCTACGCCCCGGTCAGCTCCTGATCTTCAAGAGCACCGTGCCCGCCGGCATGACGCGCGACCTCGTCGTCCCGCTGCTAGAGCGCTCGGGACTGAGGTGCGGAGCCGACTTCGGGCTCGCGTTCTGCCCCGAGCGGCTGTCCGAGGGCAACGCGCTGAACGAGCTGCGCACCTTCCCCATAGTCGTCGGCGGATGGTGCGACGAAAGCGCCGCGGCCACGGCGGCGTTCTGGCACTCCAGCCTGGGCGTAGAGGTCATTCGCTGCGCCTCGCTGGAGACGGCGGAGATGGTCAAGCTCGCCGACAACTGGTGGATCGACCACAACATCGCGATGGCCAACGAACTGGCCAAGGTGTGCGATCTGGTCGGCGTCGACGTGCTCGACGTGATCTCTGCCGCGAACTCCATCAAGAAGGGTCACGGAAGCGTCAACATCCTGCTTCCGAGCGTCGGCGTCGGTGGCTCCTGCCTGACGAAGGACCCGTGGATGGTGTGGCGCTCGGCCCGCGACCGCGGTCTGGAGCTCCGCACGATTCCCGCGGCGCGAGAGGTGAACGACGGCATGCCGCACTACACCTTCGGCCTCATAGCGGAAGAGCTGGCGAAGTGCGGTAAGTCCCTGGCCGCCGCCAAGATCGCGGTGCTGGGACTGGCCTTCAAGAACAACACGGGGGACCTGCGCGCGACGCCCACCCAGCCGGTCATCGCCGGTCTGCGAGAGGCGGGAGCGCGGGTTGCGTTGTTCGATCCGCTGGTGGACGACGACGAGGCCGAGAAGACCTTCGGGCTGCGTCCGGAGAGCTCGTTGGAGGAGACGGTGCGTGACGCCGACTGTCTGGCGGTCCTGGCCTGGCACCAGCAGTTCCACGATCTGGACTTCGCGGACCTGCGTGAGCGGGTCGCCGCCTCGTGCGCGGTGGTCGACGGACGAGCTTACTTCCCGCGCGACACGATCGGCCGGCTGCGGGAGCTCGGCTTCGCCTACCGCGGAATAGGACGGTAGACGCCATGGCTCGTGTTGTCGTCACCGGTGGCGGCGGTTTCGTCGGAAGCCATCTCGCCGAACGCCTCGCAGAGCGAGGCGACGAGGTCACGGTCTTCGACCATGCAGGACCGCCGCCAGGCGATGCCCTGTCACGCGGAGCCACGCCCGAATACGTCACGGGCGACATCAGGGACCGCGCTCAGCTGGCCCGGGCCATCACTCGAGGTGTGGACGTCGTGTACCACCTCGCCGCCGTGGTGGGTGTCGACCGCTATCTCGACCAGCCGCTGGACGTCATCGACATCAACCTGTCAGGCACCAGGAATGTGCTCGAGCTCGCCGAACGGGCCGATGCGAAGGTGGTGGTCGCCAGTACGAGCGAGGTGTTCGGCAGGAACCCCGCGGTCCCCTGGTCGGAGGACGACGACCGGGTGCTGGGCAGCACGGCGATCGACCGGTGGAGCTACTCCTCGAGCAAGGCGCTGGCCGAGCACCTGACGTTCGCCTTCATCCGCCAGCGGGGCCTGAGAGCGACGATCGTGCGCTACTTCAACGTGTACGGCCCGCGCCAACGGCCGGCGTTCGTCATCAGCAGGACGATCCACCGAGCGCTCCGCGGTCTTCCTTCCGTCGTGTATGACAACGGCAGGCAGACCCGGTGCTTCACGTACGTCGATGATGCCATCACCGCCACGGTCATGGCGGGAACGAGCCAGAAGTCCGACGGCGAGTGCTTCAACATCGGCAGCTCGGACGAGACAACCGTACGGCAGGCCGTACAGCTCGTCGCCGATCTCGCGGGAGGCGGGACCGGCATGGTCGCCGTCGACACGCGAGAGTGCCTCGGTGAGCGTTACCAGGATCTGGAGCGGCGCATCCCGGACGCCACCAAGGCCCACCAGGTGCTCGGCTGGCGCAGCTCGACCCCTCTGCGCGAGGGGCTCGCCCGGACGGTCGAGTGGGCCCGGGCGAATCCCTGGTGGCTCGCGCTGGACGACAGCGGCCAGGAGTGAACCGCGCTCTCAGGAGCGCTCCCCGCCGAGCGCTCCTGAGAGCCGCAGCGCGCTCAGTCGGAGTCGACCAGCACGTCTACCCAGTAGTTCGCGGATTGGTAGGTATTGGTGGGGAAGGCGTTCGTGGCGCTGTAGACGTAGACGCCGTTGCCGTCGGCGTCGTCGCTTTCCAGTGCAGTGATCGGGTAGTTGCTCTGCGCTCGGTAGAAGCCCAGGAGCGTGTACGAGAAGCGCCCCGATGTCGTGAAATACGAGGCGATATAGGTAGTGTTCGCGTTGATCGACACGGGCGTCGAGAAGTAGGCCTCCTGCCACCCGGAGGCCGTCTCACCGGAGAAGGTCAAGCTCGCGAGCTGCGTGCCGCCACTGGTCCACAGACTGCCCACATGCGTCCCGGTGTTCTGCGATCCCTTGTAGAAACGGATCCCTCTGACGACTCCGTCCGTGGCCGTTCGGAACTTGACCCCCAGCACGACCGATCGGGTGTCCGGCGCGTTCGCGACCGCCGGCGTCGCCGAGTTGTCCCACACGGAGTCCGACGGCTGGAACACCGGGTCGACCCAGTAGTTGGCGGCCATGAAGGTGCTGGTGGGGAACGTGTTCGTGCCGCTGTAGGCGTACACGCCATTGCCGCCCTCCGCGCCGTTCGCCAGCGCAGTGAGAGGCGGGCTGCTCTGCGCGCTGGTGAAGTAGTTGACATCGTACGAGAAACGGCCAGATGTCGTGAAATACGAGGCGATATAGGTAGTGTTCGCGTTGATCGACACGGGCGTCGAGAAGTTCGCCTGCTGCCACCCGGAGGCCGTCTCACCGGAGAAGGTCACGCTCGCGAGCTGCGTGCCGCTGCTGGTCCACAGACTGCCCACATGCGTTCCGGTGTTCTGCGATCCCTTGTAGAAGCGGATCCCCGTGACGAGCCCTGTGGTGGACGCGGTGAACTTGACGCCCAGCACGACCGACCTGGTGTCCGAGGCGTTCTGGATCGCCGGCGTGGCCGAACTCGGCCATATGGTGTTGTAGACCACCTGTACGACTCCGGGCGATGTGCTCGGGGCGAAATGGATGATCCCCTCACCGTCGGACGTGTCGCCGCCCATATAGACAGCGGTGAGCTGGTGTTCTCCGCCATCAAGGGTGGAGACGCCAAGGCTGACGTCACCGTTCTCGTCGACGAAGTCATGACCGAGCAGGGTTGTCCCGTCCTTGAAGGCGACCTCCCCCTGCGGCACGATGTCGCCGGACACGGCGCTGACCGTGGCGGCCAGGGTGACCGTCTGCCCGGCCCTCGAAGGGTTGGGTGATACGGACAGCGTCGTGGTCGTGGCCGGATCGTCCGGCACCGTGACGCGGGTCTTCGGTCCTGAAGTGGTGCCCTGCAGGACCACGGCGTCGGTGAGCGAGAACACGCGTCCCTTCACGGCGGCGCCGGTGCTGACGGTGACCCCGTTCGAGGCCAGGACGTTCCCCTGGAACGTCGAGAACGTCCCGAGGGTCGCGGTGTCCGTGAGCTGGAAGAACACATTGTCGGCCTGTGCGCCATGGGTGAGGCTGATGTTACTGACGTTGGCGGTGGTGAGGGTCGCCGTCTTGAAGACGAAGACCGAGGTCGGGTCGTACTGTGCGTCAAGCGTAAGAGTGCCGTTGATCAGGAAGGAGGTGCCCGACGACGGCTGGTAGACGCCCGGTGTCCGCGTCGTGCCGCCGAGCTGCGCGGCGACCGAGGCCGTGGTCGGCGCGCCGTCGGCTTCGTCGTAGGCCGCGGTCGCATCCGACATGGCCGCCGCCGCCGTGGCATCGCCCGCGTGGGTGGCGCCGCTCACGGTGCCGGGCGGGAAGCCGGTGACCGTGCTGCCCGGGCTGACACCGAGATCTCCGGTGATCGCGGTCTGGTTGGTGTTGTTGACCGCCGTGCTTGCGAGAACTCCGAACGACGCGGCGTCACCGAGATCCATCGACGGCTGTGCCGTCGCCGTGCCGGGCGTCACGACGACCAGCCCCAAGGCGAGCAGGATCGCCGCGGCAGAGCGAAGAGCACCCCGCCGACGCGCGTGGCGCATACGCGGCGAGAAAAGAGAGAGACGCGACTGAGCCGGGGTCGCTGGATAGGGCTCTTGGTGGTGCTTCACAACGTAGTTCTACTGCTACTTTAATCTCTCCGTAACTGGACAGCAACGCTATGTTATGCTAACCGAGAGTGACCGTGGCCGATGGGCCCGCGCGATCAGGGAGACGCCGGGAAGCGACCTCACCGGCAGATACCGCTCCGCCACGATCACGGTGGAGAGCGCGAGATTGACCAGACGAGACGTCTCCACGACGTCGGAGCCCGACGTGTGTTTCCTGCGCAGCGCGACGACCGGCCGTAGGAGCACGTTCCAGCTCCAGAGCCGGTCCAGGACCAGTCCCTGGCTCGTCAGCAGGTCGCGCAGGCCGTCGCGGGTGTACCTTCGGACGTGTCCCGAGGCCACGTCGTGAGCCGACCAGAGCTCCATGTCGCACGGCACCGTGATGAGCGCCGTGCCGCCTGGCCGCAGCACGCGCACGATCTCGCGAGCGGCCAGGTGGTCCTCCTGGATGTGCTCCAGCACGTCGAAGGCCAGCACGAGATCGAACGACCCGTCGGGCAGTGGCAGGTCCCGCGCGTCGGCGTGGATGGCCTTCAGACCGCGCTCCCGCGCAAGCTCCACGGCGATCTCGGAGAAGTCCGCGACCAGCGCGTCCCATCCGTGCCTGACCAGCACACGGGTGTTGCCACCGCCCGCCGCGCCGATGTCGAGCGCCCTGCCGGGCGCGCCGCGGCGGCTCAGTTCGCGGAGCTCACGGGCGAGAATGGCCCGCCGCTCCCGGTACCACCAGTGGTGGTCTTCCAGCTCCACCGTCCGGCGAATCTCCGTGGCCTCCATGCTTCCCCCTCCATCGAACCTGTCGGTCGTGGGCCAGACCTTCAGGCCTTCACTTGAACCCTGCTGTGGTCGCCCACCATGAGCTGGTGGGCGTTGGGCACTCCCTCAGCCCGGGTGACCTCGACGTTCCGCCCGATCAGCGAGTACGTGAGCCGGGAGATCCCCTTGATCGTGGAGTCCCTCAGCACGATGGCGTACTCCACCTCGGCGTCCTCGATCAGGCAGCTCTCACCGATGGAGGTGTACGGACCGATGTAGGAGTCGCTGATCCTGGTGCCCGTGCCGATCACCGCAGGACCTCTGATCACGGAGTTCTCCACGAAGGCTCCCGGCGCCACGACGACGTTTCCGCTGATCTCGGAGAGCGTGTCCACGGTCCCACGGTTGTCCGGCTCGATGGCCTCCAGGACGATGCGGTTGCACTCCAGGATGTCCTGGAGCCGCCCGGTGTCCTTCCAGTAGCCGCTGACGAAGTGGGAGTGGACACGGTAGCCGTGGTCGATGAGCCACTTGATCGCGTCGGTGATCTCGAGTTCACCCCGCGCGGACGGCGTGATGGCCCGTACCGCCTCATGGATGGCTGGAGAGAAGGTGTAGACCCCGACAATGGCGAGGTCGCTGCGCGGATGTTCGGGCTTCTCCTCCAGCGCGAGGATCTCGCCGCCCGGGCCGAGTTCGGCGACCCCGTAGAACTGCGGCTCGGCAACCTTGGTGAGCAGGATCTGGGCGTCGTGTCCGGCTCCGCCGAAGGATTCCACCAGATCAGCGATGCCCCCCACCAGGAAGTTGTCGCCGAGGTACAGCACGAAGGGATCCTCGCCGAGGAAGTCTCCGGCGATCAGGACGCAGTGGGCAAGCCCGAGCGGGGCCTCCTGAGGGATGTAGGTCACCTCGAGCCCGAACCGTGAGCCGTCGCCGACGGCCTCGCGAACCTCCGCTCCGGTGTCGCCCACGACGATGCCCACGCTCGTGATGCCGGCATCCCTGAGAGCTTCCAACCCGTAGAACAGGACCGGCTTGTTGGCGACGGGAACCAGTTGTTTCGCCGAGGTATGGGTCAGCGGACGCAGCCTCGTCCCTTTTCCACCCGCCAGAACAAGCGCCTTCATCGCTCCTTGAAATCCTTTCGCGAAGCGCGCATGGCCGCGTTGACCAGCCGTCCGCCCGAAACTATGCGTCACGCCGGGTCAGTGGCTTTTCACCGCTCCGGCCCTTTGTAGAAGATTGTCGGGCTGCTTGCCACGACCAGATGATCTGCGAGAACGGAACGTCCACATCCTGTGCAGCACGTAGCTGACCGACACCGACATGAGGATGACGCACGCCTGGGCGACCAGGATCGGGATCCCGGCAACCTCCACCAGTATCGGCAGCCCCACGGCGCAGACCGCGAGAAACGCCAGCCCGACCGCGTAGAACCGCAGGTAACCGGCCAGCCAGGACCCGCCGGCGCCGGGGAAGACGACCAGCCGGTACCACGGATAAACGATCAGCACGGCGACGAGATGGCTCACCACGACCACGGCGAGGTACGGCACCCGGTCATGGAAGCCGTACAGTGCGCAGGCGAAGAGCCCGTAGTAGATCACGGCGGTCATGGCCCCTCCCGCCAGATAGGCGGCCCGGTGCCGGAGGCCCGGCCCCGGGCCGGACCAGCCGGCTCGTAGGCTCACGCCTTGTCCGCACCCGTCGGTCGTGCCCCCACCAGGTGCACGGTGACGAGCGTCTGCACCGGCTCGAACCCGTACCTGGCCCAGGCGCGCTGCACCCGCGTGTTGTGCGCCTGGGTGGAGATGACCACCTCTTTCGCACCGCGGTCCAGCACGTGGTCCTCGACGCCTTTGAGCAGATGGGCGTACAGACCTCGGCCCTGGGCGTCCGAGACGACGCCGGCGAGCAGGATCTCCGTTCTCGGGTCCGTGTCCTCCAGCGTGGCGATGCCGAGCACCCGCGACTCGTCACTGAGTGCCAGGCAGCTCCCCTCGACGGCGGACCGCAGCGCCCATTCCTGGTAGCCCTCCAGAGCCGCGGCGACGTCGAAGAGCGGGTTGGCCATGTAGTGGTTCCCGTACGCGGCGAAGATGTCGCCCACCAGCGCCTCGACCTCCGCCGGGCCGGTCAGCCATGCCGTCCGCAGCCGGGGCTGGGGCTCGGGCGGGCGCCCCTCCCCCGCGCGCAACCGCCAGTACACCAGGCAGTCGGCGAACAGAGCCGTCCTGCCCAACCCGGCCAGCTCCGCGAACCATCCGACGTGCTCGGCGGGGTAGCGCAGGATCACGACATCCGCCGTCGAATCCTGTACGGCCTCGAGCACCGCCCGCAACGGCGTCTCCGATCCGGCCGCGACGGTGAGGCGCTCCACCGACCGCCCGAACCTGGCCGACTCCAGCGGGGACTCCTGTGCCCGTACGGCCCGCGCCTCCATCACATCCTGCCAGGACATCAGCCCACCTCGTAGCTCGACACAGCGTCGATGACGTGCGCCACGTCCGTCTCGCCGAGATCGGCGAACAGCGGCAGCCGTACCAGCCTGTCCGCCACCTGCTCCGTGACCGGGCAGCCACCGGGGGCCTCCCTGCCGTACCGCCGCCCGGCAGGCGCGGAATGCAGCGGCTGGTAGTGGAACAGCGCCTGCACTCGGTGTGCCGCGAGATGCCCGATGAACGCCTGACGGTTGGCGACATCAGGGAACAGCAGGTAGTACAGATGGGCCGGGTGGGCGCAGGCATCGGGGACCATGGGCTGGGAGACGCCGTTGCCCGCGGCCCAGTCGGCCAGGCCCTCGTGGTACGCCCGCCACACCGCGTGCCGCTGTTCCTGCAGCGTCGAGAAGGACTCCAACTGCGAGGTCAGCTGCGCCGCCAAGATGTCGGACGGAAGGTAGCTGGAGCCGATGTCGACCCATCGGTATTTGTCCACCTGCCCGCGGAAGTACCGGCTGCGGTCGGTGCCCTTCTCCCGTATGATCTCGGCCCGCGCCATGAGAGCGGGGTCGTTGACGAGCAGCGCACCGCCTTCCCCGCAGTGGACGTTCTTGGTCTCGTGAAAGCTCTGCGTGGCCATGGAGCCGAACGAGCCGAGCGGCCGGCCCTGGTAGTGACCTCCCAGGCCGTGCGCGTTGTCCTCGATGAGCACGAGGCCGTACCTCTCGGCCACCTCGCCGATGGCCTCCATCGCACAGCCCACGCCCGCGTAGTGGACCACCACGATGGCTCGCGTGCGGTCGGTGACGGCCGCCTCGATGAGGCGTTCGTCGATGTTCAACGTGTCCGGCCGGCAGTCGACGAACACCGGGACGGCACCGTGCAACGCGTAGGCGTTGGCCGTCGACACGAATGTGAACGACGGCACGATCACCTCGTCGCCGGGCCGCAGGTCCAGCAGGATCGCCGACATGTCCAGCGCGTGCGTGCACGACGTGGTCAGCAGCACGTTGCTCGCCCCGGTGAGCTCGCCCAGCAGCGCGGCGGCTCGGCGGGTGAACGGCCCGTCGCCCGAGGTCCGCCCGCTGCGCACGGCTTCTGCCATGTAGTCGAGCTCGTTCTCCGTGACATGCGGCCTGTTGAAGGGAACGGTTCTCAGTCCGGTTGCGCTCACGATCGCAGTGAACACCCGCGTGTCCGGCCGTCGCGTACTGCGCTCACCGTATGTGGGCGAGCCGTTGCATAAGCCTTACCGGTCACCGACCGGGACCGTCATTTCGTCGGTGGGGTGATCTGGGTGAAAGCGGCGCAGTACGCCTTCGCCCAGTCGGCTCCAGGCGGTGGCGTGCCAGGCTTGATCGCACATGTGGTCTGGGCCACGACCCCGTCCGCGCCCACGACGGTGACCAGCAGGGCGTTGAGCGGCACGGCCTCCGTCAGGGAAACGCCTGTCGCCCCTTCCGGGTAGCCGTCCAACCCGTCGATCCTGTGCCACGCCAGCGGCGGTTCGGCGCGGGGATCGCGGATCCAGGTCACGCCATCCGTCGTGTACGCCGTGAAGTTCGTGTCGAACGGAGGGAAGGTGAGCGAGACCAGTGTCGAGTCGACGCTCGACGTGGCTCCGGCGGGGCCGGCGGGACCCTGGGGGCCAGGAGGGCCGGCAGGACCAGGACGACCGGGAGGACCCTGCGGGCCAGTGGCACCCGGAGGACCGGCGGGCCCTTTCGGGCCGTTACGGCCCGCGGGCCCAGCGGGACCCTCAGGGCCGACGGGTCCCCGAGGACCGACAGGTCCCCGAGGGCCGGCGGGTCCATCATCGCCGGAAAACCCCCGCGGGCCGGCGGATCCGTCATCGCCGGAAAACCCCTGCGGGCCGACGGGTCCCTCAGGACCGGGAAACCCCCGCGGGCCTATGGGCCCCCTTCTGCCGCGCGGTCCGTGTGGTCCGCGCCGCACGCACCACGGGCCCCGGCATCCGCAGCGCTTCCTGCGGCAATGCCCGTGAGCGCCGACAAAGCGCTCTTTGAGCGTCTGCTGGCCCGCGACTGGGCTCGCCTGAGCTGCCTCAACGCCGGACAGCCCCCAAACGGCACAGGCCATCGTCAGCACGAGCGCCGACATGTTCCTAACACGACACACTGTTTCCCCCTCTGCTCCGCCCATGCCGGCGGCCCGGCGTCATCGGCGGCTGAGCACTTGATGTTGCAGTACGGGGGATTCGCTCGGAGCGAAGTAGACCCATGCCTCGTAGGCTCCTGTGCCGTCGTCCACGTAGACGGCGGTGATTTCATGCACGCCTCTGGTCAGCTCGGACGTGGTGAACCTGGCGAAGCCCTCGTCGTCGGCCAGAGCCGAGCCCATGATCGTGGAGCCGTCCTTGAACAGGACGGGGCCCGTCGGGCGCTGCCCGTCGTAGTCCCCGCTCACCACGGCGATGAAGGTGACCGGCTCATGCAACCTCGAGGGGTTCGGCGATGAGGACACTGACGTGCTGGTGGGCGGGCGGTACGGTGGCTGGTCGGGTGCTCTGGCCGTCCCGCTCCGGGCTGCGCGACGCGCCGCCGTGGCACTGGGCATGCCGGGAATGGTCACACGGGTCGCGGGCAGTGTGCTCGTCCCGTCGAGGACGACCGTGGTGTTGAGGCCCATCACCCGTCCGTACACGGCGGCCCCTTCTGACACCGTCACCGCGTTCAGCGCCAGGACGTTCCCGCGGAAGGTCGAATACGCCCCCAAGGTGGCGGTGTTGCCGACCTGCCACACGATGTTGTTCTCCTGGGCGCCGTTCATGAGGTCGATGTTGCTGACCCTCGCCGTTTGCAGAGTGTCGGACTGGAAGATGAAGATGGCGTCCGGGTCGCCGCCGGCGTTCAGAGTGAGCGTCCCGTTGATCAGGAACGTGTCGTTGTCCCTGCTCTTGTAAACACCCGGGCCCAAGGTCCTGCCGCCGAGTTGCGCCGGCGGGGTCGAGGTGGGCGTGCGTCCCGCCGCGTCGTTGTAGGCGGCGACCGCGTCGGCCTTCGCCGCCTGGGCCGCGGCGTCGTTCCTGTGGATCTGCCCCTCCTCCACCACTCCTGGAGGGAAGCCGGTGACGATGAAGCCGGGGCTCACGACGACGTCGCCGGTGACCCTGGTGAGATCCGTGCTGTTGACGGCCCTTCCCGCCAGGACCGCCGTGTCCCATGCGTCGTCCAGGTCGACGGCTGTCTGCCGGGCGGTCGCGCTCGGCGGCAGAAAACCCAGCGCACCCATTACCAGCACCAAGGAAATCCAGGAACGAGGCGAGCGGTTGGCCATGCCAGCAAGTCTCGTCAGCGGGCCGCTCCAGACACGCTGGGACATTCGGCAGCGGTCATGTCATTGCCGCTCTTTGCCTGGTTGACGACCATCACGGCGCCCCCGGATCGGCGCTGACCAAGCAACACGCCGCGTCAGCCGTCGAACCGGCTACAGGCGAAGGTCGGTATTTACAGTCTGGGGTATCTCATTCCAACTGACGGGGGTCACGATATGGGAGATAAGCTAGTGGTCGTCGGCCAGGGCTATGTCGGCCTGCCCCTGGCGATGCGAGCGGTCGAAGCGGGATTCGACGTCGTGGGGATCGACGTGGACCCGTGGCGAGTGAAGCGGCTCAACGCCGCCGAGTCCTACGTCGAAGACATCAGCGACGAACGGCTGACCGAGGCCCTTCGCTCGGGCCGCTACCTGGCCAGCGCCGACTACGCGGACGCCGAGGCGTTCGACATCTGCCTGATCACCGTGCCCACGCCACTCTGTGATGGCGCACCCGACTTGCGCCACATCGCGTCGGCGGGCCGTTCCATCGCACCACTGGTACGGCCCGGAGCCACCGTGATCCTCGAGTCCACGACTTACCCCGGCACCACGGAGGAGTACCTCCTGCCACTCCTGGAGGAGGGTTCGGGGCTGCGCGCCCCTGAGGACTTCCACCTGGGCTACAGTCCCGAACGCATCGACCCGGGCAACCAGCGGTGGCAGCTGGAGAACACGCCGAAGGTCGTCTCCGGCATCGACGAGGCGTCGCTGGAGCGGATCCGCGCCTTCTACCAGCGGCTCGTGCAGCACGTGGTCCCCGTGTCCTCGCTCCAGGCCGCCGAGCTGTGCAAGCTCCTGGAGAACACCTTCCGGCACGTCAACATCGCCCTGGTGAACGAGCTGTCCATTTTCGCGCACCAGCTGGGGATCGACGTCTGGGAGGCCGTCGAAGCCGCCGCCACCAAACCGTTCGGCTACATGCGCTTCTTCCCGGGCCCCGGCGTCGGGGGCCACTGCCTGCCGATCGACCCGTCGTACCTGTCATGGGCGGTCAAGCGGGGGCTCGGGCACAACTTCCGTTTCGTGGAGCTGGCCAACGACATCAACAACAGCATGCCGGACCAGGTCGTACGCCGACTGGTCGGAACATTGAACGAGCGCGCCAAGCCCGTCAGGGGCAGCCGACTGCTTCTCCTCGGCCTCGCCTACAAGAAGAACGTCGGAGACTGCCGCGAATCGCCTTCCATCCACATCGCCCGATCGCTCTGCAAGCTCGGCGCCCACGTCCGCGCCGCCGATCCGTACATCGACGACTTCCAGCTACCGCAGGGCGTCGAAATCGTCGAAGCCACCCGTCAGGAACTCGCCGCGGCCGACGTGGTGGTCATTCTCACCGACCACGACCAGTTCGACTACGACCTCGTCCAGCGGGCGAGCCCTTTCGTCTTCGACACCCGGAACCGCTGCCGCGGCCCCAACGTCGAACGCCTCTGACCCGCATCCCGAAGGCCGCGTCGCGACCGCCACGCTCGGCACTCACTGAAATCGAGTAGGAGGGTGAGGTTGCCTCACCCTCCTCTCACACCACCGGACATGCGGGCCCGCATTCGGTAGTTCGAGAAGCCGCTCACCGTAACCGGCTACACAAAGGTGTGGTCCGCGAAAGCGGACCACACCTGGCGGGCTCCCCTACGTGGCCCGCCTAAGAGCAGCAGGTACGGCTACGACAGGACTCACGGGTTGTCGACGCCGACCCAGTTGACGTACCAGCCCCACTCCACCGCATCCTGCACGGTCAGAGGAGCGCGCGAGTCATCAGCCCACCGGATGTAGACGCGGAATCCGGTCTTGGTGGCCTGGTAAACGGTGCTCGTGCCCGTCAACTCGAAGTGATGGCCCAGGCCGCCGACCGAGACCGTGTAGGTGGGGCTGCCCGTGAAACCTGCGGCGCTGGTGTCGACGTCGATGTAGAGGCCGGGCGTGTTGCTGTCGTAGAGCACCCAGCCCTGTCCCGGTGCCGTTGCCCCGGAGGCGATCCTCTGGGTCGTATCCGCCGCCAGTGCGTTGGCCGCCGGCTTGACACCGTGGCGAGCTTCGGCATGCGCGCTCACTCCTGTCATCAGAGTGGCCCCGAACGCCAGGGCAGCAGACAGGGCGACGGTCGTGGACCTTGCGATGGACATGCTTTCTCCTTCGGTCAAAGCCCTCGGTCATCATGACCCCGGAGGGACGCTGTCCGCATATCCGGCAGCGGCTGCCACTGCGCCCGAGAGACGATCGTCACAGACAGTAATCGATCGACCGTTCGCTGTCACTGACCGTTACATGTCGAAATCGAGTGACGAGTGCCTTCAAGATCCCGATTTCGGTGATCTGCCGCACGAACACCCTTGTTATCGCGATCCGGCCAGGCGACCACCATGGGACGCCCGCCGTCTTCCTTCCGCACCTTGGCGTGTCTTCACACAAAGGCACGTGATACTCGATGATCAGCGGTGTCCACACCTGCGCGGTGCGGACACCGCCGTCATGGGAGCTGGTGGCTGACGTGGACCGGCTCACGTCGCGCAGGCGGACCCCAGAGGTCGGTCGCGGCCGGCGCCCTCGACGGCGACGTTGTAGTACTTCCACCGCGACGTGCAGATCCCACGGCTCATCTTCGACTCCGCCCACCCGAAAGAACACCTCTTCAGGCCACTCAGCCGAGGAGTCGCGCACCGATGGCACGAACGAGCGTCCCTGCACCGAACCGCACCAAAGGCCCCGTGCATTCCTACATGTGGCCATAAGCGCCACAACCCTGTCAGACAGCTGTTTGCTGTCTCAGAATTGCGTAGTGGACGCGAGTAAAACAACTGGAAAAGCCCCGGAACGTAGCTGCGCACGGAATCGGCCAGGCGCCCCAAAAGGGTGACAGGCGGAGCAAACCACCCCAGAGCCGGATGATCGGCTGAACGAGCGATACCAATGGGACTCGTGGGGCATCTTGTCCAAGTTAAGGGATCTTCCTGAGGCATCGCTGGGCACACGTCGTACGGACTCAAGATCGCACCCTACGACGGAGGATTGCATGGTCGGAAAGAAGTACCGTGGCGCACGCCGAACAGCATGGACGGCGCTCGCGGTCGCGGTGGTGCTGGCGAGCCCGTGCTCGCCGGTGAAGGCCGAGACGGACGCCGCGCTATGTCAGCAGTGGAGCGCGCAAACCATAGCGCGGAACCTGGCGGTGCCCTGGGGAATCGCGCTCCTTCCCACAGGCGAGGCCCTAGTGACGGAGCGCGATACGGCGCGACTGCTCCGGATCTCCCGTTCCGGCAGGGTATCCGAGGTCGCGACCATCAACGAGGCACGACCCGACGGTGAGGGGGGCCTGCTGGGCGTGGCGGTGTCGCGGCATTTCTTGCGGGCCCCCTACGTCTTCCTCTACTACAGCACCGACTCCGACAACCGGATCGTGCGTTACCGATACAGCCGCGCCAGCGGCCTGACCGAGGCCACTGTGATCGTCAACGGCATACCAAAGAGCCCTATCCACAATGGCGGCCGTCTGGCCTTCGGACCCGACGGGTACCTTTATGCCAGCACGGGCGACGCAAGCCGAGCAAATCTGGCCCAGGATCTCGGTTCCCTGGCCGGCAAGATCCTTCGACTGACCACCAGCGGCCAACCGGCTCCCGGCAACCCGTTCAACAGCCGGATCTGGAGTTATGGTCACCGCAACATCGAAGGACTGGCATGGGACCGGTCGGGCCGCCTGTACGCCACCGAGTTCGGGTCCAACCGCTTCGACGAAATCAATCTGATCAAGAAGGGCGGGAACTACGGCTGGCCCCTGGTCGAGGGCGTGGCCCATGATCCCCGCTTCATCGATCCGGCCCTCACCTGGACCCCCAACGTGGCCTCCCCCGCCGGCATCGCCTACGCCAACGGGTCTCTGTGGGTGGGCGCACTGCGCGGTCGCCGGCTCTGGCGCGTTCCGGTCTCGACCAACGGTGCGCTGGGCACTCCTGAGTCGCTGTTCGAGGGGCAGTATGGCCGGCTGCGTGCTGTGACCGCCACGGCTCGCGGCCAGTTGTTGGTCAGCACCAGCAACAAGGACGGCCGCGGCTCGCCAGTCGCCGACGACGACCGCATCCTGGTCGTGGGCTGCGCGGATCGGCGTGGACAGCCCGGGTCGCCAGGTGCTCCGGGAGGCCCGCCGAGCAACGCGGCCGGGTGAGGATCGCGGCGGGTGCGCGAGCGATGCGCTTACCCGCCGCGATCTCAGAAGCCCAACGGTATTCCGCCGTGGATGGTAGGACTTTGCTGTTCAGAGGACCGCACCGCCCTGGTTCCAGAGCTTCCAGGAGCGGCTTGCGCTTTCCCATGAATATGCACAAAAAAAGAGGGCCACCCCGAAGGGTGGCCCTCTTCCATAAGAATTGTGCGGCGATGACCTACTCTCCCACACCCTCCCGAGTGCAGTACCATCGGCGCAGGGAAGCTTAACTTCCGGGTTCGGAATGTA
>NZ_JBEFAK010000059.1:0-54928 GCF_040137845.1 Nonomuraea sp. B19D2 | reverse complement strand
ACTTGGAAAGTGCCTTCTGATCTGGTGTGGACAGGACTCTCGACAAGCCCCATCCTTCCAGCTCAAAGGCACTTTTCTTATGTGAACGATCAAGCCTCGCGAAATTCACCGTGAAAGGCCGAGGCTAGCTACCCCGTGGCAAGGCTGGACGGAGGGAGGCCGCGGTGATCGCCCCCGACAGTGTCCACGCCGCCGTCTTACAGGCCTGCCAGCCGGCAGCCATAGCTCGACAGCACCTGATCCCATCGACCGCCCCGCCGACAAGCAAGCCAACGGCTCCCAAGAGCACAAGCATCACGGCATTAGCGTCCAAGTCCTGGCCGATCGCGTGGACGGTTGGTATGGATGCACATCAGGTAAACGACGTTGTTGGCCGCATGACCACCAGGCCGAGCACTCGAGTGACGGGGGCAATGTCACAGAGCACACGCTGTAGGAGAGTGGGGTCTCTCCGCCCGTTCAGGCGCCTTGAGCTGGTCAAACAGCCGATGTAGCGCTTGGATCGAGCAAGATCATCCCGCCATATCCCCGGAGAGCAATCACCCCTGACGGCCTCAAGGCGATTCACCTTGCCAGTTCGAGGCGATCGCGGACGCACTCAGCCAAGACGAGGCGTGGGGACGACGGCAGCCTTTAAAATGTTGATCTTACCCCCCTACAACTGAAGACCAAGGAATCCCCTATGTCCTTCACCGAGCACATCGCGCCCATCTTCCGTGCGGCCCTGGAGATCCTTCGGGATGCGGGCCGTCCGATGCAGCCCGCCGAAGTGCGAGAAGCGGTGGCCAAGCGGGTCTCGATCGACCCTGGGCAGGAGGCAGTCAACGCGCACGGCCAGATGCGATGGCATGCCCAGTTGGGGTTCCGTACCGGCGAGGCTGCATCGCTGGGCTGGATGACCAAGCGCAACGGGTGGGCGATCACTCCGGCCGGGGCTCAGGCGCTGGAGGACTTTCCGGAAACGGAGCTCTATCGGGAACTCGGGCGTCAGTACCGTGCCCGCCGCCAGTCCGCCCAGACGCGGACGTATGCCGATCCGCGCTGGAAAGTGGTGCTGGAAGCGCTCGCTCGGCTGGCCCCCGGTTCCTGGACGACCTATGGGGACATCGCCGAAGTGGTCGGCATGTCTGCTCAATCGGTGGGCGGGTTCATGGCCGAGGCGGGCGAGACGGCGGGTGCGCACCGTGTTCTCCAGTCCGGCGGCAAGATCTCGCCAGGGTTCCGTTGGCTCGACCCGGAGCGGACCGATGACCCGCGCGAGGTGCTGGAACAGGAGGGCGTGACATTCGACCAGTTCGGTCGGGCGGCTTCCAGTCAACGGGTGACCGCGGACAAGCTCCGGGCGGTGCTATCCGACGCCGGCGTGCTACTGGCGCCTGAGCCCGAGCGGGAGCTCGAATGGGGAATTTCGGCACCGTTCGAGCAGTTCCAGCAAAACCTTAGCTACGCGCGGCAACTCCTCGATGGTGGCCGGAACCTGGAACGGCTCGGCGTTGGCGCATTCGATGTCACCGACCTCTACCGCGCCGCCTGGACTCAGTCCGTCGCAGCGCTCGACCACTGGATCACGCGGGAGATCATCGAGCGGGGTGTCACGCTCGCGCTGCAGCCGGGCGCGCCTCGACCGGCCAAGTTCGACAAGCTGACCTTGCCGGTCGCGCTGTTTGAGAAGATCCACCATCACGACGCTCCGCTCGCTGAGGTCTTTCGTGCGCACCTTGAGCAGGAGTTCGAGTTCAAGACATTCCAGAACCCAGAGAAGATCCAGGAAGGGTTCGCGCACGTCAGCTCCGTCAAGCTCTGGGTGAAGGCGGCCGAGATCCTCACTGAGCAGGATCCGACGTCACCGGTGACCTCTGACGGCGTGCGGGCCAGAATGCGGGAGATCGCTCGACGTCGCAACAACATTGCCCACACGGCCGACCACGACCCCGATAACCCTGGCCAGAAGCTCGCTATCACGGCGCAAGCGGCCGAGGAGACCATCGACTGGCTTGAATCGATAGCGATCGCGATCCAGCTCGCGCTCGGCGACCCGCTGCCAACAGCGGATTACGATGCCGCCCCTGCGGAGGCGGGCGGTCTGGGGGCTGTGCCGATGTCTGCCGGCGAGGGCCGAGCGGCGACTTCTCGTGCCCGACGCAAGTGGGATGAGGAGAGCCTTCTCCAAGCCATCGAACACTACTGTCCCGATGACGTGGCGCGGACACTTCTGGAGGTGTATCGGCACGCCGAGCGTCACCCGGCATTCCGGGGCTACTACTACGGCGAGGGCGCATACCCCTCCGCCACGGCACGGTTCAGCGTCGGTACGGACGAAGCCGCTGTCTGGAGCATCTACCCCGGGGCAAGCGAGTCTGTGCTCTCGATCAACTTCGAGTGGATGCGTAACCGTGGAGTTGCCCATGAGGTCCTATCAGAGCTGGCAGAGACCTTGTCAGGGCTGCCTGGCTGGGCCGGTGTGCCCAGGCAACTGGTCGCGGCGAACTATGCCAAGCGTCCGTCCCTCACGCCGATCGCGTTGGCCCGGCCCGACGCGGCTGACATCATCACCAGCTCCGTTGGCGCGCTGCTGGCCGCAGGCGGTGAAGAGGCATGACCTTGCAGGTTTCCAGACGACCTCGTCCTCGATCACAGCGGGCGGACATCGCGAAAGCACATCGATGTGCTGGTAAGTAGGCCGACACCTGAAGTATGGTCTCAAGTATGGCGACGAAGAAGGTAACGGTGACGATCCCCGAGGAACTCCTTGACGAGATCCGGGCGGATGCGGCCGAGCGAGGCCTGTCGGCGTACGTCGCCGAGGCGTTGCGCTTCAAGCGCGACCGAGACCGGTTGCTGGAACTAGTGAACTGGCTGGAGGAAGAATACGGCCCGGTCACCGAAGACGAGCGCGCGGCAGCACGCGAGGAGCTGGAAGATCTCGACGCCGAGCACCAGCGCCGCCGCGCCGGCGGAAAGTGCGACGCAGGCGAGGCTGCGTGAGCAAGCGAAGCGGTGACCGTGGGCAGCCGCCGCTACGGATCTTCGTGCTCGACTGCCAAGCCTTGTCCCTGGCCGTGCGCGGCGACAGAAAGATGATCGCCTGGCTCGACTTCGCAGTACGGAGTCAGGCGGAGGTGGTGACGTCTCCGATGACGGTGGTTGAGGCCTACGACGGCAGAATCACCGAGCAACGCTGGGACTGGGTGCTCTCCCGGCTCAACGTTCCCCATATCGGGAAGGACGAGGCCCGCCAGGCCCGCCGGCTCCTGGCCGACGCCAAGCTGCACGGGCACAAGTACGCGATCGACGCGGTCCTCGCCGTCATCGCACGACAGCAGAAGGGACAGGTCACCGTCTTCACCTCGGACGTAGACGACCTGCAAAAGCTCGTCCCGAACAGGATCGTCGTCAAAAAGGTATGACCCTCTACGCTCGTCACCGGGTGTGCGCTCGTCTTTAGGAGAGCGATCACTGAGGGGAGGCTGCACGTAGCCTGACCTGAAACGACACGACGTTAGATGATTACCGCCATCAAGATCATCCCGCAAATGCCCCGCAGCGTGGATCGGTCAACTGTCGCTCCCATCTCCGGTGACCTTGTGCTCGCTCCGTGGCGGCCACCGACGCTTACGGCGGCCCTGTCCAACAACGTTGGGCGTCGATGGTCGCTACGGCTCGCAGGAGTCTGGGGCGGTGGAGTCCCAAGGGGGCGGCAGGCCACTCCTGGGGCTGTGTGAGCAACGGGCGCGGGTCGGCTGTCGACACGTCCAACAGCCACTCAGCCAAGCAGCATTCAGAAGCCCCTGCGCGCAACGGAGAGTGAGATCTCAAGTGCGGACAGGCGATGACAAGGATACTGCCGGAGATTATGTGGCCTTATAGTGGCAGATCGGCCACTTGCGGTCATATCGTGCAAGTTCTTACCAATTCGACCCGATTAAGTAAAATCGAGTCTGCAACGCCTACTTACACCCACCCGCGAAGGCGCTATGCTGCCGCATGGCCGTATACCATGACATGTACCAGTCTGAGTCAGTACATCAACGACTTTTGGGTGGATATGCCGGAAATACTTGACAACATCGACGCGGAGATGCTGACAAAGCTTCGCAACGACCTGCCTCTGGCTACCGCCTTAGACATCTCAGTTGGCTATTTCAGCCTTACTGGTTGGGGTCGTATTGCAGACCTTGTCGAGAATCTTCAGCCCCAAGGGCGACGGCCCGCAGTGCGCTTGCTTATCGGCATGCTTGGGCGCAATCAAAATTCCGGGGCCACGCGTGGGGATGGCATCGATGTGGACCCGGAGGCCAGTGGTGGTACGGCATATCGCGAACGCAAAGACCGAGCCCTTCGGGAGTTTAAGAGGCAACTTGCTCGGGGAATCCCCAGTCAGCGCGATCATCATGCACTGCGAGCGCTCAAGCGTCACATCAAGGATGGGCATCTCGAAGTAAAGCTATTCCTTAGGCACTCGCTACATGCCAAACTCTATCTATGTCATTTGCGACAGCCGGCAACGGTGGAGCGTTCCGCTTATGTCGGGAGCAGCAACCTATCTGATTCAGGGCTGAGGGCGCAGGGCGAACTCAACGTCACCTTCGCGGACAACATGCCAACGAAACGACTAGAAGACTGGTTCGAGGATCGTTGGGACGATGTTCTTGCTGTAAGAGTCGACGAATCACTGCTGGATGTGATTGAGGACTCCTGGGCACGCGAAAGGCCCTATTCGCCGCATCATGTTTACCTGAAAATGGCTTACCATCTTGCGTCGGAGGCCATAGCAGGATCGCGGGAAATCACTCTTCCTGAGGCTGTGCGCGACGTACTATTGGATTTCCAAGCTGACGCCATAAAAATCGCCGATCGTCACCTCAGGCTTCGAGGCGGAGTCCTAATCGGAGACGTCGTAGGATTGGGTAAGACCTTGGTCGGCATCAGTTTGGCCCTGAGTCGCCAAGAACGAGAGGGGGATCGCGTACTCGTTATATGTCCTAAAAACCTCGTCGGCATGTGGGAGACCGCGACGAGGAGTTATGGCCTCCGGGCGAAGGTGCTTTCACTGTCGCGCGTCTTATCGGAACTCGACAATCTGTCTCCGATTGACTTGGTCGTCATCGACGAGAGTCACAATCTTCGAAATCGGGACGGCAAGATTTATGCGAAGGTTCAGGCCTATATTAAGGACAGTGGCGCACGCGCAATTCTGCTCTCAGCGACACCTTACAACAAATCTGTTGCCGATCTGGCTGGCCAGCTTGGCCTTTTCCTTGATGACGACACTGATCTAGGAATTCGTCCGGAAGCCTTTCGAAGGCGGCTAGGCAATGAAGCGATCTTCCTCGCTCGATGCGGTGGTCAACCTACGACACTTAAAGCTTTCCGCCTGTCGGATGAACCTGAAGACTGGCAAGAACTTATGCGCTTGTTCTTGGTTCGCAGAACAAGGTCCTTCATCCGTCAGACATACGCAGCTACGGCAGAAAACGGGCGGCAATTCCTCGAATTTAAGGATGGCCACCGGTTCTTTTTTCCTGAGAGAGTCCCTAGAACTATACATCACCGACTCAGGGGCGAAGACGATCCGGCTGCAGTACTTATGAGCGAGGAAACCGTAGATGCAATAAACCAGCTGAAGCTTCCTCGATACGGGCTGCAAAAGTATGTAGATCCAGATGTGCCAGTGAGCGAGTCGGAACGGGCTGACATTGAAGCACTTTCCCGCGCAGGCGACCAACTTAGAGGCCTTACGCGGTCAGGCCTGTTTAAGCGGCTCGAGAGTAGTGGACATGCCTTTGTGTTGTCGGCTAATCGACACATCGCAAAAAACCTGGCAGTGCTCTACGCTCTACAGAGCGGACTTCCCGTGCCCGTCGCCGGCGCTGGGTCAACAAACATAAGTGATCAGGACATCGAAGACTCTGGGCAGGAAACACTTGATATCAGTGTCCAGAATGATGTGCTAGCTACTGAAGGTGAGAGTGCATATGCGGCTGTGATTGCAGCTGGTGGCCGCCGCTTGCGACTCATCCCCTCAACCGTATTTGTCCCAGAGCTAGCAGAAGATCTCGCAGCTGATGTTGCTATCCTTCGCGAAATCTTGGCGCAAATAGGCCCATGGAACACAGCTAGAGACTCTAAGGTCGCAATTCTTCATGATTTGATCACGCAGCGTCATCCACACGATCGAGTTTTAATCTTCACCGAATTTGCCGATACGGCTGAGTACATAGGCAGGTATCTTGAGGAGCGTGGGATCGAGAAGGCCGCTGTTGTCACGGGGGAAATGCCTGATCCGTCCTCCACTATCCGTCGATTCAGCCCGACTACCGTCCCAGGAATGGTTCCTGTACCACCGGGTCAACAACTACGCATCCTTGTCGCAACAGACGTGATTAGTGAGGGACAAAACCTTCAAGACGCGTCAATAGTTGTGAACTACGACCTTCCGTGGGCCATCATCCGGCTGGTACAGAGAGCTGGACGTGTTGACAGGATCGGCCAGCAAGATAGCGAGATTCTAGTTTACTCCTTCGTGCCGCACGAGGGGATAGAGCAGGTCCTTCGGTTGCATGCCCGTATTTACCGTCGCCTCCGCGAAAATAACGAAGTCATCGGAGGTGACGAAAGGTTCTTCGACCTCCAGGGTGAGAGTGACGGTATATCGGCTCGACGTTCAATCATAGAGCTGCTGGCAGAAGACGCCCGAGCGCTTGATGACGTGGATGATAGCAACGATGTAGACCTAGGATCGTACGCGTATATGGTATGGGAGCGAGCTAAGGAGGCAGACCCATCTCTCGAGTCGCTCATTCCCGCATTACCATCTGTGATCGGAGCGACTAAATCAACGACCCTCGACCCCGGGGCAGACGAGGGTGCCTTAGCATACATAAGAACACGCTCAGGACTAGACGTCCTAGTGAAGGTAGACCTGGACGGTACCCCAACTAGCTTCAATCAGATGGAAATCTTGCGTGCAGCTTATGCACCTCCTGAGGCGCCGTCCATTGCCTTGGATAGACGGCATCACGAACTAGTTGCCGCAGCCACGCAAGCCGCTGAAGATCAAACACGTAGCATCACGACCGCCGGCGTGCTGAGCGGCGTAGCGAAGAGGGTCCACCAACGTCTGCTTCAGCACCTCGAAGGCCGTGCTGGCACTCTTTTCAGTGATGAGCAGACTGAAGAGATAATTAACGTAATGTATACGCGGCCGCTCACCGAGGAGGCCATACGCGTTATCCGGAACCGTCTTCGGGAAAATATTTCCACTGCTGAGCTCGTTGAGCTGGTGAGCGGCCTTCACGAAGATGGGAGGCTCGTGCGTTCGGAAACCCAACAACGTGCCCAAAGCGAGACTCAAATCATTTGCTCGATGGGCCTGTTTTCCGACCCAGTGCCGGAGGAGACGCCATAACTATGAAGACCCTAGATCAGCGCATTCTAGCACGGCTGGACAAGGGAGATTTTCAAGGTCTCTTCCTCGAAGAATTATTATGGGATCCTCCTCATGGTATCGGTGATATTCCGGAAGAGATCGATGGCACGGTCTACGTTCTGCGGGCGGTGAGCGTCAAGCATAACTTCATCGTTTTCGCTTGTGATAACGTCGCTGACGCTGACACGCGCAACCGATTGGCCCGGGTGGCTGCGAGGCGGGCTCTCGAACACCTATTGGTGTTCACAAGTCCTGACGGGCAGCAAGAGTGGCGGGTCGCAGATCCCCAGCCGGGAAACCCTCATAGGTACCTTAAGCAAACCTATCAAGTGGGAAGCGGACATCCGGATCTCGCCCAGCGGCTAGCTGCCTTCCACTTTCCGCTAGATGAGCAACCTCGCATGACTATGCTTACTGTTCGGGCGCGAGTACAGTCCTCGCTCAGAGCGGAACAGGTTTCCCGCAAGTTTTTCGAAAGCTTCAAGGTTCAACACAAAGCACTCGCAGACGTGCTTGAGAATCTACCGGGCGATGGAGATAGAAGTTGGTATGCGTCTATTCTCCTCGACCGGATGATGTTCTTGTATTTCATCCAGAAAAAGGGCTTCCTCGACAGGAACGTGGACTATCTACGGGATCGCTTGGAGAAGGTTCGTGAACAACACGGCCCTGATCAGTTCTACGGCTTCTACCGCAACTTTTTGCTACCGCTTTTTCATGTGGGTCTCGGAGACGAAGACCGCGCCTCTATGAGCAGTTCCACTCGTCGTCTTATAGGTGACGTGCCATATCTTAACGGTGGGATATTTTCTGAACACAGTCTTGAAGGTCAGCATCACATCGACGTTCCGGACGCCGCGTTCGAAAAAATATTTGACTTCTTTGATTCGTGGCGTTGGCATCTGGACGAGAGGCCAGGCGCATCCGGCAACGAGATCAATCCCGAAATTCTGGGCTATATCTTCGAGCGCTACATCAACCAAAAACAAATGGGTGCATACTATACGCGAGAGGATGTCACGTCATTCATCACGCAGAATAGTATAGGCGCAGCTCTGCTCGACTGGTGGAAGGCCCAAGGCCAGAGTGTCTCGCCGTCACCATGGAGCATTGTCGCCTCAGATCCACAGCGCTACATGGCCCCCGAGCTCTTGCACGGGCTGGGGCTCGAACTTCCGCCCCAGGTGGCTGAGGGCATTGACGACCCAAGCAGTCGCGAGAGTTGGGACAGTGTCGCTGATTCGCGCTGGGGCTTGGAGGAAGAAACCTGGCGCGAGGTTGTCCGCCGTAGATCCGTTGTGTCTGGCCGGCTCGAAGCTCTCGCACGCGGGGAAGTCACCGACGGTTATACCGCGGTGCGGATGCAAGTAAATACGGTTCAACTTTTGAGCGATAGTGTATTCAGCCTAGAAGATCCAGCACTAGCCCTAGACTTTTACAAGAAGCTCACACGTCTTAAGGTGCTAGATCCCACATGTGGGTCCGGGGCGTTCTTGTTTGCTGCTTTGACACCGCTCAAGAGGCTCTACGATGAATGCCTCGACCTTTTCTCGCGGCTCACAGCAAATTCCGAAGAAAGCGCATCCTGCCGCAACATGCGAGCCGAGCTTGACTATGTAGCTAGTAGCCCTAATCGTGACTACTTCATCTACAAGCAGATTATCCTGAACAACTTGCACGGCGTCGACATCATGGTCGAAGCTGTCGAAGTGTGCAAGCTACGGCTTTTTCTCAAGTTGGTTGCGCAATTGCACGATCCACGGCGCATAGAGCCGCTGCCTGACATCGACTTCAACATTCGAGCCGGAAATACTTTGGTTGGTTACACCAACTTAAGTGACTTGCGTGCCCAAGTCGGCTCTCGCCTAGACTTCGGCGACATCGATAGCATCGAGTCTGCATTGCATGACTTAGACAATCTTACCGGCGAGTTTCGGGCGCAGCAGGCCGCTGGCACGCATCACAGCCATCGGTCCGACAAACAGAGGATTCAGGCCGAATTAGAGGCGATTCGTGACGTCCTCGATAGAAGTCTGGTGATCGACTATGGCCGTAGCCCGAAAAATATCGATCTGTGGCGATCTGCGCATAACCCCTTCCACTGGTGCGTTGAGTTTCACGAAGTGATGGCAAGTGGAGGCTTCGACGTCATCGTCGGAAATCCACCATACAAGCGGTTGGCTGAGGTCAAGGATTACCAGGTTCGGGGCTACGAAACAATTGTCTGCAAGGATCTATACCCCCTGGTTATGGAGCGCGCAGAAGCACTGTGTGCCAAGCTGGCACGTATTGGCTGGATCGTACCTATCTCGTCGATCTCGACTGGCGAATTTGTTCCCCTCCAACGACTGTTGAGTAAGCATCGTGTACTCACAAGTTGTTACGATGATCGTCCTGACAAGCTATTCAAAGACTTGGAGCATATCAGGCTAGCGATTCATCTGATTGAGGTCGGGGCCGAGAGGAGGGGATTCGCCACAACCCGCTATCAGCGCTGGCGGGCATCCGAGCGCGAGTCCCTATTCCCGAGAACCCTCTACACCGATGCTCCGGTTAGCGGTCGGGTCCTGGGGTGCATCCCCAAGCTTGGGGACTCCATAGAGCACGATATTCTAGGCAAGCTTTGGAGGCGGCCTCAAACAGTAACCTCACTCACTGTAAAAGGCGCCTCCCATCGCGTTTTTTATACACGAAAGATGAGCAATTTCGTCTTTTTTCTGAAACAACCGCCGATTGTGCTAGAAAATGACGGCAATCGTAGAGATCCGAGTGAGTTAAAGTTTCTGGCGTATGGAAACGCCGCGCATGCAACTGTGGCTCAAGCTGTCCTTAATTCGAATCTATTCTTTTGGTTCCTGAGGGTTCATTCGGACTGCAGAAACCTAAACAGGCGGGAGATTGAGGCTTTCCCTTGCAATCTTGATGAGATCCTATCGAGCGAGTGGGGTGACGCGTTTCTAGAGCTTTCGGAAGAATTGGACGCAGACCTTATTCGCCACTCAGAAATGCGCAAGATGGGGAAGTTGACCATCCAATGCTTTCTCCCTGTCCGAAGTAAGTCCATCATAGACCATGTGGACAGATTGCTAGCTAGTCACTATGGCCTTTCGGATGAAGAGTTGGACTGGGTTGTGAATTTCGATCTAAAGTATCGCATAGGCTCTGGCGACGGAGACGTTTAGCTGGTACACGGTTACTTGGTTCTCCTCTCGGTGTAGCTCATGGCTGTGCTAGATGTTGTCGGAGATAATGCTGTAGAGAGTTGTAGCGATACCGTAGCCGCAACAATCCTGGCGTGGCCGACATCTCCTAGTCGGCATTTTGGGTCGTTCGGTTGAGGTGAGATCCCGGCTGATGCAGGCTTCGCGGGCTATGATTGCGATTGACGAGACTTCGGCTTGAGGAGAGGTGGCGAGGATGTTTGTGACGGTGCAGATCCCGATCATTGATGTCCGGCCACTGCTGGCTCAGCAAACGTGTCGTGACGTACTGCCGTCTTGGCCTCGTCCGGATCGTGTCTTCGCAGGAAGCTCCCCTAAGCACCACAGATCGAACTATGTGCGTGGCTTAGGGGCAGTGCGACCTCGTCTGAAGGGTGGCGTCGCGCCTTGGCTTAGTGAATCGTTCTATGTAGACGTGCAAGGCCTGGTTCGAGTTGGTCGTCAAGTGAATCGGGGGGATCGCTCTGAGTCGGTTTCCGCTCAACCGGTTTACCGGAATTTCTACACGGATGGCGTGACGGGGCGGCTTGAAGTATGCTTCCGATTTCTGGGATGGAATTATCGAAATAATTCGAAGCGAAATGAAGATCGAGTTAAGATGCTTGCGATTCAAGCGCCCGTACGGCTTCGAGCCCTTGGGGATAAAGCGGGTCCGCTTATAGAGGTGGGTGAACGGTTTGCGAAGCATCTCCTTTCGAGCACAACTATATCCCCTGGTGCTTCCGTGCAAGAGTGGTGGGTTCAACCAGGTACGCCGGCTGTGATTACTGAGATTCCTCCCCCGTGGAGCCTAAACTTTCAACTTCGTCAGCGCTGGCTGGTGTACTCTGGTATGCGTATTTCCTCGTGGGATCTGGCGCAAGGAGACGAATCGGACGACGCTGCTCGACGTCTACGAGTTCATGTTTCACGCCTGCATGCTGACTTGGTTGCGATCGAAACAGTGCTTGGGCTCTGCGAGAACCGGCGTCTCGATGTCGCTTTTCGTCCCGTCGAAAGCCACATCTTGCGTCTCTTGGATTTGCTCCTGCGTCCGAGTAGGCATGGTTTCGCGAGCATAAGTCTGCTGGCACGCGTACTGGGGCATGCGCGAGATGTCTACGATGATATTATTGGTACGACAACGTCCATCGCCGGGTCAATCGATAACCCTAAGATTGTGGAGCGCGTGGACCGTTTGTCGGAGATGATAAAAGATGCATCCCAGCCGAGTAGCCGTGGTATTTTGGTGCGAATCGAGGAGCTCATCATGGCGAGGAACGAGAACACTATCTCCGGCGGTAACTTCCACGGTCCAGTAAATCAGGGTGAGGGAGGTGCACATATGCAGGTAGGGGGCGTAGCCCCCGCTCAACTGCGTGAACTCATCGAGCAGATGACCGCTGCAGCGGGCGAACTCGCGAAAGATCTCCCCGACGAACAGGCCGTGGCAGTTGAAGACGCCGCGGCGGGAGTAAGTAGGGAGCTCGAACAAGAGGCGTCAGAGCGTAACGAAAGAGGCGTACGCGCGAGACTGAAGACGTTGTTCGAGATTGCATCGGAAGCTGGCACGGCAGGCGCCTCTCTCGCAGGTGCCGTGTCTGCGATCCAGGCAATCCTAGGGATGTAACAAAGGAAAGGCCCGGAACGCTCGCGATCCGGGCGGGCCATGACGGCTGAAAGAGCGCTTATACATGGACTTGAGCCGAACTCCTTGGCGGCGCTTGCCCCAAGGCGACCCTCTTGAGTCTAGCTCCTCAGCTTGGTCACTGCGAGCGGATCGGGGACGTTAGGTGGCGTACGCGGACACCGGGAACTCCTGGTGAGCGGACATGCCGACCCTGGTACACGGCCACATGGCTCCACGCGGCGGCCACGAAGATCGTGGGCAGGCGATCTCACCACGCAGAGTTCTGCCCGGGATGATCCTTTTGTAGTTCTCCCAGACCGGCCCACCGTCTAGCGCCCACCTTGAGGCTCACCAGACGGTGCTTCGATGCCGTGGGGCCGACGAAGGAGGCCCTGCGGCGCCGATCGCCCCCAACCACGCCCCTGCGCCAGCCACAGCATGGCGATCGTGAGGCAGATCCTTCCTCAACCTGATCCCGGAAGGATACTTCGAGTTGGCCACCCATCGGGGGTCCTGGTGACCATCCACCGGGAGAAAATTACGCCCGTCTACCTGGAAAGAGCCGTGTCCGTCCACAGGTGGGGGCTCATAAGCCGTTCAATCGTAGGCATCGCAGCCGGGCTTACATGGGCGACACCGCCTGGCTAGACTGACGGACGTATCTCGGCAAGATACGCGCGTCGGGCGGTGCTGGGCGCGACCGGCCGAAGAGCCGCAGCGCGGCCAGCGACCGCCCGACGCTTGGCAGGCCGCCGCAGGCGGACTGCCCTTGAAAAGACGTGGAGAAAAGTCTCATCCGGTTGGACCATTGCGCCTCTGAACTGCGGCTTTGCTGTGGCTGCCATCCCGGTTGATGCTTCACGCTGTTGGCTGTACCCAGGTCAGCCGATGTGCGGGCCGTCGCCTTGGAGGTAGTGGCTGATCCTCAGCCGCATGGAGCGGTGCATGCTGTACTTGTCGAGCTCGTGCCGCGGTACCGAGCGCACTTCCCGGGATTCCGCACTCGGAGTCGGCTGACCGCTGACGGGTCGGGCCGTGAGGACAAGGGAGAACTCCTGCCGGACCTCGTCGTTGCTGGTGTAATGGATGACGTGGCGGGGGTCGCTGTAGGTGCCAACCAGCCCCGTTATCTCGCAAATGATCCCGGTCTCTTCAAGGGTCTCGCGGATGGCTGCCTGCGGGATGGACTCGCCGAGGTCGATGGCTCCGCCGGGTAGAGCCCAGTTGCCGTTGTCGGAGCGGCGGATCAGTAGTACCTCGTCGGCGTCGTTGGTCACCACGACGTTCACGGACGGGGCGAGACTGTTGGCCGCGGGCGCGTTCGGGTTGTTGTGGTAGTCGATCCGTTGGCTCACGGGCCGGAGCCTACTCCGCCGAGGGCTCGTTGGTCTCTTTGCTTCTGCGTACCTCGCCGTCGGCATTCACGAAGCTGCCCAGGTTCGGGACGGTGTAGACCTTGCCGGCAGCTCTGAGGCGTTCCATGGCCTTACGTATGGTGGGGCGGGCGACTCCGAACTCTTCCATGAGCTTGACCTCGGAAATCTTGAACTTGGGTCCCCACTCACCGGAGTCGATCCGCACAACGAGGACTTCGAGGATCTGCTCCCAGCGGGAACGGTCCTCGTCGAACTCCCAGGTGCGTGTGTGCTCGACATATCTGGCCACTGTATGAGAGTAGGAGGGCGTTTCACGGCCCTTCACACCAGATCATGAAGCTCCATGGAGCTGCATGGTCTAGACAGGCATTTACAGGCTTGCTAGCTTGGAGGTATGGCGTTGGTGAGCGTTGGTCCAGAGCCCCTCCGGGTGGGGCTCCGCTTGTGCGGTTCAACTGGGCGCCTCACGAGAGCGCACATTGTGACCAGAGCTGGCCGCTGGCTCACCAACGCCTATCCAAGCCCCCTCGCCCTTGTCGGCGTCGCCGAACAGGCATGGGTGCTCGTGCGCGACGGAGGACGGTGAGCCTGTGGCTGAGTTCGACGGCTTTCACAGCATGCACCCTGCGTCGCCACGCCCTGATGCGGCTCCGGTCAGATGGTCACCTAGCCACCGACGCGTGGATCGCGTTCGAGTCCGGGCCTACACCTGCGAATGCTCGCCCATCGTGTTCGAACAGTGTGTTGCCGCTGGGCTGGGATTCGTACGGCGGTATGACCGATCCGTCTCCCCGGTGACCGTCGTCGAAAGCCCGTGGGTGAAGGTCCCTGACGCTGAAGTGCTCTGGTGGCAGATCATGAACGGCCAAGCGAGGTGAGGACACGCCGAACTGACAGCCCGCACACGTAGCGTCACGTTATGCAATTGCTGCGTGACGACGTGTTTCCGCAGGTCGAAGGCCGACCTGCGGTTTCGCGTGCCTGCCGACTGGCAGTTTTTCTGCCAGTGACGCAGGTCGCCCGCCTTATCGTCGAAGCAAGCGACGACGAGAAGGAGGGGCGGCGACGTGGCAACAGAGTACGTGACGCAAGGTCAGCGGATCGCGCGGGCTCGTCACCGCAAGGGCTGGGACCAAGCAACCCTCGCCGAGAAGATCGGCCGTTCTGTCTCCTGGCTGTCGAAGGTGGAGAACGGTCGGATGCCGCTCGATCGGATGAGCGTCGTCGGGCAGCTCGCCGAGGTCCTCGGGGTTGAGGTCGCCGAGCTGACCGGCCAGCCGTACCGGCACGAGACAGTGGAGCTCGACTCTGGGCATGCCGCTGTTCCCGGGCTCCGGCTCGCACTTCAGCAGGCATCCTTGCCCAGTGGGGTAGTGCGGCTGGCCCCCGGGGAACCACGGACGCTTCAGGAACTGGAGGCGAATGTTCGTCTTGCAGAGCAGCTTCGACAGGACGCCAAGTTCACCGCGCTGGGCGAGGTGTTGCCCAGCATCATCACCGATCTGATCGCGATCACCAGCGACTCGTCGGCCGATCGGGATCGAGCCGAAGCGCTGATGCTGCGGGCCTGCCATATGGCGCGGGTGTCCTCCAACCTGCTCGGACATCACGACCTGGGCTGGACCGCCGTACAGCGGGAACTCGTCGCAGGGCAACGGGTCGGCTCGCCCGACCTGATCGCGGCGGCGAGCTGGGATCTGTGTGGGGTGTGGCTGCACGAAGCACAGCTCGACCCGGCCAAGGACGCGGCCCTGTCGGCGCTCGATCAGATCGAACCGCATGTGGGGGCGGACGACGCGATCAAGGCGATGTGGGGTGCGCTGCACCTGCGGGCCGCCGTGGCCTACTCCCGGCTGTGGGACCAGAGAGAGGCTGAGAGCCATCTTGAAGAGGCTCGCCGCGTCGCCGAGGTCCTGCCGCGGGATGGCAACGTCTTCCAGACGCAGTTCAACCGGGTGAACACCACCATCCACGCCGTCGAGGTCAGCATGGAGCTGGGCCGGCCGCGCGAGGTCATCACCCGGGCCGAGTATGTCGAGATCGCTCAGATCGCCTCGTCGGAACGCCAGGCTCACTACTGGACCTGCACCGCGGCGGGCTATCACATGAACAGAAGGGACAACGAAGCGGCAGACGCTCTGCTCCGTGCGGACCGGATCGCTCCACAGCACGTCCGGAACCGTCCGTTGGTCCGCAACATCGTGCGCGACCTGCGAGACAGCGGCAAGCTGCATCGTCAGCGCGAGATCCTCAACCTCGCAAAGGTGATGCGGCTGCTCTAAGCACGACAACGGAGGGCTATCCGCGCAATGGCTCCCCATCCGTCAGGTAACCCGGGGGCGCTTCGGCGTCCTGCCTACACAATGGGGTGGTACGTGGGTCTCAGTGAGATCGAACGACAGGTCCTGCTACGCGAGCTGGCGGAGATCACGGTCGACTTGGCCGAACTCCAACGACGCGCGATAAGGATCACTTCTCGGCTTGATCAGGACGAGTCCGAGCGTCTAGCTCGTCCAGCCTGACCGTCAGCTTCTGCATATGCTGACGGATCTCGCGTAGCTGCTCGGAGATGATGCGGAACTCTTCGCTGTGCTCGCCGGGGGTCGGGGCGGCGGTTTCGTCGTCGGGTGTACGGCTGACGAAGCTGCCCGACCCCTGGCGGGTCTCGATGAGTCCCTCGTCGCGGAGGACGGCTAGAGCGTTGCCGATGGTCATCATGGCAACGCCGTACTGTTCCGCCAGCTCGCGGGCCACGGGGAGACGCTCCCCGACCGCATATCGGCCCGATGAGATGTCGCGCCGGATGTCCTCGGCAATCCTCAGGTACGGCCGGCGCCGGTCAGTGGATGCCATGACTCCACAGTAGCGGCTCTAGATGCCTAGGTCTCTGGGCAACCTGTAAGCAATTTCGAAGCAACTTAGCTATCTGGGTTTACAGCGCTAGATACCTAGGTATCTTTATATCTAGGAACATAACCTCGAAGGAGACCAGCTCTCATGCGCACCATCCCCATCCCTGTCGACACCACCAAGCTCGTGATCACCTGCGTCAAGGCGCCCAAGCCGCGCCTGCTCAACAAGGACACCGGCGAGATCAAGACCGACAAGAACGGCAACACCGTCTACGAGGTCACCGTGTCGGTGGAAGACGAGTTCGGCCGGATCGAGCTCGTCAAGATCGGCACCTCGGGAGAGCCCCCGATCAGTGCCGGTCAGCAGGTCAACCCCACGGGCCTGGTCGGTTACGTGTGGGAGATCGCTGGCCGGTGGGGCATCTCCTACCGCGCCGCGGCGCTCCTACCGGTTGACGCGGAGCCGCTCCGTGTCTGACACAACCCTGCTGCTGCTCGGAGTCCTGGCCGCTTCGGCGGCCGGGCTCTGGGCCTGGCACCGCTGGCACTACCCGTCGTTCTGGCTCGTGGTCGCCTTCCCGCTGACCGCGATCAGCGTACGGGCCACCTGGCGCAAGGTCGCCCTCGGCTGCAACCTCACCAAGAAACGGCACCGCTTCTGGTTCACCACCGTCCCCGGCCTGGTCGCCTCGACCGGCGTCGTCCGCGTCAAGCGCAAGTGGCAGCGCATCGCCGTGGACACCAAGCCGTTCATGTGGCTGCCCAAGCCCACCCGCTACGGCTGGCGGGTCACCCTGCACACACTTGAGGGCCAGATCCCCGCCGACTACGCCAACGTCGCCGAACGGCTCGCCCACTCCTGGGGCGTCCACGCCGTCAGGGTCTCGTCCCCTCGTCCCGGACGAGTCGTCCTGTCCGCCACCGTCCGCGATCCACTCGTCCGGGTCGAGACCCTGCCCACCTCACCCGAACTGCTCAAGGTCAACGTGGGCCGCCTGGAAACCGGCGGCCCGTGGATCATCGACTTCAAGACCGTCCCGCACTGGCTCAACGCCGGAGCAACCCAGTCCGGCAAATCCAACCTCGCCAACGCCCTGGTCCAAGGGCTCGCCCCGCAACCGGTCGCCCTGGTCGGCTTCGACCTCAAGGGCGGCGTGGAGTTCACCCCGTACAGCCCCCGGCTGTCGGCGCTGGGCACCACGCGCTCCGAATGCGTCGCCCTGCTCGATGACCTCGTTGCCCTGATGACCAGCCGCATGGCCCTGTGCCGTGAGGCCGGTGCCCGCAACATCTGGCAACTGCCGGACGACCAGCGGCCCGTGCCCGTCGTCGTCCTGGTCGACGAACTGGCCGAGCTGTATCTGATGGCCGACAAGAGCGAGAAAGACGAGATCGCCAAGACCTCGACAGCGCTCCTGCGGGTCGCCCAGCTCGGCCGGGCCTTCGGCATCTACCTGTTCTGCTGCGGCCAGCGCATCGGCTCCGACCTCGGACCCGGCGTAACCGCCCTCCGGGCTCAGTGCTCCGGCCGGATCTGCCACCGAGTGAACGATCCGGAGACCGCCACCATGACCCTTGGCGACCTCGACCCCGCCGCGCTCGCCTCGGCCCGCGCCATCCCCTCCGAGACACCAGGCGTCGCGATCGTCGCGTCGCAGGACGGCCAGTGGTACCGCGCCCGCTCCTTCTACGTCAGCGAACAAGCCGCCGAACACGCCGCTACCGCCTACGCCGCCCAAACCCCGGCCTGGCCGGATGTCATCTCCGGCCACGTCGCGCAGATGAGCGACGCCGACCTCGCCGAGTTCCTCGACTCCATCCCGGACCCGCGAAAGGCCTGAACCGATGCGACGCCTCGCCCACTGGCTGCTCGACACCGGCCCCGTCCTCGTCCTGTCGCTCATCGCCGGAGCTGGGTCCTTCACCCACATCCGCGAAACCGCCAGCGAACACGGACAGTCCGGCTGGATGGCCTGGGCCGTGGCCGTCTGCATCGACCTCACCTGCGTCATGGCCGCCCGCGAACGCCAACGCGACAAGAAGACCGGCCGCCAGCGGCACGGCCTGATCTCCTGGCCCGTCCTCGTCCTGACCGGCGGCATCGTCCTGTCCCTGGCCGCCAACCTGCAACAAGCCGACCCAACCGTGTGGGGCTGGATCACCGCGGCGACCCCGGCAGCCGCCTTCCTCGTCGCGGTCTCGATGCTCGAACGCCGGACGTCCGGCCCTCGTCCCATCCCGTCCCCGGACGTCTCCGAGACGTCCTCAGCAGACGTCTCACCGTCCCGTCCCCGTCCTGACGAACCCGCAGTCGTCCCTGCCCCCGATCGTCCTGCTCTCGTCCCAGCCCGGGACGGCCAGGACGAACAACCAGGACCGTCCCCGGCACTGGTCGACTACGCCCGCCGCGTAGCCGACGAACACCACGCCAGACACGGCAAGCCCATCAGCCGCGACATTCTCCGCGCCCGCCTGGGCGTGTCCAACCAACTCGCCTCCGACCTGCTCCGCACCCTGCGGACCACCTCGGAAGCCACCTGAAAGGCCAAACCATGAACAACGAACGAGACGCCCTCATCGCCGGACTCATCGCCCTGGCCGGCTTCCTCAAGGCCAAACCGGAAGTGCCGGTCTCGGTGGCGCCCGTCATCATCCGCGCCTTCCCCGCCAACGGCCCCGATCATCAGATGCGCGCCGAGGTCGACAAGGTCGCCGCCCTGCTGGGCACCGAGATCGACCCCGACCACCTGCCCTACGACCACTACATGACCGCCATCGACTTCGGACCGGTCCGCTACGAGTACATCGCCATCCTCGCCGCCGCCCGCGCCCGTCACGCCGCCGAAGACAGCTACCGCGACTGCATCCAGATCGACAACACCTAGGAGGTAACCAGCATGCGCATCCGCCTCGAAGGCAACCGCGCCGAGATCACCCTCGGCATGATCCACCTTCGTCAGCTCTTCACCGTCACCTCTATGTCGCGAGCCTTCCCCGACCGGAACCGGCCGCGGCGCTACCGCCTCTACCTCACGATCACCCCGCGCAAGAGCTCCTGATCATGACGCCCGAAGAGCCCTGGGCCGACTGTCTCGACGTATCGCTCATCCACTGCCGCTGCTGCACCTGCAACGGCACTGGCCTCGACGCAGACCGCGACACCTGCCGCGACTGCGACGGCACCGGCATCGACAACCACGGCGCCTAGCCGAGATCCCCTCACCTGGCCACACAACCGCCAAGTTCCGCGCCAGGTGAGGGGCCATCCCACCGCAGATCACATCCGGATAGGACGGATCCCATCTTGCACCACCCACACGCCATAGCCGGGATCATCTCCCGACTCCACGACCCGAACTACGACCGCTGGGCCTGCCAGATCAAGCGGACCGGCGGCTGCCGCCAGCCCATCCACCTGCGCGGCAAGGTCGAACACTACGACCAGGCCACCGGCCAACTCCTGCACCGCTACACCACCCGCAACGAACCAGACGGCGTCTTGCGCGTGCCCTGCAAGACCCGTCGCGCCTCCCGCTGCCCGGCCTGCGCCGAGGTCTACCGCGCCGACACGTACCAGCTCATCCGCGCCGGACTGGTCGGAGGCAAGGGTGTGCCCGAGACGGTCAGCGCGCACCCGTGCCTGTTCGTCACCCTCACCGCCCCGTCGTTCGGGGCCGTCCACGTCCGGCGCGAGAAGAACGGCAAGGTTCTGCCCTGCCACGCTCGCCGCGACGCCCAGACCTGCCCACACGGGCACGTGATGTCCTGCACCGACCGGCACAGCACCGACGATCCACGGCTCGGCGAGCCGCTGTGCCCGGACTGCTACGACTACGAGGGCTCCGTCCTGTTCAACGCCATCAGCACCGAACTATGGCGCCGCTTCACCCTCGCCCTGCGCCGCCGCTTCGCCAAACTCTCCGGCCTGACTGTCAAGGCGCTTCGGGAGCAGGCCAGCATCAGCTTCGCCAAGGTCGCCGAATACCAGCGCCGAGGCGTCGTCCACTTCCACGCCGTCATCCGCCTCGACGGGCCCGACGGCCCCAACTCGCTGCCGCCGGCCTGGGCAACCGCGGATGCACTGGCCCAAGCCGTCCAACATGCGGTGGCCGTCGTGACAGCGGAGGTGAAGCCCTTGGGCCGTACCTTCCGCTGGGGCACCCAGCTCGACGTTCGTCGCATCACCATGGACGGTGAGCTCACCGAACAGGCCGTCGCCGCGTATATCGCGAAGTACGCCACCAAGGCTGCCGAATGCGTCGGCACCCTCGACCGGCGCATCCAACTCCTCGAAAACGTTGAGGCCCTACCGGTCCGCGAGCACGCCCGCCAGCTGATCGCCGCCTGCATGCGCCTGGGCAGCCACCCCGGCCTGGCTGACCTCCGGCTTACCCACTGGGCCCACATGCTCGGCTTCCCCGGACACTTTTCCACCAAGAGCCGCCACTACTCCACCACTCTCGGCGCCCTCCGCGCCGCCCGCGAAGAACACATGCGCGCCGAAGAAGTAACCACCGGACGGCTTCCGCTCTTCGACGAGGACACGGTCCTCGTCATAGCCCACTGGCAGTACGTCGGGCGGGGGCTCTCCGCAGGCGAACAGGTCCTCGCGGCGGCGATCACCGGAGCCCACCGCTCAAGCGCGGACGGTGATCCTCGATGAGCAGAAGCGACGAGTTGCTGACCGTTCCGCAGGTGCTCGCCGAGTTGGGCGGGGTCTCCCGGCGCACCTTCTACCGCTGGCGCGAGCTCGGGCGTGCGCCGGTCTGCGTTCAGTTGCCCAACCTCGAACTCCGCGTCTGGCGGAGCGACCTCATGACCTGGTTGGAATCGCGACGGGAGACGGTGTGAACACCACGTACGACGTGAAGCTCGGCGCGATCCAGCACCGTACGGACCGCGACACGCCTTTGTTCATCGCCCGCTGGCGCGTCGCAGGCAAGCCGAAGTCCAAGAGCTTCCGGACCAAGGGCCTGGCCAACGCCTTCATGTCCGACCTGCGACAGGCGGCGAAGGCGGGGGAGGAGTTCGACCTCGCCACCGGGTTGCCGGTGTCGATGCTGGCGCGTGCGTCCTGCGGCCCGACGTTCTTCGAGTTCGCTCAGGCGTACGTGCTCCGCCGTTGGAGCACCTCGGCGCCCCGCACCCGGGAGACGGACGCCTACGCGCTCCTGTCGCTGGTCCCTGCCTTGGTGGCCGACGTGCCGCGGCGTCCCACGGCCGAGGAACTGCGGGAAGTCCTGAGGACCTACGCGTTCATTCCGGAGAAGAGGCGCCCCGCCCTGACCGCGGCCCAAACCGCGGCATTGGGCTGGCTGGAGCGGGCGTCTCTTCCGCTGTCCGAGCTGAAGGAGTCGCATGTCCTCCGTACGGGGCTCGCCGCCATCTCGGTCACCTTCGCGGGAACGCCAGCCGGAGCGAACACGGTACGGCGCAAGCGCGCCATCCTCCATCACCTGCTGGAGCACGCGGTGGAGGAAAAGGTGTTCGGCAGTAATCCGCTGGACGAGATCAAATGGACGGCTCCGAAGGCCGTCACGGTCGTCGATCCGCGCACCGTGGTCAACCCGGTCCAAGCCCGGCAACTGCTCGACGCCGTGCCCAAGGTGGGCCGCAAGCGCGGTCCTCGCCTCAAGGCGCTGTTCGCCTGCATCTATTACGCGGCGTTGCGCCCGGAAGAGGCGGCGGACCTGCGGCTGACCAACTGCACGCTGCCTGAGAAAGGCTGGGGCCTGATCGTCCTGGAGAAGGCGCGACCGCAGGCAACGAAGCGCTGGACCGACTCCGGCCAGACTCACGAGTCGCGCAGTCTGAAGCACCGCGCGGACAAGGAGACCCGTGAGATCCCGATCCCGCCCGTCCTGGTGGCCATGCTCCGCGAACACATCGCCGAGTTCGGCACCGCCAAGGACGGGAGAATCTTCAGCACGAGAACCGGTGGCACCTACTCCAGTTCGGCGCACTCGTACGTCTGGCAGGAAGCCCGCAAGCTCGCGCTCACTCCGGCTCAGGTCGCCTCGTCGCTGGCCGGACGGCCGTACGACCTCCGTCATGCGGCGGTGTCGCTCTGGCTGAACGCCGGCGTCCCGGCTCCGGAAGTCGCCAAGAGGGCTGGACACAGTGTTGACGTCCTGCTGAGGGTCTATGCCAAGTGCATGGACGGCCAGCAGGAGCAGATCAACGGCAAGATCCACGATGCCCTGGACACATAGCCCGCATTCATCCGCTTCCGGCCCCGCTCGTCCCGGGGCCGGTTCGTCTTGCACCGCTGACTTTGCCGAGTCATTCCCGCTGGATGTGGGTGCCCTGCGGCACGCTGGCAGGCACGGGCGGCCAATAGGGAGGATCATGCACGAAGACCAGAACCACCCCACCCCCTCGGCCGAAGCACTCCGCCCGCTGCGGCGCCCGCCGTACGGCATGCCGCTCAGGGACCGGCTTCGGCCTGGCGCCGACCCCGACTCCTTCGGCTGGCGAAGGTACTCGACCCCCACCCCACCAGAGCGATCACCGCTGCGAGATCGGCGTCGGCTGGCTCGGCCGGCGTTTGTCGCCGGTCTCCTGGGCTGCGTAGCCTTTGGTATCTGGTTGAGTTCCTGGGGAACGGACAGCGCCGCGTCACGATCGAGCGCCGCTTCGACGCCCGCACCGGTCCCGAGCATCGCCGGGAGCTCGGTCGCGTCCATTCCGTCGCCGACGCCTTCGCCACGAGCGCTGCCCTCGACGACGCCCAGGCCAACCCCCAACGCGTCGAAGAGCAAGGTGAAATCGCCAAGGCCCCATCGTCGATCAGCGCTCCCGGCTGTGCCGCGTCAGCGTCATCGAAATGAGCCGCTGGCTCCGCCAACGCAGACCGCGGTTCCCGCGGACCGTGCGAGGAAGAGCGGAAACAACGACCCACGAGCCAGAGACAGGAAGCCAGCGGCGCCGTGGATCGGCGCGAAGTGTGACGAACGGTTCCCGCCTTCTCGTCCCGAGTTTCGAATTCGTAACTGGGCTTGTCACTCCATCCTCGGATAGCGCTCAACAGCAAGGGGGAGCGCAACGGGCCTTACTGCGATGTCCGCCCCGAAATCCGGTAATTTCTACCACAGTGCGTGTAATTCCGGTTGCTTATAGAGATGTGTGAGGCATTTACCGGGATTGGCTATTGTGCTTGACTCCTCCCTTGTAGCCACACCCTCTGGGAGGGTCCATGGGGGAGTTCGTCGGGATCGACCCCAACCGGGCGGAACAGCTCATGCGCGAGATGGAGGGCGGCAAGGACGTCCTGGGCCGCACGCGGCATGGGTTGGAGGCGGCCATCGCCGAGGCGGGCCCGGCATGGACCGGCCCCGCGGGGGTGGCGGCCATGCACCGATCCTGGGCGTTCTTCGACGAGACGCAGCGTGATCTCAAATGGCGGATGGACACGCTCAAGCAGATGGTTCCGAGTTCCGGAAATGGCCTGCTGAGCGTGTTCCTGCCTTTCGACAGCGAAGCCGAGGCCGCCCGTCAGGGGAAAGGCGACGCGAAACCCATCGCGGATGCGCTCAAGCAGCATGAGATCGAGAGCTCCATAGAGACCTGGCGGAAGGTCACGGCAGCTACGGCGGCCACGAAGGAGAAGCTGAACGACCCCGCGTACGCCGCCGCCTTGCTGAACGCCCTTGGGCCGGACAAGTTCCGCGCGCTGTTCATGCACTGGATGAAGGACAAAGGTCCGGCCATGGACAAAGGGCTTCCGCCCGCCGTGCTCCAACAGGGCCGGGAGAGTCTGGGACCACTGGCCGAGGCATACGCCAACGCAGAACGCGCCGGGCGGCTGGGGGAGGAGTGGCGCGGCAAGTTCATGGAATCTACTCAGCCGGGCGTGCTGACCGCGATGATCGCGATGGCCAAGCCGTCGAGCAGACTCCTCAACCAGGTGGCGCTGCGCGTGCTGGGCCGTCCACTGGGGGCAGACCTCCCGACGAGCCCCAACTGGAACCTGAACGCTCTGGTGGAGGCGTACAACGCAGACCCGCAGGCGCTGCAAACGCTGCTGGCTGACAACAAGGACGCCGCAGGCTGGCTCCTGCATCCCCAGCGCGCCCGGATGAGCGGCGTCGCCGGCCTCGAAGCGAAGCTCGCGGGCGCGCTGGACAAGGCGTTGAACCCAAACGCTGGAACAGCCAGTGTTCGCGATCGAGCATGGTTCAACATCATCCGGGGGATGGGCGCCGAAAACAGCCCGTGGATCGGCGGTTCGTGGGGCACGATCAAGGATTCCCCGATCAGCGAGACCTTGGCCAAGAACGTGGCCCCCTATCTCGACCAGCTTGCCCGTGGACAATCCAAGCGCGACTCCCCCGAGCTGAAGTCGGCCTTCCCCACATCGCCATGGGACACCCTCGCCCCCGATGACGCTTCCCGGTTCATGGGCGGCTTGATGCAGGACAAGGACGCGGCGAACATCCTGATGAAGGCGTCACAGGACTACACGCTGGGCTTGGACATCGGCAGATTCCGGCCCTTCGGAGATGAGGCCACCCAGGATCAGTACACCTCCCGCGCGGCACTCGCTGGAGGCGCGGCGAATCTGATGCTGAGCGGCTCAACGCACGCCGAGTGGACCGACGACGAATACGCCGACTGGCTCGCAGGCGTCGCGCTGCTGCCCGTGTCGTGGCTTTCCAACAGGTATTGGCCCATCCAGGACGCCAATGTGGCCACCGCCCGAGATGTCGGGCTGGATGAGGCCAAGGACGGACTCAAGGGCATGATCACGGATTACTTCGATAAGAAGACCCCGGCCACGGCGGAGTCCGTTGCGGAGAGCATCGTGCAACGACAGACACAGTGGGTGAATGAATCGCTGAACGAGCACGGTCAGAAGCCGTTGACCAACGCCCAGCGAAATGAAGTGCGGATGGCGTTCCGAGGACGGATCTACGACGCACTAGTCAAAGCACTGAAGCAGCGAGGAGGGTAGCAGTGACCATCCCCAGCCAGGGCCAACTGCTTCGGCAAGCCGCCGATAAGGAGCAGCTTGCCGCCACCTTCATGCGATACGCCGAGGAACTGGACGAAGTCTTCTCCGCCACGCTAGCGCAGCCCCAGACTGTCGACGCGTTCTGGAAGGGGCCGGCTGCGGGTCGATTCATCACGGAGACCATGCGACTTGCCCGCGAGATTCGCTTGCTGCGGGAAAGCTGTACGTCCACAGCTGATCGCCTACGAAAGCAAGCCGAGCTCACACGGGCCGAGGCGGCCCAGATGCCAACCTGAGTTCGAGGTCATCCCTCACGTTCGTAGCAGCTGGTCTTCCCGACGATCAGGATGTTAGGTTTCTGCCCGTTACGGACGGTTATGAAGAACGTGATTCCTGTGGTCGGGTGCTGTAGTACGGCCGCACCTAGATTCTCGTCATGAAGATCTAGATCATCTATAGTTGTGTTGTAGCCGCGCAGCCGTAGCCAACTCCCCATCAGCCCTGCCACGTTGCCTGGTGATTGCTTATATGGCGGGCCTGTGAGGTTGCCCTGAGCGCGGAAGAAGCGCTGGACTTGACCTTTCAGGCATCCTGCTTCGCTGTCTTGATCTGCTCGTTCGGTCGCGGTGGCGGAGCCTATGGCGGCAATGTCCTGAGAGGCCAGTAGTTTGTCGCCGTCCGCGACGAGCAGTCTCGCGGCTTCATCCAAGTTGGGCTTGTCGGCGTTCCCCGTGCAACCAGTCACAACCGCGAGAGAGACGAGCACCGCGGCAACGACGGACAGTTGGCGAGCATCTGGGCGCACGCCCCGGACACTACCTAACCTCTTCTCCCACGTACACCTCGTATGCTTGCTGGGCACTGAATACGTTCATGGAGCAGGAGCGCTGAAGGCGGTCGATGGGTCACTCGGACGGTGTAGGACTTACGCCAGCAGCACGGGCCCCTGTTGTCACGAGTGATCTGGGCAAGTTCGGCGCGATGCTGACGCGCGTTATGCCTATCTCCTACCTATAACACTTATACTGTTAGCGGTCATCAGTGTCGGCTCGGTGGTCTACTACACGAATACTCCCAGGCCGCATGAGGTGACACGATATTCGGCACTCACAGGCAGCCTTCGCCAATCTGGTGCGCGCTGCTGGCCGACGTGCCGCCCAAGAACTCCTGGCGACTGGCCAACCACATCGGGCACGCCACCGCCTACCGGTTCGAGTACTTGGAGTCTAGGAGCCTAGACTCCACACCCGAATCGTCTTGTCGAGGCCGCCGGAGACCACGACAGGGGTGCCGTCACTGCGCCTGCCTGTCGCTAGGGCGGAGACGGCGCCGTCGTGTCCAGTGAAGGGAGCACCCACAGGATCTCCGGTGTCCAGATCCCACACCGACACCTTGCCGTCATCGTCCGCGGAGGCGATGATGGGAGAGCCATTGGCGCGCCGACCGACCGCCACCTTCACGTGACCCTTGGTCTGGAGGGGGATGGATGCGCCGATGGGCATGCCCGTGTCCAGGTTCCAGATCCGGAGCGCGCTATCGGCCCTGTCCTCCGCGTCGGTATCACCGTTGATGTCGCCGGAAACCATGACCGGAGTGCCGTCGCTGCGCTTGCCGGTCGCCAACCCCTCTACCAAGCAGCTCCCGCCGCATCGGATAAGGGTCTTGCTGATGGGTTTGCCCGAGTTGAGATTCCAGATGCGCGCTCTACCGTCAGTGGCACCTGTGATGAATACAGGGGTGCCGTCGCTGCGCCTGTCGGTTACCAGTTGGCTGACGGTTAGGGGATAGCCGACGGGTGACTTGCCGATGAGTTTCCCTGTGTCCAGGTTCCAGATCTCCACAGCCCTGGTCAGGCCGTCACCTGTGGAGACGACAACGGGGGTGCCGTCACTGCGCTTGCCCGTCGCCAGTGCATAGATCAGCCCTTTTCGACCCTTGAGAGGCTTGCCAAGCTGCTTGCCGGTGTTCATGTTCCAGATCCGGATGTCATCGGCGGCACCGGAGACGATAACCGGGGTACCGTCGCTGCGTTTCCCTAGATCCACATCGTAGATCTCACCCCTATGGCCCTTGAGGGGTTTGCCGATGGCCTTGCCGGTCTCCAGGTCCCAGATCCGCACGGTCCTGTCATAGCCGGCAGAGACGATAACGTGGGTCCCGTCACTGCGCTTTCCGACTGCGACCGCCGTCACCCAGCGTGTGTGGCCCCTGAGGGGTACGCCCATGGGCGTACCAAGGGGAGGGACACCCGTCGACGAAGAAGGCACAGCAGCCGCATTGGCCGGTTTGCCAGACGCCAGGCCGACACCGGACATCGCCCTTCCTGCTGACGCATCCAGCGATCCAATGATCAGCAACGCCCCCGCCGTGATCACCAGTGCTTTCGCTCTGATCAGAGCGGTACGGCTTCCCATACCTACCTCATATCTCGACAGCCACCACGGGCCAATCTAGATCACTGACTGCGACACACTAGCCTCCCCATGCACGTTCGGGAAGAGCCTCACCCTGTCACAATCTATAACTTCACGGACTTTCACGGACGCCCGCGCTGGCGTGCGATCGCGGTTATGGAGGTGGTGTCGCGGTACTGGCTGGCCGCCACCGTATCGCCCGGTGCCGACACTTCGGGGCGAACACCTCCGCTGCCCCCACATAGCAACGGGGGCACCGACGAGGACTGACCAGCGAACGCTCCACACCTTTCGGCTCCGAGCCGGACCCGGCCGAGCACTTCCTGATCCCATGGTCAGGACGCATGGTCGACTTCGACCTGCTGGTATGGCAGCGTGATCGACAACCATCGGGTGGTACGCACCCGTTCATCCGGTAAGTCGCACTCCGTGCCTGTCTGATGGCGAAAATTGCCCTTGTGGCGCCGATCTTGGGTAGTTACGCTTTGCCCGTTTGGTCAGAGCTCCAGAGCCGCACGAGTCAGGATGGCCTGCCGGGTGGGGTGGGGCGACGTCTGGCACCTTCGGGTGTCCCTCGTTGTGGTTCGGAGTGTGACGGCGTATGCGCCGCTATTTGGCATGGGCTCGTTCTGGGCGGACGTCTGCCGTGGTGGCGGCGATTCTCGGGATTCTCGTGCCTGGGCTGCTCGGCTTGCAGTCGTTACCGGCGATTGCTGATGCGGTTGGATCGGTTGCGGCCGTTGGTTTCCATGGCTCGCCGGAGACGCCGAAGCAGGCTTTCGGGTCCACTAAGACCTTGCCCACGCTAACCTCGAGCGAGGCCACGCGGACGTCTGCCGCTGCGGGCACACCGAAGCAGGACGTTGAGGCGCCGAAGAACGCGTTGCCGCGGGAAGAGCGTGATGGTGTCACGCGGGTGGCGAGGGCGGCCAGTAAGCCTGTGAGCAGTGCATCAGCGTTCATGGCGCAGTTGGCGGCTGAGCCGCCGTGTGGGAGCGTCCCGGCATGGAGAGCCGGCTATGAGGTCGCTGCGTATGAGCGTGTGGCTTACCAGCAGACCATCTGGGAAGCCATGTTGGGTATACCGGGCTATCTCAACCAAAAGCCGCCACCAGAGTTTTACCCCGGCACTTACTGGAAGAAGATCGGGCCCTGCCCGCTACCGCCGGCCCCAACGATCACCTCGATGTCTCCGGACAACGGCCTGCAGGTGATGACGACCTCGCCGACGTTGAGCGCTACGGCCACCACGTGGGCGGGCGGCACGATCAGCTTCGATTTTGAGTTGTGTGATACCCCGTCGTTGTACGGCTGCCGCACGTACAACGACTGCTGCCGGACGTCGTCTGGCAGCGTCACTGTGCCCGATGGTGTGCTCGCCTGGGGGCGCCAGTACTGGTGGCGGTTGATCGCGAGGGATGCTTCCACCATTGGCGGCCAGAGCTCGTACTCGTCGGCACGGACGTTCGTTGTGGGTGTGCGTCAGCCGGCGATCACGTCACAATTGTCGACGTCCGGTGGGAGCGGCCAGGAGTTTCATCAGCTGGCTGGCAATTACACCACCAGGTTCACCGACGCTCAGGTGAGCACGGTCGGGCCGCCGTTGTCGGTGGTGCGCTCGTACAACAGCATGGATGCGCGACGCACGGGCATCTTCGGGGCTGGTTGGTCGACCCGGTGGGACATGCGGATCGTGCCGGAGCAGATCCGGGGCCGGGAGTCGCTGCTGGTGACCTACCCGGACGGGCGGCAGGTGCGTTTCGCGAAGAAGGGGGATGGCAGCTATCAGCCTCCCCCCGGCCTGAACGCGACCCTCGCTGAAGCCTCGAAGTCGCCAACCTGCCCGGCGGGGACGACGTGTACGGGGTGGGCGTTGATGGACAAGACGTCGACGTCGTACGTGTTCGACGAGAGCGGACGCCTGACGAAGATTGTCGATGGGCGGGGGCGTGCGCAGACGCTCGTATACGGACAGGACGGCAAGCTCTCCCAAGTCACCGCGCCGGGGGGCCGGTCGCTGACGTTTTCCTGGACCGGCGCCCACGTGACGTCGGTGTCCACGGCGCCTGTCGACGGCAAGCCGCTGACTTGGACCTACTCCTACAACGGTGACGTTTTGGAGAAGGTGTGCAATCCCGACGAGGGCTGCACACAGTACGACCACGCCTCCGGATCGTTGTATCGGACCACGGTGCTGGACTCCGATCCCATGGGGTATTGGCGGCTGGGCGAGAGCAGCGGGACCGAAGCGAAAGACCTCGGCTGGAACAACGACAGCATCTACAACGGCGGCACGTTCGGTAAGCCCGGTGCGCTGGCCGGAACGTCTGACACCGCCGTCGAACTCGACGCCGATGACTCCGTCTCCCTGCCGAGTGATCTGCTCGCGCGTGTGGGCAAGTGGGCGTCGTTTGAGACCTGGTTCAAGACGACCGGCACGGGACCGCTCCTGCAGCTGCAATACAAGTGGTACGCCGACAAACACTCGATGCTGCAGGTAGCGGCCGACGGCAAACTGTCGGCGTCCTACCTGCCCACCACCACCCCCCTCACCTCCGCCGTCGCGGTCAACGACGGCGCCTGGCACCATGTCGTGCTGACCGTCGCAGGCGACACGCAAACGCTGTACCTGGACGGCCAGGCCGCAGGGACGCTCACCGCGACGATCAATAATCCCGAGGACTGGCCGTACGCGTGGGTCGGTGGGCTGGCTGCAAGCGTCGACGAGGTCGCCGTCTACGACCGCCCACTGTCGGCCGCCGAAACCGCCACCCACTTCGCCGCCCGCGCCGCCGCGCCGAACAAGCTGACCAAGGTGACGCTGCCCTCCGGCCGCGTGTGGGCCGCCAACGCCTATGACGCGGCCAGCGACCGCCTCACGACCCACACCGACCAGCACGGCGGCACCTGGAAGATCGGCGAGCCCGTCTACGACCGCACCACCGGCCTGAGCACGGTCACCGTCACCGACCCACAGAACGGCACCCCTCTTCAGTATGTGTACGACGCCTGGCGCGGCTACCGGATCACCTCCTTCACCGATCAGCTAGGCAAGGAGACGACCTACAGCTACGACACCGGCGGCTTCCTGCAATCCATCACAGACCCAAACCTCAACACCGTCACCACCTACAACGACGCCCGCGGCAACGTGATCGAGCGCAGAACCCGCCGCACGACCAACAGCGAGATCGTCCGCAGCGAGTACTACCTGAACTCTGCCAATCCGTTCGACCCGCGCAACGACCGCCTGCTCAAAATCCGCGACGCCCGTTCAGCCAGCGCCACCGACAACACCTACGCCACCACCTTCGAGTACAACTCCTACGGCGAGCAGACCAAGCAGACCACCCCAGCCACTTCCGACTTCCCGAACGGCCGCTCCAGCACGGTTGCCTACACCGACGGCACCGAAGCGGCAGTCGGCGGGGGGACCACACCGGTCGGGTTGATCGTTTCGCGGACGGATCCCAAGGGCAACACGTGGACTTACCGCTACACCGCGGCGGGTGACCTGGCTGAGCAGCGCAACCCGGAAGGGCTCCTGGTCAAGCTGAGTTACGACGCGTTGGGCCGGCTTCGGGAGAGGTCGGAGGTGTCTCAGGCTTACCCGGATGGGGCCAAGACCGCGATCACCTACGACGATGTGGGGCGGTTGGCGACGCAGACGGAGCCGGGCGTGAAGAACGAGGTGTCCGGCGTCACCCACACCAAGCGCACGACGTACGGCTATGACCCGGACGGCAACAAGCTCAGCGAGACCATCAGCGACCTGACCGGTGGAGATGCCGAGCGCGCCACCGTCTACACCTACGACACTCACGGCCAGGTCGAGACCGTCACCGATCCCGAGGGTGGTGTGGTCCGCCAGAGCTGGAACACCATCGGCAGCCTGGCAACGGTGACCGACGCCAGTGGCGCAGTCACCGAATACAGCTACAGCCCACGCGGCCAGCTGACCTCGAAGACGCTGAAGGGCTGGACCGGCAGCCCGGTCAACCCGCAGCCGGCCAAGGACGTGGTGCTGGAGTCTTTCGGCTACGACGCCGGAGGCCGCCTGGCCGCGCAGTCCGACGCCATGGGCCGCAAGACCACCTTCACCTACTTCAACGACAACCTGCTCGCCCAGAAGATCGCCGACGACGTCAAGCTGAACGGCTCCACCACCGCACGGGATGTGGTCGTGGAGGACCACGCCTACGACGCCGCCGGCAACCAGACCAAGCTGGTCACGGGCGGCGGCAAGGTGACGACCGACTACGTCTACGACGCGGCTACTCGCCTGACCTCGCGAACCCTCGACCCCGGCGACCTGAACCGCAAGACGGTCTTCACCTATGACGCCAACGGCAACACGATCAAGGCCACCCGTACCGGCATCGGATCCACCCGTACCGAGATCACCGAGTTCACCTATAACAAAACGAACCTCCCCACCAAGACGACCGTCGAGAACGGCGACGTGGACCTCGTCTCCACCGTCACCTACGACGACCGCGGTCTGGCCGTCGCCTCTACCGACCCGCGCGGCAACGCCGACGGCGCCAACAAAGCCGACTACACCACCGAGATGCGCTATGACGCGCTAGGACGTCTGATTGAGGCCACAGGCCCGCAGGTCAAGGTGGAAAAGGCCGGTACAGCTGCCGAGGCACACCCCACGGCCCACTTCGGCTACGACACCCTCGGTGCCAAGACCCACGAGACGGACGCCGAGGGCCGTACCGTGACCTCCGTGTTCGACAAGGCTGGCCGCCTGACCAACCGACGCGCGCCCAACTACACCCCACCCGGCGGTACCGCACTCACCCCGTCCGCCTCCTACGCCTACGACGCTGCCGGGCAGCTGATCTCCTCTACCGATCCGCGCGGCTACACGACCACGTTCGACTACGACAAGCTCGGCCGCCAGGTCCGCGTCACCGACCCCGCCCCGGACGGGCAGACGGCAGGCACGTGGGTGAGCGAGTACGACCTGGCCGGAGAGACACTGGCCACCGTCGACCCGACCGGCGCCCGCAACGAGGCCACCTACGACGATCTCGGCCGCCAGATCACCGCCACGCAGATCGAACGCAAGCCCACCAGCGCCGCCTACACCAACGCCATGGAGTACGACGACGCCGGCCGTCTGCTCAAGCAGACCGCTCCGGGCAGCAAGGAAACGTCGTACACCGTGAATGCCGCGGGCGAGGTCAAAAGCGTGACGGACCCGCTGACCAACAAGACCAGCATGGACTACGACCTGGTCGGCCGCCTGATCAAGACCACCGACCCGAACCGCAACGCCACCACCGCCGAATATGACCTGGCCGGTCGCAAGACCGCGGTCAAGGACCTGGACGCAACCGGCTCGGTGTTACGCGCCTTCGGCTACGGCTACGACGCGGCAGGCAACCAGATCAGCACCACCTCCCCCGAGGGCCACGTCACCAAGCAGACCTTCGACGCGCTGGACCGGACCACCTCGCTCATCGAGCCGGTCTCGGCCAGTGAGCAAATCACTACGAGCTTCGGCTACGACGCCACCGGCGCCCGCACGCGCCTCACCGACGGCCGCGGCAACGCCACCTGGACCAGCCACAACAGCCTCGGCCTGGTCGAAACGGTGACCGAGCCGTCCACCACCGCTCACCCGAACCCGGCGGACCGTACCTGGACCCACATCTACGACAAGGCAGGCAACCAGGTCGCCACCGTCCAGCCCGGCGGGGTACGCATCGACCGTACCTTCGACCACCTGAACCGGCTCACCAAGGAAACCGGCGCAGGCGGCGGCGCCACCAGCGCCGAGCGCACGTTCGGCTACGACCTGGCCAGCCGTCCAACGACTGCCGGCGATCTGACGGTCGACTTCAACGACCGCGGCCTGCCGTTGAAGGTCTCCCGCGGGTCGACGCAGGAGACCGCCTACGGATATGACGAACTCGGCAACCCCACCCAGCGCATCGATCCCGCTGGCACCTCCACTTTTACCTGGGACAAGGCCAACCGCCTCGAAACCGCCACTGACCCGGTCACCGGCCGCACCCTGACCTACGGCTACGATCCGGCCAGCCGGCTGAAGACCATCACCGCCAGCAGTGGCACGGCCAGTACCCAGGCCATCGACTACGACAACATGGATCGAATCACGGGTCAGACGCTGAAGAACGGCGCCGGCGCTGAGCTGGCCAAGATCACCTATGGGTGGGACAAGGACGACAACCTCACCACCAAGACCACCGCGGGCCTGGCCGGGGCGGGCACCAACACTTACGGCTACGACCGTGCAGGAAGGCTCACCTCCTGGACGGCCCCCGGCGGTGCCACCACCGCGTATGAGTGGGACGCGGCCGGCAACCGCACCAAGGCCGGGAACGCGACGTTCACCTATGACGAGCGCAATCGTCTGGACTCCGGCGACGGCACTGACTACACCTACACTCCGCGCGGCACCCTGGCCACCAGCACCAAGGGCGGCGCCACCACCAACTACACGTTCGATGCCTTCGACCGGCTCATCGCCGATGGCGACAGCCTTTACAGCTACGACGCCCTCGACCGCATAACGAGCCGGATCCGCAGCACCGCCAAGCAGATCTTCGCCTACGCCGGGCTCGGCAACGACCTGGCGGCCATCACCGACAGCGGCGGCGCCGTCCAGGCCAAGTACGCCCGCGATGCTGGCGGCGGCCTGCTCGGTCTCAAGGAAGGCACTGGCGCGGCAGTGGCGGCGCTGAGCGACCTGCACGGCGACCTGGTAGCCACCTTCACCACCGCACTTCAGACCTCGACCGCCTACGACCCGTTCGGCACCGTCACCACCCAGACCAGCGCCAAGACGAACCTCGGCTACCAGGGCGAATACACCGACCCAGACACCGGCAAGGTCAACATGCACGCCCGCTGGTACCAGCCCGGCACCGGCACCTTCACCAGCCGTGACACCGCCAGTCTGCCCCCCAACCCGTCGGTGCAGGCCAACCACTACACCTACGCCAACGCCTCACCCCTGACCGGCACCGACCCCACTGGCCACTACACCGTCATCAACAGTGGCGCAACAAGCGGCGTATGGAGTTCCACCAACACTTCTGGCGTCACTTCCTTGCCAGTCGGCGGTGTGTATGCCGAGTACGACAGCACTGGTAGTGGACTGTGCATCGGAAGCTGCGGCTCCAGGGGAGATATGGGAGGCGGGGCCACAGCCTGTGATATTCGCTCCTGCGGGGGCGCTGAGATTCTTGACCCTAGCATCATCGTCGAATGGAATCCCGAGTTCTCTGAGGAAGAAGCCCGCCGGGTGAACGTCGTTGCGGAAGGGAAGGGCGCTGGCAGGGACGCCCCGAAAGGTTTTTGGAAAAATAACTCAAAAAAGGATGGACAGGCTCGGCAGAATTTTAGTGAATTCTATGACCCCATGAATCCATTCATTGTGAAAAAGTTTCTTTGGAAGGCGGCCAAGATTGCCGCTAGTGCCGACAACTGCATCTGCATGCTGGCAACAGCGGACGATCCCAAAGATAGACTCTATGGGGTTATCACCAGAGCGGAAAAGGATTGGTGCCAGGCAAATAATCCTGCTAAATGTGCGATGGCATGGATTTATGTTGATCAGCTCACCAGGTATCTCATCAAGAAATATCGCGGCACCAAGGAGACCCCGCAACGAAACGCCATTCGCCACTTTATGGGCCAAGTGATCATGACGTGGGCGTTCGGCGCTGACTTTGCAAAAGGGCTGGGAGATGCTCACGAAAGGGGTGCGGGAACTCCATGTCGTGAGCTCAAGGGTAGGGTCCCCCCATGTGATTCGGCCGCAGATCAGATGAACAACTACACTGCTCGCAACTGGGCAATTCTGAATCAGTTGGGATGGGAGAAGGACTGGGATCGCGCCCAGGCGGCGGTCGCAGACCATGGCGATCTGAATGAGGATGGCTTGCTTAGTGCTCTGTGGAAGGTTGGGTATGGCATGTGGAAGAGGCATGACCTCTTGGGCGCGAAACGCGACAAGATATACTACTGTCCAAAGTCGTATGTTTGCTGAGAAGATATATGCCGTAATATGCGCTTATTTCCTCGCGGTGGCATGGGGAGCAAGAAATCGTCACTGTTCGTTCTATAGGCTTGACACTCCCGATACGATGAGAAGGAGTCTAGCCTGGGGGTGTCATCGTGAAGAAGGGCTTAGTATTGCTGTTGGTTGGCATGGTGGCAATTAGCTCTGGATGCCAAGGCAATGATGAAGCCGGATCTTCATTGAAAGAGTGCTACAAGAAAGATAGTCGTGAGAGCGAGCAGCTCGCCAGAGAGATAGGACCCCTGTTGGCGCCAGATGAGCGGTCAACGCTCTATGAAGGTAGTGCCTGCGATTCCGCGCCAGAGGGAGGTGCATACGTATCCTACATTCTAGACTCTGACGTCTCCCCAAAAATATTTCTGAAGAAGTTCTATTCCGCTGGATGGGTCGATTGGCCACAGGCTTTAGAGACTTGCCCAGACTCCTGTATCGCAGGGGTGAGCAAGAAAATCAAGGGCCGACGCATTGAGGTGACAGTAGAGGAATCAGACAAAGGCTCCCGTACACTCGACGCCTCATTCATTGATTAAGGATATTACTCGTACAGCGTCTCAATGAGGCGATCTTGAGAAAGTAATTCGAGCTATCGAAGGTTTCTTGGATATCATTCTCGACATCTCCCACGCACCGGTTCCTACGTTTGCCCGGTTGCTGCAGGATGAACGCCTACGGCTCGGCACCTAGTGGGAGTTTAGTCCTGTCTGATCCCGGGTTCAGGTGCCGCGCCACGTGGGGGTGGATTCGCCGGCGAGACGGCGGGCCATGAGGTCGATCATGGCGATGTGGATCTCCCCAAGCAGGCCCGACTCACGCTGGTCTCGTTTGCGCTCGGACTGGCCTTGGTCGTAGCCTCCGTCATTACCGAGGGCAACTGGGGAGCGGGCTATCAATACGCTTCAGCAGCTACCTTTGTCCTCGCCTGGGAAGCTATCCGTTTCGGGGTCTGGAAGAGTCCAGATGAGGAAAAGCGGTGGGCACGTGCTGCATTGATTGACACTGGCAAGGTAATGGGTGTGCTCTTGAGCGTCGCCGCAGGCGCCCTCGTTACGCAGCTCAATGAGGCTGTCGAACAAAGCGCCCGAACAGCGTCTAGCTTGGGGCGATCGGACCGAATCATTGCTGAATGCTCGCCTGCGCTGCATTCCGAGCTCGAATGCAGACCTACCGCCGGGATCATCCGTCACGCATCCCGCAGTCTCCTCGATCATGCGAGCTCCGCAGCCGGAGCGCCGGCCGATTCGCACGAGTAAAGCGGCATAGCTCAACGCCTATCTCGACATGTGCCTATCGCGGATGATGGCGATTGCGTCTACAGTATCGGCCACCACGTGGTCAGCTTGGTGTTCGTGCCCCGGCCAGGTTCCCCGATCGATCCAGATCGTACGAAGTCCGGCCGTCTGCGCTCCTTGGATGTCGGCGATGAGGTTGTCGCCGACCATCCATCCGCCCTCGGCGAGGTTGGTTCCGCAGCGTTGAGCCGCGATCTCGAAAAGGCCGCTCTCACGCTTCCGGATGCCCTCGACCCCCGAAACGGCGTAGCCGTCGACCGCATCGGCCAGACCGGTACTACGGAGCTTGCCAAGTTGGTTGTCCGCCATGCCGTTGGTGACGATCCCTACCCGCCATCCGGCGCCCCGCAGGTCGGCTAAGCCCGCTAGAACACCCGGGTAGCACTGCACGAGGTGAGGCATGCGTCGGCGGTAGTCGGCCCATAGCTCCTCGACCGGCTCGGTCAGAGCGAAGCGTTCGCGGACCTTACTGAAGAACACCTCGCGATGTGGGCGCGCATCCCGATCTTGGGAGATAAGCCACGCGAGCCCCTCGGGCGCCAAGTGCAGTCGCTCCGCGAACTCTTCGGCCCACCGGCGGAACGCGGCATCGAGGTCAATGAGCGTTCGGTCAAGGTCAAAGAGGGCAAGGCGCTGCACGTCGTCGATCTTAGAGACGAGTGGCTCGATAGCGACAGCCTGGCCCTGAACTGAAGCGCCGACCTCGGGGAATGCCTTCAAGATCATCCCCCACATGTCCCCAGAACGCTGTCCTACGGCTGCGTTCGACAACTCTTGGTGGCCTACCGAGGGTCTGGAGAGCAAAAGACCTGCGGCAGCGAAACCGCAGGTCAGAGGCCAAAACGCCTGGTGGAGATGAGTGCCCCCGGCAGGATTCGAACCTGCGGCACCCGCTTTAGGAGAGCGGTGCTCTATCCCCTGAGCTACGGAGGCGGACTCTCGTAAGCCTAGCGAAAGTCTGGCACTGCGTGGGACGTAGGGCCGGGGTCAGTTTGGTCGGGTTGGTTATGGGTGCTCTGAGCTGCGGTAAAGGCATGACAAGTGATCAGAATCTGGCGCATCCCGCGTGGATAGCGTCTGCCTGTGACCACGAGGCAATGCAAGCAAGCGCGGCGGCGGCCCGTCGTGCTGTTCGGGGCGTTGTTGGCGCCGGCGATCCTGGCCGGGGGGTTGTTGGCGGGGGAGATGCGGGGGTTTGAGCAGGGTAGCGAGGGGCGTGTGGTGATGCGGGAGGAGGGGGGGAGGGTCGGGTTCGGGCCGGTGTTGATGCGGGCGCCGGCGCATCCGGATCGGGTGTATGGAGGTGGCGTGCCGGGGCCTGTGCGGGTGGTGTCGCCGTCGCGGGTGGCGGCTGCTCCTCCTGCTGTCGCGACGGAAGAGCCCAGGTATGAGGAGCCTGTTACGCCGGCTCCTGCGCGGACGGAGGTTGGCGGGTGTCCGGGGGAGTGGGCGGACACCTGGTTGTGGGACATGTGTCTCGAGAGGGAGCGGCAGGCGGCGGGGATGGAGATTGAGATGCCCGATCTCTGAGGTGGCGTGCGGTGGTGGCGCTTCCGAGCGGTGAATGTGGGAGCTGTGCGGACAGAGTGGGTTTTTTGTCTCATAACAGCTCTCCCGAGTTCGGCTCGGGCACTCGGGGGGCTGTAGTAACGTGCGTGCCTGACCAGGGTAACGAGTTTGCAAACGGAGGAGTCGAACGTGCCAGCCCCTCGATCAGCGGGTCTGATCGCGGTAGTCATGGCGGTGGCTTCTCTTTTCGTGCCTTCCGGGCAGGGGCGCGCGCAGGCACAGGTCGTACGGGTGCAGGAGAAGCCGGATCCCGGCAGCCTCACCGCGCTGCGGAAAGAGGCCGAGCGGTCGGCCAAGGAGCTTGAGGATGCCACCAAGGCCCTGGAGAAGCGGCGGGCGGACATCGCCGCCTCCGACAAACAGCTGAAGGAGAAGCTGGCGGCGCTGCAGGAGCTGGAGCGGCGGGTGGCGGTGATGCGGCAGCCTGTGTCGCAGATGGCCGAGTTGCTGTACGAGCAGCCGCTCCTGGCGGACGGGATCGTGCCGTTCCTGTCCGGGAACGCGGACGAGAACACGCTGCGGGCGCTCAGCGACGTGACGCAGATCGTTTCCGCACGCCAGCAGGTCGTCGAGCAGACCAGTGCGCTCTACAAGGAGGCGGAGCGGCTGGCCGGCGAGGCGCAGGAGCTCCGGGCCGGGAACCTGCTGGCCGAGGCGCAGCTGGCGGCCGAGGTGGACACGCTTCGGGCGCGGTCGGACAAGATCGTGAAGTCTCTGACGGCGGCGCTCGTGAAAATGGGGATCAAGGTTGACAAGGTCGGGCGGGCGGCGCTGGGGTGCAATCCGCTGCGGGCCGCGACGGCCGGTGACTATCCCAATGGTCTGATTCCCAAGAGCATGCTCTGCCCGTTGCAGCAGAAGGGGTTCAGCCTGCGCGCCGATGCCACCATCGCCTTCGTGAGCCTGAACGAGGCCTATCGGCGACGGTTCGGGAAGAACGTATGCGTCACCGACGCCTATCGGAGCCTGGCTGAGCAGCAGTCGGTCTACTACCGGCGGCCGGGGTTCGCCGCCGTGCCCGGGCGGAGCAACCATGGGCTCGGGCTAGCTGTGGACCTGTGTGGTGGGGTGGAGAGGTCCGGGTCCGCGGAGTTCGTCTGGATGGAGAAGAACTCCAAGAAGTATGGGTGGTTCCATCCCTCCTGGGCCTACACCGGCCCGTTCGAGCCGTGGCACTGGGAGTATGACCCGAAGAGCAGCTCTCTGCTCTAGGCCTATGCCACCTGCGCGGTGCAGAAGGCGCAGCGGGACGCGGCCTTCGGGATCGCCGACAGGCACTCGGGGCAGTCGCGGGTCTTCGACTCGACCTTGGCCGCGGCGCGGTCTCTGACATGTGTGTACGGCCTCACCACCAGGAAGTAGACCACCGCGGCGACCATCAGGAATGAGATGACCGCGTTGACGAAGTGGCCGTACATGAAGTTGGAGCGGCCCACCGTGACCTTGAGCGAGGAGAAGTCGGGCAGACCCCCGAACGCCGAGATCAGCGGCGTGAGGAGGTCGGCCACGAACGACTGCACGATCGAGGTGAAGGCCGCGCCGATGACGACCGCCACGGCCAGGTCGATGACGTTTCCCTGCATGAGGAACTTCTTGAATCCGTTCATGAAGGGATCGTAATCGATCGATTACGTTGAGTTAGGTTTGATCGTGATCGAGAGGTGGCCGGTGGTCTGGGCTGCCGCCAGGTCTGCTGCTTGGGTCGGGGTGGTCGCGAGCACCACTAAGGCGCCGTGGGTCTCGCTCGCGGTCTGGGGTGGGGGTGGGATGGTGATGACGCGCACGTCTTCGGCGGCGAGGCGGGCCGGCTGGGCTTCCTCCCGCGTGGCCAGGACGGTGATCGTGGCGCCGGGGGAGAGGAGTTTCGCGGCGGCCGCGTCGGCTATGCGCACGGGCGTGGCGACCATGCCGGGCGGGAGGCGGAACGACTGGAGGAGGCGGACGTCGGTCAGCGGCTCGCCCTTGCGCATGGGGCTCGCCAGGATCCGGCCCGCCGCGGCTGCGCGTACGGCGCCGGTGGGTGGGTGGTTGAGCGCGGCGGGGGTCAGGTCGCCCGGGCTGAGGGGGCCGGGGGACAGGTCGCGGGTCGCCACCAGGACCGTCGGCGCAGGCGTGGGGCGGGTGGCGACAAAAGCGGACATGACGGCGAGCGCGGCCAGCGCCGCCGCGATGAGGCGGCGACGGCGGCCGTAGCGGGTCAGCCAGGACTGGATCACGGCAGCTCGAAGGGGAGCTTGATCCCGTCGAGGGTCGTGCCGCAGGGGCACGTGCGCTCCTCGGGAAGGGCTTGTACGGTCTCCGCCACCAGGGTGCGCATGCGCGTGACGTTTTGCGCGAAGAACTCGAGGACCTCGTCGTGTGTGACGCCCTGGCCGGCCTCCACCCCGGCGTCGTGGTCGGTCACCAGGGAGAGCGACGTGTAGCAGAGGGCCAGCTCGCGGGCCAGGACCGCCTCGGGGAAGCCGGTCATGCCGACGATCGACCAGCCGTTGCCGGCGAACCACTGTGACTCGGCGCGGGTCGAGAAGCGTGGGCCTTCGATGACCACCAGGGTGCCGCCGTCGACGGTCTCCCAGCCGGTGGAGCGGGCGATCTGCGCCGCGGTGGCGCGGCCTGACGGGCAGTAGGGGTCGGCGAAGGAGACGTGGACTGCGCCGTCTATGTCGTAATAAGTCTGGACGCGTCCTGAGGTGCGATCCACGAGCTGGTCAGGGATGACCATGGCGCCCGGGCCGTACTCCGCTCTGAGCGAGCCTACGGCGCTGGGCGCGAGCACCTGGCGGACGCCGAGTGAGCGCAGTGCCCAGAGGTTGGCACGATAGGGGATGCGGTGCGGCGGGAAACGATGATCTCGCCCGTGTCTGGGGATGAACGCGACCGAACGCGAGCCGATGCGTCCGACCGTGACGACATCGCTCGGGGGGCCGTAAGGCGTGGCGAGCTCGATCTCCTCCGCGTCGTCGAGCAGGGAGTAGAAGCCCGATCCGCCGATGACGCCGATGTCTGTGCGAGTGACCATGGCCGAGAGAGTAGCCGGATCGGCCGCGGGCCAGGGCGGCCCGAATCCCGTTCTGTGGATAACGCGCTTGTGGCCGCGCTGGGCGGCCACTCATCGAGATCAGCTCGAGGCTGCGGCGGGGGCGGCAGCAGGGGTGGACGAGCTCGTGTCGGCGGACTTGCTCTCCGAGGTCTTCGACGACGAGGACGACGAGGAGGAAGCAGTGGTGGAAGTCGAGGTCGAGGACGAGCGGTTGTCGGTCCGGTAGAAGCCCGAGCCCTTGAACACGATGCCGACGGCGGAGAAGACCTTCCGCAGGTTTCCCTCGCAGGCGGGGCAAACCGTCAGGGCATCGTCGGTGAACTTCTGAACGACCTCGAGCTGCTCGCCGCAGTCGTTGCAGGCGTACTGGTATGTCGGCACGCGCTCCTCCTTCAGGTCTGGCACTCGAGGGATGCGACTGCTAATGGTAACCGATTAGGTCAAACGCCTATTCCAGTCCCCGCTCGCCGTACCAACCGGCCAGCTTGCCGCTGCGGCTGACGGCGCGCAGCCGGCGCTCCACCTGGTCGCGGCAGGAGGCCGTGGTGACCAGCAGGAGCTGGTCGTCCGCCCTGATCCTGGTGTTGCCCGCGGGCACGAAGGACTTGCCGTCGCGGACGATCAGGGTGACCTGCGCGCCCGCGGGCAGTCGGAGCTCGAAGACCTCCACACCGTGCAGCTTCGAGCCGCCGGGCACCTTGACCTGCAGCAGGTCCGCCTTGAGCTCCTCCAGCGGCGCCGCCTCCACCTCGAGCTCGTGCGCCTCCCCAGGTGCGGCCACTCCGAGGAGCCGGGCCGCGTACGGCAGCGTCGGCCCCTGGAGCAGGGTGAACACGATGACGATCACGAAGACCTCGTTGAAGATCTCCTTGGAGCCTTCGACACCGGACGCCCACGGAATGGTCGCGAGCACGATCGGGATCGCGCCGCGCAGCCCCGCCCACGACAGGAACGCCTGCTCACGCCAGCTCACGCCGCCCATCCGCAGCGCCCACGCCATCAGCGAGCTCACCATGACGGACAGCGGCCGCGCCAGGAGCACGAGTACGGTGCCGGCGATCAGGCCGGGCACGATGGCCGACGGCATCTCGCCGGGGCTGGCCAGCAGACCGAGCATGACGAACAGCCCGATCTGCGCCAGCCACGCCGCACCCTCCGCGAACCCCCTGGTCGCCGCCCGGTGCGGCAGCCGCGAATTGCCAAGGATCAACGCCGTCAGGTAGACGGCCAGGAATCCCGAACCATGCAGCAGCACGGCGCCGCCGTACGAGACGAAAGTGAGGGACAGCACGGCGAGGGGATAGAGACCGGAGGCGGGGAGCGCGACGCGGCGCAGCGCATATGCGCCCGCCGGGCCGACGGCCAGGCCGACCGCGGCGCCGATGACCAGCTCGACCGAGGTCTCCAATAGGAACGTTCCCACGGTCGCGGACGAATGCGCCGCGCCGCTCAGCAGCACGACCGCGATCACCGTGGGCGCGTCGTTGAACCCGGACTCCGCCTCCAGCACGCCCGCCAGCCGCGGGGGCAGCGGCAGCCTGCGCAGCACGGAGAAGACGGCGGCGGCGTCCGTGGAGGCCAGCACCGCGCCGAGGATCAGCGCCGTCGTCCCGTCCATGCCGAGAAGTCCCTGTACGACCAGCGCCACCACCACAATGCTGACCGCCACGCCCGCGGTCGCCATCACCAGGGCAAGGGGGACGGAACGCCGCACATGGGACCAGTTCGTGGTGAGGCCGCCTTCGGCCAGGATCACTGCCAGCGCCGTGAGGCCGATCTGCTGGGCGAGCTGGGGGTTGTCGAAGGGGATCCCGAACCCGGCCTCGCCCAGGACCAGGCCGAATCCGAGGAACACCAGCAGACTGGGCAGGCCGGTGCGGTGCGCGAGGCGTACGGAGGCGATGGCCGCGATGACGATCGCGGCACCAAGGAGAAGCCAGACATCCAGCGTCATCTGGCCCCCTCTCGTACCTGCGTTCACATAAGACTAGTGAGTCCCTGTGGTGTCACGGCAAAACGGACGTGGCGGTCGTGCGGCTCCGCGGGGAGGCCGTCGATCAGCTCTCCGTCGTGGAGCAGCGCGACCGTCGGGACGTTGGGTCCCACCCTGGTCAAGGCACGATCGTACGAGCCGCCGCCGCGCCCCAGTCGGACGCCTGTCTTCCTGTCCACCGCCAGCGCGGGCACGATCACGAGTGCGGCGGTGCGGATGGCGTCGACGCCGCGGCGGGTGTCGACCGGCTCCATGATCCCGAAGCGGCCCGGGGCCAGCGAGTCGGGCCCGTCGTACACCGCCCAATCCAGGTCATAGTCCTCGCGCAGGACGGGGAGGATAACGGTGGCCCCATGTTTCCACAGAGCGAACACGAGCCCGTGCGTCTCCGGCTCCGACCCCGTTGACCAGTAGCAGGCCACGAGACCGGCCATCTGGACCCACGGCTGGTCGAGCAGTGTTTCGCGGACCTTGATGGCGTTTGAACGCAGTTGTTCGGGGGAGAGGGAGGCACGCGCGGAGCTCAGCTCGCGGCGCAGGTTCAGCTTGTCCACAGGTACCTCCACTAGGGTCTACTCATGGCTGACTTCGACCCTGTGACGAAAGCCGTCGTGCCCGCCGCGGGTCTGGGCACCCGGTTCCTCCCGGCGACCAAGGCGACACCGAAGGAGATGTTGCCCATCGTCGACAAGCCCGCGATCCAGTATGTCGTCGAGGAGGCCGCCTCGGCGGGGCTCCTCGATGTGCTCATGGTCACCGGCAAGAATAAACGGTCCATAGAGGATCACTTCGACCGCGCATTCGAGCTGGAGGAGGCCCTCGAGGCCAAGGGCGACGAGCACCGGCTGTCCCAGGTACGCGAGCCGGCCTCGCTGGCGACTCTCCACTACGTACGGCAGGGCGAGCCGAAGGGGCTCGGCCACGCGGTGCTCTGCGCCAAGCAGCACGTCGGCGACCACCCGTTCGCCTGTCTGCTCGGTGACGACCTGATCGACCGCCGCGACCTGCTGCTCAAGCGCATGATCGAGGTGCGCGACACGTTCGGGGGGAGCGTGATCGCGCTGATGGAGGTGCCCAAGGAGCAGGTCTCCCTGTACGGCGTCGCGACCATCGAGGCCACCGCCGAGGACGACGTCGTACGCGTGACCGACCTGGTGGAGAAGCCGCCGGCCGACGAGGCGCCGTCCAACTGGGCGATCATCGGGCGTTACGTGATCGATCCGGCGGTGTTCGAGGTGCTGGAGAACACGCCGCCGGGGCGCGGCGGCGAGATCCAGCTCACCGACGCGCTGCGGACGCTCGCCGCGCGTGGCACTTCGGAGGGCGGGCCGGTGCACGGTGTGCTGTTCAGAGGGCGCAGGTACGACACCGGCGACAAGCTCGACTATCTGCGGACGGTGGTGAAGTTCGCGGCGGATCGGGAGGATCTGGCGCCGGAGTTCGTGCCGTGGCTGCGGGAGTTTCTCGATGAAATCGGTTGACGAGCATCTGGCCGAGATCCTGGCCACCGTTCGTCCGCTGGCGCCGATCGAGCTCGAGCTGGAGCAGGCGCTGGGGGCGACGCTGGCCGAGGAGGTCTCGTCGCCGGTGCCGCTGCCGCCGTTCGACAACTCGGCCATGGACGGATATGCCGTCCGTGCCGCCGATGTATCGGATGTCCCGGTTACGCTGCCGGTGATCGACGACGTGGCGGCCGGATCCATGGAGCTGCGGGCCGTGGGGCCGGGGCATGCCGTGCGGATCATGACCGGCGCTCCCATGCCTGCCGGAGCCGACGCCGTGGTGCCGGTGGAGTGGACGGATGGCGGGACGGTCTCCGTACGGATCACGCGTCCGGCAACCGTCGGCAACGCGATCCGGCGGGCGGGGGAGGACGTGAAGGCCGGTGAAACCGTGCTCAAGCAGGGCACGGTGATCGGGCCTGCCCAGCTCGGGATCATCGCGGGAGTGGGGCGGCGGCGGGTCTGGGCGCGGCCCAGGCCCCGGGTCGTCGTCATCTCGACGGGCGCGGAGCTGGTCGAGCCGGGCGGCCCGCTGGCGCCCGGGCAGATCTGGGACTCCAATAGCTTCACGCTGACCGCGGCCGTACGCGAGGCGGGGGGCGAGGGGTTCCGGGCGGGGTCTGTCGGGGACGATCCGGTGGTGCTGCTCGATCGGCTCGACACGCATCTGGTGCGGGCCGATGCGATCATCACCAGCGGAGGCGTGTCCATGGGGGCGTACGAGCCGGTCAAGGAGGCTCTGTCGCCGCTGGGGACGGTTCGGTTCGAGAAGGTGGCGATGCAGCCGGGGATGCCGCAGGGGTTCGGTGTGCTGGGGGAGGATCAGGTGCCGATCTTCGCGCTTCCCGGCAACCCGGTGTCGTCTTTCGTGTCTTTCATGCTGTTCGTACGTCCGGCGCTCGACAAGATGCGCGGGCTTCCCTCGGGTATGCCGGAGGCGGTGACCGCTCGCGTCACCGGGCCGTTGCGGTCGCCGGCGGGGCGCCGGTCGTTCCTGCGCGGTGTGCTGGCCTCCGACGGCACGGTGTCGCCGGTGCACGGGCAGGGCTCGCACCAGCTCGCCGCCCTGGCCTCGGCGAACGCGCTGATCGTGGTGGCCGAGGACGTGACCGAGGTGCCGGAGGGCTCTTCGGTGGAGGTGATCCCGCTGTGAGTGAGCGAAGCGAGCGGACCAATGAACACAGTGTGAGTGAGCAGGGTGGGCTGACCCATGTAGACGAGACCGGGGCCGCCCGCATGGTGGACGTTTCCGCCAAGGACGTGTCGGCCCGGACCGCCACGGCCACCGGGCGGGTGCTGCTGTCCGGCGAGGTCGTGTCGCTGCTGCGCTCTGGCGAGGTGCCCAAGGGGGACGCGCTGGGGGTGGCGCGGATCGCGGGGATCATGGGGGCGAAGCGCACGCCCGACCTGATCCCGCTCTGCCATCCGATCGCGCTGCACGGGGTCAAGGTCACGCTGGACGTCGAGGACTGGGGCGTGGCGATCACCTGCCGGGTGAAGACGGCCGACCGCACCGGGGTGGAGATGGAGGCGTTGACGGCGGTCTCGGTGGCGGCGCTGGCGCTGTTCGACATGGTCAAGGCGGTGGATCCGGGCGCGGTGATCACTGATGTGCGGGTGGAGGAGAAGCTGGGCGGCAAGACCGGCCGCTGGAGCAGGGAAGCGACGTGATGCGGGCGCTCGTGATCACCGTGTCGAACCGGGCGTCGGCCGGGATTTATGCCGATAAATCCGGTCCGCTCCTGGCTGACCTGCTGCGTAGTGATGCGGGCTGTGAGGTCGTGGACGGCCCTCTGGTGGTACCCGACGGCGAGGCGGTCGAAGGCGCCCTTCGTGGCGGGGTGGCGGACGGGTACGACGTCATCGTGACCACGGGGGGGACCGGGCTGACGCCCATGGACCTGACGCCGGAAATGACGGCCCGGGTGATTTCTCGGGAAATTCCCGGTATAGCGGAGGCCATTCGGCTGGCGAACCGGGAGAAGGTCCCCGCCTCCGTGCTGTCCAGAGGTCTGGCGGGTCAGGCGGGCAGCACGTTGATCGTGAATTTGCCCGGATCGTCCGGTGGCGTACGCGATGGCGTCGCCGTACTCGCGCCGATTCTCCAGCACGCGGTCGATCAGATCCGGGGCGGCGATCACCCGCGCTGACCTCGATTTCGTGATCCGTGGCGCCATCGTGCCCGATGGGGGGATGATGAGAGGTGTGGATCGACTTCGTGGCTGGCCGGCGACACTGAACGACGGTCCGGTGGGCCTCCGGCCGCTGCGGCTGAGCGATGTGCGCGTGTGGCGCGAGACGCGGCTGCGCAATGCCGACTGGCTACGTCCCTGGGAGCCGAGCAATCCCGAGACGCCGCTGTTCAGGACCGGCCTCGGACCCTACATCTCCATGGTCGGCACCCTCCGCCGTGAGGCCAGGCAGGGCCTGGCGATGCCGTGGGTGATCACGTACGGGGGGCGCTTCGCGGGGCAGCTGACCGTGGGCGCGATCGTGTGGGGGTCGGCCCGTTCCGCCCAGGTCGGCTACTGGATCGACGGCGCGCTGGCCGGGCAGGGCATCACCCCGACCGCCCTCGCCATGGCCGTTGACCACTGCTTTTTCACCACCGGGCTGCATCGGCTGGAAGCGAACATCCGTCCCGAGAACCAGGCCAGCCGTAGGGTGGTTGAGAAGCTCGGATTCCGGGAAGAAGGCATTCGGCGGCGCCAACTCCACATCGACGGGGCCTGGCGCGACCACATCTGCTACGCGTTGACCGTCGAGGACGTTCCTGGCGGGCTGCTCGTGCAGTGGCGTCGCGCGCGTGAGTCGGCAGCTCACGGAGGGTCTCCCGTCGAAGAGGTTTGACGATCTCGCGACACACCGCACCGAATGCTCGTCAATTAGTGACACGCGGTCTTACGGTGCGTGACGTGAGCACATTGAAGGCGCGACGAGCACACTCGCGTCTTTGTGCTGCCCGGAGGTGGTCGTGAGCAGCGTCCTCCTCTATCTGGCCATCGTCGTGATGTGGCTCTGCGTCCTGATCCCTATGTGGCTGCGCAGAGACAAGACCAACCTCGCTGAGCTGGCCGAACTCGAAGAGCACTACACCGGCGAGCACCAGCTTCCCGACCTCGACAACCTGGACCCTTCGGACGCGGACGAGGAGGACGGGGCCGAGGTGGAGAAGGTCGACGTGCGCCAGTTCCGCCTCCGGCGCCGCGCCATCATCGTGGCCCGCCGGCGTCGGCTCCTGTTCTTCACGGCCCTGCTGGTCCTGGCCTCGATCGTGACGGCCGCGGTCAAGATGATCCCGTGGTGGGGCGTGGCGCCGTCTGTCGTCATCACGTTTGCGTACATGGCCTTTCTTCGCATCGCCGTACAAGTGGACCGGGAACGGCGCGAACGCGCCCGCCGGCTGCGCCAGGAGCGCCTGCGTCGAACCCGGGAACAGCGGCGGGCCGCGGAGGAGGCCGCCCAGGCCGAGGTCATCGATCTCGCGGCGCTGCACGCGGACGTTCTGTTCGATCAGTACGCCGAGCCGCCCAAGCGGGCGGTGGGCGACTGAAAGGGTGGCGCGAGGACCCTCAGGAGTTTGCTAACCTAGTCGAGTCCTTGGGGATGTAGCGCAGTCCGGTAGCGCACTTCGTTCGCATCGAAGGGGTCAGGGGTTCGAATCCCCTCATCTCCACCAGGAAGTTGCAGGTGAGAAGGGTCTTTGGAGCAATCCAGAGGCCCTTTTCTCATGTCTGGAAGTCGATGGGAGCCAATCGGGGAGCCATCTCGGTCGCATTCTCTACCCGTGTCGGCTGTCGCCGAAGATGGTGTTCATCGTTTGGGCACCTTTGGTGATCACTGGTCTGAGCTGGTGCCGGTAGACCGCTTCTGTGACGCTGGTGCCCGCGTGCCCGACGAGATCGGCGATGGTCTCGATGGGTACGCCCTGGTCACTCATGATGGAGACGAACGAGTGACGTAGTTCTCGGGGACTCCAGGCGGTTCCGCGCCCCGCTTCCTTGGTGATCTTGCGGAATGCCCGCCGCACGTTCGAGGCGTTCAACGGGGTGCCGACGCTCGTGCAGAACACCAGTTGGTGATCTTGCCAAGCCTCGCCGGCCTTGAGCTTGAGGGCGGCTTGGCGGGTGTGGTGTTGCCGGAGAGCCCGTGCCGCCAGCTTAGGCAGCTCCAGCGTGCGCAGATGCACCCATCCGATCCGCCTCACGCCATGTAGTGCAACAACTCCACACTGTAAGCGGGGAAGTTCTGGCAGTGACTACCAGAATCAAGATCAACACCTGCACGCGGTTGCTTGCCGGGCTGGCTCGCCGACGCCCTCGGCGCCGAACGCGCTTTGCCGATGGCTGGCCGGACACACGCAGCCCTCGGGAGCCATCACCACACAGGGCGCCGGTCTGCCACCGGCACAAAGGGGGGCCATCGTTAATGTTGGACGCTCATCGGACACTTTGGGAGTTGAGTATGCGTGCTCTGCAGATCGACCACTTTGGAGATCTTGATGTGCTGGCGCTGGTCGACGTACCGGAACCGCAACCGGCCGATGGCGAGGTGCTGGTGCGGGTCATCGGCTCGGCCATCAATCCGGTTGATGACAAGACGCGGGAAGGGGCCATCGGTGAGGGCACGCCACCGTTGCCGATGACGCTGGGCTGGGAACTGGCGGGGATCGTCGTCAACCCAGGCATGAGCGGGCTGTCCGTCGGCGAGCGGGTGTTCGGCATGTCGCATCAGTTGGCGACCGGGCGCGGCTCATGGGCCGACCTCATCGCCATCCCGGCTGCCTCCATCGCCCAGGCACCCACGTCGGTCAGCCTGGTCGAGACGGCGACTCTGCCCCTGCCGGGACTGACCGCGTTGCAGACCCTGGACTGGCTGCAGGTCGGCCAGGGAGACAAGCTGCTGGTGGCAGGTGCGGCAGGAGCCGTCGGCGGACTCGCAGTGCAACTCGCGCGTGCTCGCGGAGCGCAGGTGGACGCGCTGGTGTCCAGACAAGCGCAGATCAAGGTGGTACAGGAACTGGGAGCCGACCACACCACCACCGACCGGACCACCCTGCCGGCGGGCGGCTACGACGCCATCTTCGACACCTTCGGCGCCTTTGTCACCGACGCCGTGGCCGATGGCGGCAGGTACGCCTCGATCGCCACTCAAGCCGGGCCCGTACCCGACCTGTCGCATCGTCGGGTACGCACCACGGTCAACCAGGTACGCGAAGACGGCCGCGGACTCGCCGAACTCGCCGCAGCCGTGGACGGCGGGCGACTGAAGATCCGGGTCGACGCGCAATACGCCGTGCAGAACATGAAAGCCGCGCACGAGCATTTCCAGCGGGGGAGCCTGAACGGGAAGATCGCGCTGATCTTTTGAACGGACCGTCCGGGAAACGATCAGCTCAAGGCGGGAAGCGATCTCCTCCACCTACGTCACGCCGCAGGTGGAGACCATTCGTAAACACCCCACCAGGGGCCGTTCTTGAGACGGCCGGACTGAGGTTGACGGGATCCCGTCTGATCTTGCGATCGGGCGGGATCTTGTCGTTTCAGGAGTTTCAGAATTGGGTTCGTCCTGGTTTGGGAGCCGCGGAGCAGGTGTCCGGGAAGGCCCGGGTGGTGGCCTGTTCCGGCCCGTGTGTGGCGTGCGGTCGATGTGCTCTGCTGGGATCTCGGGAATGTCGGCGGCGCCGTGGGCGAGCCACCCAGGCGGGCTGAGGTAGGCCATGTCGTGGCGGAACTAGGACTTCGGGGTCGGATTCAGTCAGCACGACGGAAGGCCGCGCGGTAGTCCCTTGGGCGTCGTCCGGTGTGTTTGGCGAAGAGGGCAGCGAACGTGCTGGGATCCCTGTACCCGACTGCGGCGGAGATGCCGGCGACGGTTCGGTTCGTGGTCTCAAGGAGGTGGCGGGCGCGACGGACACGCGATGACTGCAGGTACTCCAGCGGGCTCTGGCCGGTCTCGTGCGCGAAGCGCCGCAGCAGCGTCCGAGTGCTGACCTTGAACGTGTCCGACAACGCGGCGAGGTCGTATCGCGCGGCAAGGTTCTGGTCGAGCCGTCGCATGACCTTGTGGGAGAACTCGTTTCCGGGCTGCGGAAGAAGTCGCGCGTCCACGTATGGAGTCTGGGACGATCGCGCATCGTCGAGGAGCGCCACCCGCGCGGTTGTCCGTGCCACGCCGGCACCGCTGTGTTGGCGGATCAGATCCAGCGCGAAGTCGTACATGGCGCTGAAGGCCGCCGTCGTCGTCACCCCCGTGTCGGTGACGACCAGACACTCGGGTCGGACGTCAGCGTCCGGACAGCGTCGAGCCAGTTCGTCCGCGAGGAGCCAGGCTGTCGTAGCCCGGCGTCGGTTGAGGAGTCCAGCCTCGGCGAGCAGAAACGCACCGACGCAGATCGAGACGACGGCAGTGCCCCCAGCCGCGTGTGAGCGGATCGCCGCAATTTCAGCGGCGAGGGGTGCGAGCTTCGCGTCCACATCCAGGCTCGGCAGGAGCTCGAACCCTGGCACGACAAGGACATCTACCTCGCGCAGCGGAGAGACGTCCAATGCCGCACCACCCGATGCGGCGACCCGACGACGAGGCGAAACAATCGACACCTCGTATCCGGAGCCGTCCGGTCCGGCAACGTGCGTGGCCATCGTCAGGAGATCGGGTACGCCGAACACCTCGGACGCGAAGCAGCCTGGATAAGCCAGGACGCCAACCCGCAGCGTGCTCACGCTCGCCTCCTCACCACCGGCCTACGGCGAGATTACCCCCATACATGGCGATCTGGCCTCTCACCGTGTGCGGGGGCATTGGTCCACGCTGTCACCATGAGCGCTGCCAGCGGACGACTTGACGACATGATCACGGACTTCTCCCGCCGACTCGTGGACGTGGAGGGCGTGGAGAAGACGGTGTACACCGCGGGTTCCGGGCCAGCCGTCGTGTTGATGCCGGAGATGCCCGGCATCAGTCCTGACGTCCTTCGACTGGCGCGGTGGCTGCGGGATGCGGGCTTCACCGTCTATGTCCCCTCACTCTTCGGGATCGACGGTGCCTACCCCACGGTCGAGGGTGGTACGGAGGTCGTCCGCCGCGCGTGTGTCAGTGCCGAGTTCCGTGCGTTCGCCGGGGGCGGGACCAGCCCCGTCACGGCATGGCTACGTGGGCTCGCGCGCCAAGCCCATGCCGAATGCGGCGGTCCGGGAGTCGGCGCGATCGGACTGTGCTTCACCGGCAACTTCGCTCTCACCATGGCGCTTGAGCCAGCTGTCATCGCGCCGGTGGTCAACCACCCGTCGCTGCCGCTGGACGACCCTGCCGGACTCGAGATCAGCGACGAGGACGCGCACGGGGTCCGAGACCGCATCGCGCGCGACGGGCTGAAGGTTCTCGCCTACCGCTTCGACGACGACCGCTGGTGCACCGGCCAGCGCTTCGCCGCCTACCAGGCACTCCTCGGCGACGCCTTCGACGGTCGTGTTCTTTCGGGCAGTTCCGCGAACACCAGCCCGCCACCGTTCTTCGCCGACGTGGTCGGGACCCCCCACAGCGTTGTCACCGCCCACCTCGTCGATGAGGAAGGACATCCCACGCTGAAGGCCAGGGACGAGATCGTCGCCTTCCTGACCGACCGCTTGCGCCCGTTCGGACATTCCGAGACGGCGTCCGGGGTGCCAAGGTGATCGCTCACTGCTTGAGTGAGGCCGGGGCATATGCGCGGGGCATGTGCGCTCTTGGGCGTGACCAGGTCGCAGCGCCGCCACATCCTCCGGACGGCCGTGTTGCGGTTGGGGGCGGGACACAGCCAGGCGTCTTTCAGGGGGTGCAGGGCTCGACGGCGTGATGCGGGAAACGATAGTTTGGGCACCTTTGGTGATCACTGGTCTGAGCTGGTGCCGGTAGACCGCTTCTGTGACGCTGGTGCCCGCGTGCCCGACGAGATCGGCGATGGTCTCGATGGGCACGCCCTGATCACTCATGATGGACACGAACGAGTGACGTAGTTCGCGGGGACTCCAGGTGGTTCCGAGCCCCGCTTCCTTGGTGATCTTGCGGAACGCTCGCCGCACGTTCGGGGCGTCCAGTGGGGTCCCGACGCTCGTGCAGAACACCAGGTTGTGATCTTGCCATCCCTGGCCTGCCTTGAGCTTCTGTGCGGCTTGGCTGACGTGGTGCTGCCGGAGAGCCTCAGCCGCCAGCTTGGGCAACTCCAGCGTGCGGCGTGACTTGCGGGTCTTGGTGTGGACAACCCGGATATCCGGGCAGAAGCAGTCGTCATTTGGCTCGACAACCTCCAAGCGATCACCTATCGCGTTGCGCTCGGAAGGCGCGAGCCGCTTGAGCCGCGCACGCATCCCCTCCACCTGGCCGCGGACATCCTGCTGACCCGGCGCCTGCACCACGTCACGCGCCCGCAGCGGCTCGTTGGAGCTGGCCAGCAACACCACCGCGTCCTTACGCAATCCCCGCAGGGCCGGACGCTCCTGGGGGACCTCCGCGTGCCCGGCAGTTCCCGGGGCAATGCAGCCGCATCCGGACCGCCTTCGGTGGCCTTGCCGAGCTTCGCGTCGGCCGGCTCGTCGTCCGCCTCCAGCGCGATCAGTTCCTCGCGCGCGATGGACAGTCGTTCCAGGCGCCGCTGCGCCACGGCCAGCCGCTCCTGCAACTCCTCCATCCGCTTGGACAGCTCAGCGCATTGCTGCCGCGCGGCCTCCTCGACCCGACCCAGCTTCGTCAGTAGCGACGGCACCATCGCCTCCCTCGCGGCAGTCACCGGACCATCATTCTCACTCAACGCATAGCTGCAACTCCACGCTGTAGGCGTGAGGGGCCACGGTGATTCCGGACAGCCGTCTTATGGGCGTAGCCTATGCGGCTGTTTGGGTTGAAAGGGACTCGTTGAGAACTTCCAGGGGTGGCCGGTAGCCGAGCGCCGACCTGCGCGAGCACTACCGCCAACTCCGTCTCAGCCGGCCATGGCTCGATGCGGCCATGTGCTGGACCGTAGTGGTCCCAGGCAGGCCGATGTAGATCGGCGACTCGGAAGCAATAAGGTCAACAACCATGCTGAACGATTGGCGAGCCGACAGGATCGGTAGTGCCCGGCAAGGCCGAAATCCCACGGTGATGAAACGGCTCGACGCGAGCTTCGCGGTGATCGGCGACACCCAGTTCCTGCCGGGCTACTCCGTCCTGCTGGCAGACGACCCCAACGTGCAGCGGCTATCGGACCTGCCCCGCGCCAAGCGATTGGCCTTCCTGACCAGCATGGATCACCTCGGCGAGGCGGTTGAACAGGCCTGCCGCAGCCTGGACCCGGCGTTTCGGCGCGTGAACCTGGAAATCCTTGGAAACACCGACGCCTTCCTCCACGCGCATGTCTGGCCGCGCTACGAATGGGAGCCCGCCCACCTCGTCGGTTACCCGGTATGGCTGTACCCGCACGACCGCTGGAGCGACCAGCAATTCGCTCTTGGCCCACAACACGATGTCATGCATGAGCAATGCTTGAGATCTGTGGATCATCGGGAAAGGGGTGTACCTTCCCGATGATCATGTGATTCCACCAAGCATGACCGACGCGCCAACGTCGGTCGGGAAGGCACACCCGTGCTCACCGTAGTCC